>NZ_JBHXRW010000008.1:20349-132073 GCF_042716635.1 Streptomyces sp. NPDC058664 | reverse complement strand
TGGGGGCTTTTTCTCGTTCCCCCCCCCCCCCGTCCCCCCTTCCTGGCGGGGGGGGGGCGTGGGGGCCGCGGGGGGGCCCCCCCCCCGCCCCCCCCCCGCACCCCTCTGGCTTCGTATGGGCGTTCCGGCTGGGGTTACGCGTCCTTGAGCTTGGTCACGATCCACTCGCCGAGTTCTCGGGTCATGACGGTGTGGCCTTCGTTGGTGGTGGCGCAGAGGAAGTCGTGAAGGTCGCTGTGCTCCGGGTCGATCTTGCCGTAGAGGGCGTCGCCGTTGTCGATGGCGGCCGACGAGACGGCGCTGACGGTGGGGACGAAGGTGGAGGCGTTGTGCGCGAGGTCCGCCTTGTCGGGGGTGTTGATGAGGTTGGCCAGCAGGGCGGCCACGCCGAAGTTGGCGGCGCCGCCGAGGAGCTCGGGGAAGAGCCCGCCGGGGGCGCCGTCGATTTCGGGGAAGCCGGTGGTGTTGATCGAGACCTCGTCCTGACCCTCCTTCTGCATCCGGGCAACGGTCTTCTGTCCCTCGCCCTGGGTACGCAGCTGCGCGGTCACCTTCGGTCCGGAGGTCTCCATCGCGGGGCTGTCGGCGGGGATGTCGTTTCCGGCGCCGGTACCCGTTCCGTTGGCGACGCCGAGCAGGCGCGGGATCTGGGGCCAGCTGCCCATCCGCTCCAGTGCGTCCAGGAAGTCGGTCCGTTCCTTGTCCTGGCCGGCGGCGACGTCGAGGGTGGTGTTGGTTCCGGTTGCGAGGTGCCAGCGCAGCATCTGGCGCGCGGCGGGGCTGTTGATCAGGTCGGAGTAGAGGTTGTAGAGCGGCTTGCCCTCGCCTCCCCAGTTGTCCTTCACGAAGTGGGCGAACGCCTGGACTCCCAGGGGCAGCCACGCGCCGCGGTGCGGGGTGTCGTAGGAGAGGTAGGTGGCGGTCTCGTGGTTCATCCGCTGGCGCTCCAGCTTGGCCAGGGCGTAGCGGGTGACCAGGCCTCCCATGCTGAAGCCGCCCACCGTCAGCGGGTGCTCGCCCTCGCGCTCGGCGATCGTCCGCATGATGCACTCGATCGCGACCTCGGCGTTGTCGAGGATGGAGGCGGCGCGGTCGGCGAAGCCCAGCAGGATGACGTCGAAGCCGGCCGCGCGCAGCGTGGAGACGAACGGGTACGCCCCGTTCTCCAGACCGTCGTACAGAACGTCTACGTCGGTTCCCGCCGGAGAGAAGCCGTCGGAGAGGATCACCGGCCGCTTGAGGGCCGGCTGGTCGGGCTCGCTGTAGAAGACCCACGCGGTCCCGCTGGCGGTGGCCCGGTTGCCGAGGTCCCACTTGGTGTCCCAGGGAGCGGACTGCACGGCGGCGCGCTCGGACCCCGGAGGGGTACCCCAGATGTTGACGACAGGCTTGGACATACTTCGACGTCTCCTTTTGCGTGGCGGCGATCATGCCGAACACAGCCATCGTCCCGACGCGAACACCCGCGCCTCACCCCGAATCCGGTGAGATCACTCTCCCGGGCACGAAACGGCCCTATTCACTCCCCCTTGCGCGCCTCTCGTGCGCGGGGCGCCCCAGCCAGAACGCCGACCTGACCAGGCAGAGGCGTCAACGTGGCCGGAATGGCGCCCCGCGACCACACACGACCCGCCCCGGCCGGCGGGGCCGTCTCGACTCCCGGAATGAGCGACTCACCCATGCCCACAGCCGGGGTCCCCCACCCGAACGTCTTGCGCGGCCGGCTGTTGAGCTCCGCGACGACGGCGGCGAGGTGTTCGGGGGTGCTGGGAGAGGTCGGTGCCCTGTCGAGACAGAACTCGTTGCTCTCGATGTCCCGCATCACGATGCACGACTCGTTCCCTTCGTCGGCGAGCAGGACGTGCTCGCATACCGCGTCGAGCGCGATCAGCCGTGCGCGCTCGGCCTGACGGGCTCCGCGCGCCGCTGCCGCCGCATGAAGACCGCCGACCAGACCGACAGCACCGCGAAGAGAAGGGCGGCGGCGCCCGACACCACGGCCAGCACGGCCGCCCCGCCGCCACTGACGTCCTCTTCACGGGCGACCACCTGAGGATCGTCCGCCTGGTGCCGGACGTCCAGGCGGGTACCGATCCGGCTGGACCTGCCGCCACTCCCCACCGGCAGCCCCGCCACCACGGTCCGCCCCTCGGCCTCGAACGAGACCTTGCACCCGCCCGTCATGCACGGGCCGCTCGTCTCCAGCGTCGCCTCGGCCCGCTGCCCGTTGTGGAGCGAGCGGAGATGCTGCGCCGCCGGAAGCATCACGAGTCCCGACAGCGCGCCCAGGAGCAGCGCGAACGAAAGCGACAGCCAGAGGCTCGCACGCACCCCCAGGACTCCCTCGGCCGTGCCTCCCCCGCGCGCCGGAACTCTCCGCGTTCGACATCGCCGCCACGTCTTCCGCCCCCCTTCGACCGTGTCCGTGCCCATGAGCCCATGAGCACATGAGCACATGAGGCAGACGACCCGGTGGCTTCATGTGGCGATGCGAGCACACCGGTCACGGCCCGGTTGCCCGATGTCGGCAATCAGGGTCGTGGCCACGTCCGGCCCGTACGGTCTTCACGACCGGCAGAGTAGGCCCGGCGCCGCAGGACCACCTGAGGAACGCGTTCAGCTCGCAGAAGCGGTGCGGGCCGAACGCGTAACCCCCCTTGAAGCGTCAACAACCTTGATTCACCGGGCAAGTCGAACGACTGGCGGTAGAAGGCGAACCTGGTTATGAGAGGCGGGGCAGCCAGTACACGTTCCTGTGCATGCAGGATCACAGTCTCCACAACATCATCGACATGGTCGAAGGGTTGAACGAAGACCGCTACCTCGACGGGAACACGTTCACAGGCACCGTTCAACTCGTACGGCACACCGCCGAGCCGTTCACGGGCGCCAAGTGGCTGCGTTCCACCGGACCGGAGGACAAGACCGTCTTCACGTGCCTCGGCGCGTCGGACGGACCGCGCATGCTCGACGGCCACCCAGGCCCCAATACCGTTCAGCTCCAGCCGAACACCGGTTTCCTGGGCACGAGGTGGTCCATCGAAGTGCCCGTCTGGCATACCTCGGACAGCACCGACTCACGGAACGGCGAGGTCGAGTTCCGCCCGTACGGTCTTCCCGACCGGTGCGCGATCGAGCACCGTCCACCGTGACGCCAGCGCCTCGACGAGCAGCAGGCCGCGCCCGCCCTCGTCGAGAACCGCCGGGGCCCTGAGGGCCGGGCGCCGCTCGCCCCGGGTGTCGGAGACGTCGACCCGGAGCAGCGGTCCGGGCGCGTACGCGAGCCTCAGCTCGCAGTCGCGCCCGGGCACCCGGCCGTGGGTCACGGCGTTCGCGGCGAGCTCGGCGACGAGCAGCCCGACGGTCTCGGAGATCCCGGAGCCGTACGGGAAGTCCCAGCGGTGCAGTTGGTGGAGAGCGAGCCGGCGGGCGAGCCTGGCGCCACGCGGAGTCGAGCTGAAACGCTGCGCGAACACACGTACGGTGACGGTCTCTTCGCGGGTCACGGGGGAGGTCATGGGGCCAATGTGGCGTCACCCGGGGCCCGTTACCAGCTCAGAAACCCGTACGCTGCGACAGCGTACGGGTTCACGCTCTGGACGGTACCGGTCACTACCCGTGAGCATGGGTGCGGTTCAACACGAGCGCACGGGTGCGGGAGGTGGCCGGGGTGACGGACGAGGTACCGGGCGAAGGTCCGGGAGGAAACGAACCGGAGGCGTCGGACAGCCTGAAGGCGTTCGGGGAGGTGGTCAAGGCCTTCCGGAAACGGGCCGGGCTGACGCAGGAACAGTTCGCGCCGCCGGTCGGCTACTCGGTGCCGACGATCGCCTCGATCGAACAGGGCCGGCGTTTACCTTCCGCCGATTTCGTGGCACGGGCGGAGGAGGTGCTCGACGCGTTCGGGGTCATCCGGGCGGCGGCGAAGCACTTGGCGCGGAAGCCGGGACTGGCGAGCTGGTTCCGCCAGTGGGCGAGGCTGGAACTCCAGGCGGTGACGCTGTACACGTACGAGAACCGACTGGTGCCGGGCCTGCTCCAGACGCCGGCGTACGCGAAGACGCTGTTCGACGAGCAGATCCCGGCGCTGGGTGACGACGAGATCGAGGCCGCGCTCGCCGCCCGCGTCGAGCGGATGAAACTGCTCACGGAGCGCCCCCACACGATCTACAGTTTCATCGTCGAAGAGCATGTACTGCGCCGTCTGACAGGCGGCCCGGAGGTCATGCGGGAGCAGATCGACCACGTCCTCGACCTGTGTGCCCGCCGCAACATCGACATCCAGATCATGCCGCAGTCGCGCGGTCATCACGCGGGGTTGGGCGGGCCTCTGCAACTCCTGGAGACTCCGGAGAACAAGTGGTATGCCTACTGCGAGGGACAGCGTGCCGCCCACCTCATCGCCGACCCGAAAGAGATCAGCATCCTGCAGAAGCGATATGCCAGGATGCGGGCACAGGCTCTGTCTTTCGAGGAGTCCGTGAGCCTGTTGCGGGAGATGCGAGGAGCAACATGAGCACCACAGACCTGGCCTGGTTCAAGAGCAGCTACAGCAGCAGTGGTGACGGCGACTGCGTCGAAGTCGCCACCTGCCCCTCCACCGTCCACGTCCGCGACTCCAAGGTCCCGGACGGCCCCCGGTTCGCCGTGGCGCCCGTCGCCTGGACGGAGTTCCTCGACCACCTGCTCTGAGCCGCGTCTGCGCGTCTGACAGGATGCGTGTACCTGCCCGTCACCTCACACCGGCGGGCCGGTACACGCGCGACGCGAGGAGCGACACACCCATGAGCACCACCCCCGGCGGCTACCTCTCCGGTCTCTTCTCCCTCGAAGGGCGTACCGCCCTCGTCACGGGGGGCAGCTCCGGCATCGGCCGTGCCATCGCCGGGGCCCTCGCCCGCGCCGGGGCGCGTGTCGTGATCGTGGCCCGCAAGGAGAAGGAACTCGTCGCGTCTGTCGACGAGTTGACCGTTGACGGCTGCCGGGCCGCCTGGGTCAGCGCCGACCTGAGCACCCGTACGGGGATCAGGGCCGGGGCGGAGGCGGCGGCGGCCGTCTTCGGGGAGCCGGACATCCTGGTGAACTCGGCGGGCATCAACCTCCGGCCTCCCCTCGGCGAGACGGGCGAGGACGTCTGGGACACCACGATGACCGTGAACCTGGAGGCGCCCTTCCTCCTCGGCCAGCGGTTCGGTCCCGGCATGGCCGAGCGCGGCTTCGGGCGGATCATCCACATCACCTCGCAGCAGGCGCACCGCGCGTTCGTGCAGAGCGGGGTGTACGGGGTGTCGAAGGGCGGCCTGGAGTCCCTCGCCCGTTCGCAGGCCGAGGCCTGGTCCCCGTACGGCGTCACCGCCAACACCCTGGTGCCCGGTTTCGTGCTGACCCCGCTCAACCAGCGCCTCGCCGCCGACCCCGAGAAGGTCGCCTCGCTCGCCGCCCGCACGATGGTCGGCCGCAACGGTCTCGCCGAGGACTTCGCGGGCGCGGCCGTCTTCCTGGCGAGCACCTCGTCGGCGTTCGTCACCGGGCAGTCCCTCTTCGTGGACGGCGGGCTGTCCGTCCACTGAGCCTTCCCGGTGTTCCGACCGCACAGGTTCACCGGGGTGTCCGATCCGGTGGGGAAACCCGGATGCGTCCGGGTCCCTCGTCTGTGAGAGTCGCGCACTGTGAACAGTGATGATCTCGTGTTTCGGCGTGCGGACGACTCCGACGCGGCCGGCATCGCCGATGTGTGGCTGCGTTCCTTCGCCGCCGCGCTGCCCACCGTGCGACGCGCGCATGGTGACGACGAGGTGAGGAACTGGTTCTCCCATGTGGTCGTGCCGCAGTACGAGACCTGGGTAGCCGTCGCCGAGGGCTCCGTGATCGGGCTCCTGGTCCTCGACGGCGAGGAGCTCGAACAGCTTCACCTCGATCCGTCGTGGCGCGGCCGGGGCGTGGGGGACCGGTTCATGGACGTGGCCAAGCAGCGGCGGCCCGGCGGACTGGGGCTGTGGACGTTCCAGGTCAACGGACCGGCCCGACGGTTCTACGAGCGGCACGGATTCCTCGCCGTCGAGCACACCGACGGATCGCGCAACGAGGAACACGAGCCGGACGTCCGCTACGCCTGGCAGCCCCAGGAGTAGGGCCCGCCGAGAGGACGGCCATGCGGCTGTCACCGCCCCTCCGACCGCCACGGCCACCCAACCCGGCGAACCTGTGCGGCGACGGCGCCAGGCCCTCTTGACACGCTGTGCAGCCAACCCGGCACGGGCGGTAATAGCGGCAAACCCCCTGCACAGCGCCACGACTTCTGCTGAGATGTACCCCCGGCGGGTAGCCGGACGATCATGAGGGACGGGGATGCGACGGGGGTTCGGAGAACGCTTGGGCCTGCCCGGCGCGCTGGGTTCCTTACCCCTCGCCCCGCTCACGCCCGAGTACGTCGATCTGATGAATCATCAGCGTACGGCGGGGGTGCGTCACTTCGGTGAGGCGCTGGTCGGGGACGGCGAGATCCTTTCCTTCGTGGACGGTCTCTTCCTCCGCGCCGGGAACCGGCGGCATCACGTCAGCGCGGCCCGGCTGCGTGATCTCGCCGACGTCCGTCCGTCGCGGGCACCCCTCCTGAGGCTCCTCGCCGACATCCAGACCCGCGACCCGGCCCTCCTGCGGCGCGTACTGCTGCACCAACTGATCGGTCTCCTCCAGGAGTCCGGAGCACCGGGCGAGGCGTCCGGGCTCGATCCGGCCGAAGCCGCCGCCCTCGAACAGGCCGTCTCCACCGTGCCCGTCCTCGACGCACGGCAGCGCAAGGCGGCCGAGTCCCTCGGCGGGCTCTGGAACCAGCGCCGGTTACGGGCCGCCGCACGGGCCCTCGACACCCTGGGCCCCGCCGTCGTCCGCGCCGACCCGGCGCTCGCGCACCTCGCCTCCCGGCTGAACCACCGCCTCGGCCGTTGCGACCGCTCGCTCGCCGCCGCACGCGCCACCCGGGACACGGAAGCGGCCCGTACCCACTATCTGGACGCCCTCCGACTGGCCGCCGACGACGACACGGCGACGCGCGGCCTGATCACGCTGGGCAGGCCCCGGCGCCCCGAGGACGCCCCGCTCACGGCCCGGCTCTCCGGCGACCGGGTCCTCCTCTCCTGGCCCGTGCCGGACGGACGGAGCTGGCGCGCGGTCCGCCTCACCCGGGGCACCGACCGGCCGGCCGTCGTCCCCGCGACCGCCACCACGCCCGGGGCCAGGGGCGCCGCCGTCGACCACGACCCCCGGCGCGGAACCCAGGTGCGGTACGCGGTGTTCCCGCTGCGCGACGGCGTCCCGGACGGGCCCCCGCTGGTCTCCGGGCCGCTCCTGATCGCCCCCGCCGTCGAGGACCTCACCGTCACCGACGGGCCCGCGCGGCTCACGGCCCGCTGGACCCGCCCGCCCCGCACCGCCCGTGTGACGGTCACCCTGCACGACATCGGTACCGGCGCCGCCGACGGCCCGGTCCCCGACGGGAAGGCGCTCGCGCGCCACGACGCGGGCGCCGACGCGGACACGTACACCTTCACCGGTCTCCGGCCCGGCTCCTACCTCGTCCGTGTCGTCTGCCACCACTCCTCGCCCGAGGGCCGGAACGTGGAGTCCGAGGGCGTGCGGGCCGCCGGTGTCGTCCACGCGTGGCCGGACGCGCTCACCGCGCTCACCGCCGTGCCGGACCCCGAGGGAGGCATACGGTTCGCCGGCCGGGGCGCGGCCGACGCCGAGGTGCGCCTCGTCGCCTGGACCGGCCCGGCGGGGGCACCGCCCGAGGGCACCGGTCTGCGCACCGACGCCCTGCCGGCCGCGCTCCCCTGGGCCGCGTACGGCACCGCCCACCCGGTGGCGCCGGCCTCCGCCTTCACGGGGCTGATCGCCGCGGTGGCCGTACGCGGGGAACGGGCCCTCGTCGGCCCGTCCGTCCGGGTCGACGTCCCGGCGCCGGTGACCGGACTCCAGGGACTGCGCGAGCCCGACGGACACGTGCGGCTCGTCTTCGACTGGCCCGCCGACGCCGGTTCGGTGGAGGTCGAATGGGAGCAGGAAGGAGTTCGGGACCGCACCCGGGTCAGCCGCTCCCGTTTCTTCCGGGAGGGGCTGCGGCTGCCGATCGGTCCGGCCTCCGCCCGGATCGGCGTGCGCGCCGCCTCCCGGCACGAGCCGCCCGCCGGGTCGTCCGCTCCCGCGCCGGACACGACGGGCACCACGGGCACGACGGTCTCCGTGAACGCCACGCACGCCACGGACGCCACACAAGCCGAGAACACCGCCCACGCCGTGACCGCCACGGACCCCGTGGACCGGACCGTCGTCGTCCGGCGTGCCCCCGCCGTGCTCACCCTCCCCGGGGACGTCGTCGTCTCCTTCCGCCTCGTGACCCGGCGCCGAGGCCTCACGCGCAGGGCGACGCCCGAGGCCGTCGAGGTGACGGTGACCGGGGCGGACCTCCGCGACGACTCCTCCCCCGGCTCCTCCCCCGACCGCTCCTCCCGCGACGACGGCGCCCACCCCGTCGCCCCGCCCCGCCTCCCCGACCTCGTGCTCGTCGGCCGCGTCGGCGACGCGGCCACCGCGCGCCCCCGGCACCCCGAGGACGGCGACGTCCTCGTCCGGCTGACCGGGGCCGAGCTGGCGGCCTCTCCGCGCACGGTCCGCGAGCTGCCCGCCGGGCAGCTCCGGCCGCCCTACGCCCTGCGCGCGTTCCTGGCCGGCGAGCACGCCGGCTCCGTACGCCTCCAAGAACCCGCCCTCTCGACCCTGGTGATGCGCTGACATGACGACGGTGATCTGCCCGTACTGCTTCGACCGTTCCCAGGCCTCGCGCCTCCCGTACCGCTGTCTGATGTCCCGTACCGGACTGCGCGGGGGCACCCCCTGCGACCCCGAACGGGACGACCTGTGGGCGAGCTTCACGGGCGCGGCGGCCGCCCCCGCCGCGTACATGAAGGGCCCGGTGTTCCCCGCGCCCGGCGGTCTCGGCAGGCTGCGCGGCGGAGGCGGGCGCGCCGAGTGCCCGCGCTGCGGGGTGGCCACGCCCGTGCGGGTGTGCGCGGCCTGTCACAGTGACCTGCCCAGCGACTACTGCGCCCAGGACAGCCGGATCATCGCGCTGATCGGGGCGAAGGCCTCCGGCAAGAGCACCTACGTGTCGGTGCTCGTCAACGAACTGCGGCACCGCGTCGGGCAGGCGTACGGGGCGGCTCTCGCCGCCATGGGCGACGAGAGCCAGAACCGCGACCGCGAGATGGCCGAGGACCTCTACGAGCGACTGCGGCTGCCCGGCGCGACCCGGCCCGCCGCGACCGGCTTCAACGACCCGCTGCTCTACCGGCTGAGCCTGCCGAGGCAGGGCCGCCAGGGCAGCCGGCACACGGCGCTCGTCTTCTTCGACGCGGCCGGCGAGGATCTCAAGTCGGCCGAGTCGATGACCCGTTACACCCAGTACCTCAGCGCGGCCGACGGCATCGTCCTGCTGGTCGACCCGCTCCAGCTCGGGGCGGTGCGGGACGCGCTCCCCGAGGGCGGCGGGCCGCCGCTGCCCTCGCGCGAGACCCCGGCCCTGCAGATCGCCGCCGACGTCGCCACCCAGCTGCGCTCGCACCGCAGGGGCGGCTCGCGCGGCCGGGTGGACACCCCGCTCGCCGTCGCCGTCACCAAGACGGACACGCTGCGCACCCTGCTCGACCCGCACTCCCCGCTGCTGCGCAACACCCCGCACTCCGGCGGCCGGTTCGACGAGGCCGACCGGCTCGCCGTCCACGAGGAGACCCGGTCCCTCATGGAGGGCTGGGACTCGGGGGCGCTCTGGCGGCAGCTGGAGCGGGACTTCTCCACGGTGTCGCTCTTCGGGCTCTCCGCGCTCGGTGCCCCGCCGCCCGCCGACGCCCCCGCCGACGTGCCCAAGTCCGGCCCGCAGCCGGTCCGCGTCGAGGACCCGATCCTGTGGCTCCTCGGGCGGCGCGGCCTGATCCCGGTCGCCAAGCCGCCGCGCGACGGCGCCGCCCGCAAGGGGGATTCCGCGGCATGAGCCTGCCCCAGATGCACTACACGTCGGCGCCGCCCGGACCGGACGGCTCCGGCTTCCGGTTCACCGCGGTCACCCCCGGCGTCCCGTCGTCCGTGCTCCGCGAGGCCGAACAGCTCGTCGGGTACGAGCCGCCCCGGGACGCCCCGTCGCGGCCCACGCCCTCGGACCTCGCCCTGTTCCCCGAGATGTTCAGCTACACACGGCTCTCCGACGGCAGCGGACTGCTCAGCCGCACCGTGTACACGGGCGCCGACTACAGCGGACGGTGGGGCAACTTCCACGCCCACGCCGTCCATCTGACGGCCGGCGACCGGCTGCCCGGCGACCTGCCGCCGATCGCCGCGTGGGGCGCCCCGCAGTGGGCGGACCACTCCCCGGAGGACGGCACGCCCCCGCCGATCGACGCCTTCACCCCGGTGCACCCGGCCGGACTCCGGGCGGAGCTCGCGGCCTTCGCCGCCGAACGGCAGCCCTGGCTCGCGGCCGTCCTCGCCGATCTGCGGCGCCTCGCCGAGACCCCGCACGCCCCGCAGATCGTCCTGGCCGAGCAGGACACCCGGCGGGTCGCGCACTGGGTGATGCTGGTGAACGCCGCGCTGCCCCACGCGTTCGCCCGCGGCCTGACCTTCACCACGTACACCCGGCGTCCGCAGCAGGCCCGCCAGCAGATCATCGGGGTCCGCCCCGAGGACGTCAGGTCCGTGGCCGGGCAGCCGCACCGGTACAGCGTGCACGACTGCTCCGACCCCTCGGCGGTCCCGCCCCCGGCGGCCGACGCCTGGGCGCGCACGGCGGCGGCCGTCTGGGCCGCCGACGCGCACGAGCTCCTCCGGCGGGCGGGCGGGACGGAGGGAGCGGAGCCGTTCGCCCCGGGTCCGCTGGCCGTGCTCGCCCTGGCGCACGGCATCCCGGTCCCCGAGGACGCGCGGGCCGACGCGGTCGCGTGGGTCCGCGCCCACCACGGCGCCTTCGACGAGCCGACGCTCACCGGCTTCCTCAGGGCCGTCTGCGACAACGCCCCCGGCACGCCCGAACTCCCCTCGGAGGCCCTGGCCGGCCTCCTGGCCGCACTGCACGGCGGCGTCCCCGCCGCGCTGACGGCTCCGCTCACTGCACGGCTCGTCAGCCGGGCCGTACGGGGCGGGGAGACGGCCCTTCCGCCGCTGCCGCCCGGGGCGCTGCCGGAGCCGTACCGGGGCGACCTGGCCGCCGAGTCGGGCGAGGAGCTGCGCCGGACGCTCCGGCACCCGCTCACGCCGCTGGTCCGGGTCGTCGAACTGCTGCGGGTGGCCCGGCTGCTCGGGGTGGCGTACGACGACCTGACGGCCGGCCTCGCCGAGCGGTTCCGCGACGGCCTCCTGAGCCGGCCCGGCGCGGCCACCGCGGAGGCGCTGCGGGACGCGCTCGCCGAGTCCGATGCCCTGCGCGACGAGGTCTGCGTCCTCCTGGAGACCCGGGCGGCCGACGACCCGCCGGGGGTCGCCCTGGCCCTGCGGGAGATCCGGCTGCCGATCGGCGGATCCGTGGCGCTGCCCCACCTGCTGATGTGCGTGACGGCTCCTACGCTGCGGCCGGGGGGCGCGGGCCATGGGGACGTACGGGCGGGTGACGGATCCGGTGCACGTTCCGGGTCCGGTTCCGCGTCCAACTCCGTGTCCGGGTCCGGGTCCGGGTCCGGGTCCGGCGTACCGGCGGGTGACGGCTCACGCGCGGGGTCCGGCTCACGCGCGGGGTCCGGCTCCGCGTCCCCGTCACGCGACGGCGACGCCGCCCGCGTGCGCGAGCGCGACCAGGTCTGGGTCCGCGACCGGAACGGCGAGCTGCACAAGCTGCTCCGGATCGCCGGGGTGCCCCACCCCGGCGACCCCCTCGTCCTGCGCACGGCGGTCGCGCTGGTCTGGGACGACCGCGGTCCCACGGCGGCCGAGGCCTCCCAGCTCCTGAGCGAGACCGGCGCCGAACCGCACATCGCCGCCGGCACCTGGGACCACCTGGTGACCGCCGCGGTCGACGCGCCCGCCGAGGACAAGGAGGTCCCGCTCCTCGCCCGGCAGCTCCTCGCGGCCGCGCCCGAGGCCGTCGGGCGTTCGGTCCAGGACGACCTCAGGCTGCTGTCGCTCGTCCACGACATGGAGGAGCGGCGGGACGACGCCGGCGCGGCCCAGGGCGGCTGGACCGCCCGGGTCCGGGCGCTCGCCGGGTCCGCCCGTCCGAACGTCAGGAACCGTGCCACGGCCGTGCTGGCCCGGCGGCTCCTGGGCCCGGACCGACCGGGCGGCGAACTCATGGAGCTGGCCCGCAGCGACGACGGCGACCTCATCGACGCCTACGCCTCGGCGGCCCGTACGCCGGTCTTCCGCGACGTGCTGCGGTCGGCCCCCGGCCGTACGGCGGACTGTTTCGTCGCCTGGACCGCCCACGCCGGGGCGAGCCCCCGGTGGGACCTGACGCGGCGGGCGCTCCTGGACGAGGTGCTGCGCCCCGTCGTCCAGGGCCTGTCCGACGGGGAGCTGTTCTCGGTGGAGGACGCGCTCGTACGCCTGTCGGCGAACCGGGCGGCCGACTTCCAGGAGTGGAACCGGCCCGCGGGCGGCCTGGGCCGCCTCTTCCGGCGGCGCGGGCGGAAGCCGGCGACGCCGACGTCCCCGTGGCGTGGCGACGTCGCGCCGCCCGAGGGGAGGTAGCCCCATGACGACGAGAGGGTTTTCGACGACAAAGCCGCTGGTGAGGGAGTGGGCGACATGACGGGTGAGGAGCTCACCGGGATCGCCGTCGACGTCCTCGTGGCGTTCTGGGGCGTGACCGCCCTCCTGGTCTGCGTCGTCTACGCGTTCTGGGTGTTCCTGGCCACCGCCTGCCGGAGCGCGGGACGGGCACTGGGGCCGTTCCGGGCGGGGCGGTCGGACACCCGGGTCCTCACGATCGGCACGGAGCCCGCCCACCCGTCGTACTGGCCGGAGCAGTCCTGGATCGACACGGCCGGCGCCGTCGGCCGCTCCTACCGGGCGCTGTGGACGCTGTGGTGGGCGCACTGGATGCTCACCGTCACCGGGCGGCTCTTCCGGGGCCGGCGGCCGGGCACGGACCGGCGGGGCACGAACACCCTGACCCGCCAGACGATGCGGCTCGTGGCGCCGGGCACGGCGGTCGGCGCGACCGTCGCCGCGCTGCTCGCCGCCGCGCTGCACACGCTCGTGCTCGTCGTGTTCTGCGCCCTCGTCGCCCTCGTCTGGGCGTCCTGGGTCCTGACCGTCGCCGTCGTCCGGGGGACGGAGCGGGCCTGGCTCCTGCTGCGCGGGGTGCGGACGGTCTGCCCGCACCCCGGCTGCCACCGGCCGTTCCCGCTGGCCGCCCACCCCTGCCCGCAGTGCCGCGCGGTCCACACCTCGCTGCGGCCCGGGCGGTACGGGGTGTTCCGGCACGCCTGCCGGTGCGGCGCCCGGCTCTCCTCCTCGCTCCTCTCGGGCCGTGGCCGGACCCCCGCCGAATGCCCTTCCTGCGCGCGGCCGTTGCCGCCGTCGGTGGGGACCACGCGGGTGGTCCACGTCCCCCTGATCGGCGGCTCCTCCTCGGGCAAGACGATGCTCGTGGCGGCCGTCGTGGCGGGGCTGCGTTCCTGGTCGGAGCGGGGGAACCTCACCATGGAGTTCGCCTCGGACGCCGACCAGCAGGACGGCGAGGCACTGGATCGGCAACTCGACCGGAACGACTGGGCCCACAAGACGCAGGGCGACCAGCGGGCCTGGATGATCCTGGTGGGCAGGGGGCGCCGACGGCGGCTGCTGTACCTCTACGACCCCATGGGCGAGTCCCTGCACCAGGCAGACCGGGTGCGCGAACAGCAGTACCTCGCCCACGCCGACGGTGTCCTCTTCGTCGTCGACGTGCTGGCCGACCGTACGGTACGGCGCGCCCTGCACGGCGCCGACGACACCCTCGCCGACGGGGCCCGGCCCGCAGCCCAGGGGCCCGTCGACACCTATCAGGGGCTCACCGGCGAACTCGCCGCGCTCACCGGCGGCCGCGGCGACCTCCCGGTGGCCGTGGTGGTCACCAAACGGGACGTGCTCGACCGCATCGGGGCGCTGCCCGCTCCGGGGGCCCGGGTCGACGAATGGCTCGGCGCCATCGGCCTCGGCGGGCTCGTCCGCGGCTTCACCCACGATTTCAAGGCGACGGGCTTCTGGGCGGTCAGCGCCTCGGCGGCCACCGGCACCGGAGCCCTGGACAGCGAGCGTCGGCGGGCGGCGGAGCCGGTGCTCTGGCTGCTCGCCCGCTCGGGACTGCGGGTCGGCGCGCTGGTCGAGTCGCGGGGGCCGGTCCCCCGGCAGGGGCGCCGCACCGACACGAGGAAGCAGGGGGTACGACGGGGATGACGGTGGTGACCCCGCGCGTGGCGCGGTCCCGCAAAGTGGTCATGGCGCTGTTCGTGACGGCCTGCGTCGTGGTGTTCGGGGCGGCCGTGTACGGCGTCCTGTACGCGCTGCCCGGCCTCTTCGAGGAGCTGCGGCTCCTGTGGGAGGAGTCCGAGTCCTGACCGGCTCTCGCACCGGGACCGGCCACCGGCCGCTCCCCGCGCGCCCTCCCCCTCTCCCTCCTTCCCTTCCCACCCTCCGATTGCCACCCATCCACTCACTCATCCACCCACAGGAGGATTCTCGTGACCGAGATCCCCGGCGGCCCCATGGCGAACCGCCCGGTGCACTTCATCTGGCTGCTCGACTGCTCGTACTCGATGCTCGGCGAGAAGATCGGGCAGTTGAACTACGCGATCCGGGAGGCGATCCCGGAGATGCGCTCGGTGGCGCACGACAATCCGGCCGCCCAGCTGCTGCTGCGCACGATCACCTTCTCCACCACCGCCCGCTGGCACCACAAGGACCCCGTGGCGGTGGACGACTTCACCTGGCAGGACGTGCAGCCCGACGGCACGACCAACCTGGGCGAGGCCCTGCACCTGGTGGCCGGGGAGCTGCGTACCCCGCCGATGCCCGAGCGGGCCCTCAAGCCGGTGATCGCCCTGGTCTCGGACGGCGTGCCGACGGACGACTGGCGTGCCGGGCTCAAGGCGATCGACGCCACCCCGTGGGGCCGCAAGGCGGTGCGGGTCGCCATCGCGATCGGTTCGGACGCCGACCGCGGCGTGCTCCAGGAGTTCCTGGCCAATCCGGAGCTGCGCCCGCTCGACGCGAACAGCCCCAAGCAACTGGCCGCCGCCATCCGTTGGGCCTCGACGGCCGCGGTCAAGGCGGCCTCGCAGCCGGTGGCCGGTTCGACCGACCCCGGCGTCAAGCCGGCTCCGTACGCGCCGCCCGTCCTCTCCGACGACGACGACGAAGACGACGTGTGGTGAGCGCGCTGCCGGCCTGGGAGACCTTCCACGAGAGCGTCCAGGGCGTCAACAAGGCGCGGAACCAGGACCGGTGCCTGGTCCAGGGCACCGGCACGGCCGAGGACCCGCTGATCCTCACCGTCGCGGACGGCCACGGCTCGGCCTCGTACCCCCGGAGCCACGTCGGAGCGCACTACGCGACGGACCTGTTCGCCCACCGGGCACGCGAGTTCGCGATGTCCGTGGCCGACCGCGACCGGGCGGGCTGGCGCGGGCGGCTGCGCGACTACGCCCGGATCGGCCTGCCGGAGCGGCTGGTCAGGGACTGGCAGGGCAAGGTCCTCGGCCACTGGGAGCGCGATCCCACCCCGGACGAGGACCGGAAGTCCCCCGGGCCGATCCTGCGGCTGTACGGGTCGACCCTGATCGGCGCGGTCCTCACCCCGGACCTGTTCGTCGCCTGGCAGCTGGGCGACGGCGAGCTGACCGTGGTGGACGGCGACGGCGGGGTCCGGCTGCCGCTGGCCCCCGCCCGGGTCGAACTCGGCGACGAGACGGCCTCGTTGTGCATGCGCGACGCGTGGCGGTCGGTCCGGGTGCACTGGGAGCCGCTGCCCGATCCGGTACGGGCTCCCCGGCTGGTGGCGCTGTCCACGGACGGCCTGTCGAAGAGCTTCGTCTCGGACGAGGGCTTCACCGAGTTCGCGGCCGGTCTGCACCGGCGGCTGGCCGAGCGGGGCGTGCCGGGCGTCGCCGAGGACATCCCCCGGTGGCTGGCCGAGGCGTCCCGGCACTCGGGCGACGACACGACCCTGGTGCTCGCCCGCCGGTCCGCCGAAGGCCCGGCCACCGACGAGGCCACCGACGAGGCCGCCGGCGAGGGCTCGGACGAGAGCCGGGGCGAGGCCACGGAGGGCCCCGGAAACAGTCCCGTGGACCCGCGGATCCCCTACTGCGAGGAGAGAGAACGACCATGAGCGGCATGCTCGACAGCGGAGACTCGCTGATCACCGACAGCGGGCAGACGATCGTCGTCGACCGCCTGCTCGGCTCAGGCGGACAGGGCGAGGTGTACCGGGTCGGCCTGCCCGACGGCAGCGTCAAGGCCCTCAAGTGGTACTACCCGGACAGCGCGACCCCGCAGCAGCGCCGGGTCGTCGAGGACCTGGTGACCCGTGACTTCGACGACGACAGGTTCCTCTGGCCGACGGCCTTCGTCAGTGCGGGGGACGACCGCTTCGGCTATCTGATGGACGTACGGCCGGACCGCTTCCGGGGTCTTCCCGAGCTGTTCCGGCGGACGGTGAGCACGTCCTTCCGGGCCCTGCTGACCGCCTGTCTGTACACGGTCGAGGCGTACCAGGCCCTGCACTCCAAGGGGATCGCCTACCGGGACATCTCCTGGGGCAACATCTTCTTCGACCCGGCCACCGGCGAGGTCCTGGTCTGCGACAACGACAACGCGGTGGTCGAGGGCGACCAGAGCGGGATCTCGGGGACCATGGGGTTCATGGCCCCCGAGCTGGTGCGCGGGGACCCCGGCGCCCAGCCGGGGACCCAGAGCGACCTGCACTCGCTCTCGGTCCTGCTGTTCATGTTCCTGATGAACCACCACCCGCTGAAGGGCGCCCGCGAGCTGGCGATCCACTGCCTGGACGAGAACGCGGAGCGCAAGCTGTACGGCCGCGAGCCGCTGTTCGTCTTCGACCCGCAGTACACGGACAACCGGCCGGACCCCGTCGAGCACTCCACCGTGCTCGCCCTGTGGCCGCTGGTGCCGCCCTCCCTGCAGGCGCTGTTCGTCCAGAACTTCACCGTCGGGCTGCGGGAGCCCTCGGCCCGGGTGCGGGAGTCGCAGTGGCGGGACGCGCTGCGGGCCGTCCGTGACGCCGTGGTGGAATGCGCGAACTGCGGCCGGGAGAACATGACGGAGCCGGGCTCCGCCACGCCCGGCACCTGCTGGAAGGACGGCTGCCGCAGCACCCTCGTGCTGCCGCCCCGCCTGGTGGTGACCACCCCGCCGCCGAGGGCGGAGCGGCACATCATGCTCGGCAGGGCCGCCCGGATCCACCGGCACCACCTGAGCCCCGAGCCCTCCCGGCACGACTACTCGGAGGAGAGCCTGGTGGCCGAGCTCGTGGAGCATCCGCAGAAGCCGGGGCGGTACGGCCTGGCCAACCGGTCCGCCACGGCCTGGACGGGCACCCGTTCCGACGGCACCACCCAGCAGGTCGTGCCCGGCCAGACGGTGCCGCTGCGGTCCGGGCTCGCGCTCGAACTGGACGGCGGTGCCAGGGCCGAGGTCCGCGCCCACTAGCCGTCCCGTCCTTCCGGAGAGGGAGCCCCCGGGGGATCACATGCCGACGATGCCGGCGATCCCCTGGACCAGGGCCAGACCGCCGCTGCCGACGGTCACGTACGGCTCGATGGCGGTGAGCGCGGACCGGATGCGGCCCTGGTCGGCGGGGCGGCCCTCGCGCTCGGCGGTCACGAGTTCGCCGTGCACCGCCTCGGCCTGCTCGACGGCGGCCCGGGCCGCCTCCTCGTCGCGGAGCCACCGGACGAGCCGGGCCGCCATCGCCACGGCGCTCGCCGGGTCCGTACCGTACTGGTGGATCTCCACCCGGCCGTTGTCCCCGATGTTGCTCCCGGACACCTGGCCGTGGAAGTTGTACGTGTTCATGGGTTTCCTCTCCCTCGGGCCCTCAGGGCCTGACGTGGCCGGGCTGGGCCGGAGCGCCCTGCTGTCCGCCCGGTCCGCCCTGTCCGTGCTGGTTGACGGTGCCGTTGCTGCCGACGTTGCTGCCGTGGATGTCGCCCGAGATGTTGTACGTCTGGGTGCTGATCACCTGCACGGCCTGGTCGTAGGAACTGGTGTCCACCCGGTGGTCCTTGAGGAACCGTTCGGTGGCGGTGAGGACGCCGCTCTGGAGCCGGTGCAGGTAGTCCCGGGAGTCGGAGCGGTCGCTGTGCAGCATGTTGTCCCAGGACGAGACGCTCTCCCGGATGCTTCCGGTCGCCCCGTGGTCGAAGACGACCTGCCGCTCGACGATCTCCCGCCGCAGGTTCCGCAGGTCACGGGCGCGGGCCCGGGCACGGCCGCGCCGTTCGGAGTTGCGCCCCCAGGCTCCGCGCAGGCCGGGCCAGCAGTCGCGCCGGGTGGCCGCGAGCAGCTTCCAGGCCCGCTCGAAACCGCGGAGCGGCAGGGCGCCCGCCAGGTTGTAGACGGCCTCGTCCACGGGCGGGATGACGAAGACCAGGACCTCCCAGGAGAGGCTGGGGTGGTGGAGCCGGGCCCGCAGCTGCATGGTCACGATCACCCGGCCGCCGTCGCTGACGCGCTCCAGGCTGAGGAAGGTTTGCATCCCGGCCCCGGGGTTGAGCAGCCCGGTCCGTACGAGGTCGGTGTCGATCTGGGCGCGGGGGCGGCCCTGCGGCTCCTCCAGGAGCTCGTCCGCGAGGAGCTGGACGTGGTCGCCGCACACGTACAGCCGGTTCCGCGCCCGGAGTCCTTCGAGGCCCGCGATCTTCGCCATCTCCTTGGCGACGTAGGTGTGGAGGTCCACGGCGTCGAAGGGGACGATGGTCAGCTTGCGCCCGGGGTTCGCCGGGTCCTCGGCGGGCCGCGAGACGTCGATGGGCTGCCAGACGACGTCCTTGATCTTCCTGCCGCTGCCGACGAAGGGGTCGGTGCGGGCGGCGGCCGCCGTGTACGGCACGACGTTGGCCTTGGCGAGCGCCCTGAGGCGGTCCTCGGCCCGCTGTTCGACGGGGTCCGCGAGGGTCTCGGGGCGCGCGCTGCCCCAGTACACGTCCTGGGCCGCGGTCCAGGAGGCCGACAGGGCGGCGTGCACCGCCCACCAGGCGCCGGCGAGCGAGCCGGCCATCACCCCGCCGCCCGCCCACGGGCCGACGGCGTTCCCCGAGACGAAGCCCCACACGAGGACGGCGAGGCCGGCCCAGAGGGCGAGGAAGAGGCGGGAGAGGACGCGGTCGCGCCGCTCGGAGCGGCGCACCGCGGCCCGCGCGTGGCGGGCGAGGGCGATCAGATGGATCCCCAGGGGGAGCCCGAGGGCCGTCATCCGGTCCGCGGTGAGCTCGGTGTCCACCTCGCGGGCGAAGTGCTCGTCGAGGTGGACGTGCGCGCACAGCTTCCGGGTCACCGCGTCCTTACGGTAGGTCGGAAGCTGCGGTAACGACGGTCTGCGTGCCATGCGGTCTCCCCCTGTGCGTCACCGCACACCCTAGGGAAGTCCGCCCACCGTGTCCCCCGGTTCGGCCGGAACGCTCAGCCCTCTTCGGGCTCCAGGCGCAGCGAGATCGAATTGATGCAGTAGCGCTGGTCCGTCGGGGTGGGATACCCCTCGCCCTCGAACACGTGGCCGAGGTGCGAGCCGCAGCGGGAGCAGCGGACCTCGGTGCGGAGCATGCCGTGGGAGCGGTCCTCGATCAGCTCGACGGCGGAGCTGTCCTTCGGGTCGAAGAAGGACGGCCAGCCGCAGTGCGACTCGAACTTCTCGTTCGACGTGAACAGCTCCGCGCCGCAGGCCCGGCAGGAGTACACGCCCTTGGTCTTCGTGTCCGTGTACTCGCCCCGGAACGCGGGCTCGGTGCCCGCCTGACGCAGCACCTGGTACTCCGCCGGGGTCAGCTCCGCACGCCACTGCTCGTCCGGCTTCTCGACCTCGTACGCCATCGTTCGCTCCTCAGTTCGCCGCGATGCGGGCGAGGATCTTCGGACCCAGGTCCGTGACGTCTCCCGCGCCCATCGTCAGAACGAGATCGCCGGGCCCCGCCATTCCCGCCACGGCCTCCGGCACCGCGTCCTTGTCGGACACGGCCGTCACGTCGGCGCCCGCCTTCCGCGCGGCGGCGATGATCAGCTCGCTGGTGACGCCCGGGATCGGGTCCTCACGGGCCGGGTAGATGTCGAGGACGACGGACGCGTCGGCGAGGGCCAGCGCGTCGCCCATCTCCTTGCCCAGTTCCTGGGTGCGGGAGAAGAGGTGCGGCTGGAAGACGACGAGGAGCCGGGAGGCTCCGGCGGCGCCCCGCATGGCCTCCAGGTCGGCGGTCATCTCGGTGGGGTGGTGCGCGTACGAGTCGATGACCTGGACGCCCTTCGCCTCGCCCTTGAGCTGGAGGCGGCGGCCGACGCCGGTGTAGGCGGTGAGGGCCTGGGCGAGCTCGGCCGGGTCGATGCCGACGCGGGCGCCGGCGGCGAGGGCCGCGGCCGCGTTGTGGGCGTAGTGGCGGCCGGGGACGGAGACGGTGAAGGTGTGCTCGACGCCGTCGAGGGCGACCGTCACCTCGCTCTTCATCCCGTTCGGGACGATCTTCAGGATGCGGGCGTCGGAGCCCTCGGACTCACCGACCGTGACGACGTCCAGGCCCTCGCGGTCCGCGACCCTGCGAGCCAGCTCGCGCGCGCCCGCGTGCTCGCCGACGACCAGGGTGCCGCCGGGGCGGACCTTGGCGGTGAAGGCCTCGAAGGACTCGTAGATCTCGTCCATGGAGGCGTAGTTCGCGTGGTGGTCCAGCTCGACGTTGAGGACGATCGCGACCTCGGGGTCGTACTTCTGGAAGCTGCGGTCGCTCTCGTCGGCCTCGGCGACGAAGACCTCGCCGTCGCCGTGCAGCGCGTTGGTGCCGGGGCCCGCGAGGTCGCCGCCGATCGCGTACGAGGGGTCGAGGCCCAGCTCGGTGAGGGCGACGGCCAGCATGGAGGTGGTCGTCGTCTTGCCGTGCGTGCCGGCGACCGCGATCGCGCGCAGACCGTCCATGAGGGAGGCGAGCGCGTCCGAGCGGTGGACGACGGGGATGCCGAGCTCGGCGGCGCGCGCCAGCTCGGGGTTGTCGGCGCGGATGGCGCTGGAGACGACGACGGCCGAGGCGTCGTCGGCGAGGTGCTCGGCGGCGTGGCCGATGTGCACGGTGGCGCCCAGGGCGCGCAGGGACTCGGCGGTCGCCGACTCCTTGGCGTCGCTGCCGGCGACCTTGGCGCCGCGCTGGGCGAGGATCTTCGCGATGCCCGACATTCCGGCACCGCCGATGCCGATGAAGTGCGGCCGTTCCATGGCGGCAGGGATGGCGGGTGCCATGCGGATCTCTCCCCGGGGTGCGTCGTGCGTGGAAGTCCCCAGCCTAGTGGCTCCGACCGGATGACCCCGGCGTGCCACGAGGGGTCACGCCGGGGCCGGGGCCGTACGCCGGGGGCCCGTGTCCGCGCCCCGTGCAGGGGGCGCGGACACGGGCGCGGGCTCCTACTCGCTCACCTGCTCACTGTGGGCGAAGAGCTTGAGCACCGGGACCCCGACCTTGTGGCGGGCCCTGGAGGCCCAGTCCCGGTGGAAGAACTCCTCCACGTAGTGCGGGGCGGTGAGCACGATCACCTCGTCCGCCTTCGACTCCTCGACCACCGCCTTCATCTTGTCGAGCGGGTGGTCCTCGACGACCTGGCCGACCGCTTCGCAGCCCGCGTTTCTCAGGGCCTGGAGCGAGTGCTCCAGGGCCAGCTCGGCGGGGACCCTGGCCTCCTTGCCCTCCGGTTCGTCGCCCTCACGGGCGGCTTCCTTCAGTTCGCCCATGGCGACGTCGTCGATGGCACGCAGCAGTACATCGGCCTGGTCACCACGCGGCTGCATCAGAACGATGAAGGACACGCCCTCGTCGCCGTGCAGCGTGGTGACGAACTCCACGTCGACGGACGTCAGGGGCTTCTCGATCATCAGAACGCTTGTGAACACCTCAGGAGCCCTTCTGCGGAAACCATCCTTCCCCGTGCCCGCACGGGGTCTGCGACAGTAAGTGTGCCCAGCGGACGGTAAGCGGAACGACAAATTCCGCCGATTGTCAGATCCGAAGGTAGCGGGTGAAGAGGAAGCCGTCCCGCTCCAGCACGGAAGCCACCGAGAAGCGTGTCGGGACGGCCACCCCGGGGCCGCCGGCGATCCGTTGGGCGTCCCCCGCCGTCATCGTCGGCGAGACCGTCAGACACAGCTCGTCGAGGACGTCCGCCGCCACGAACTGACCGAGCAGCCGGGGCCCGCCCTCGGTCAGCTGCCGCCGGAGCCCGCGCTCCGCGAGCGCCGACAACGCGCGGGCCGGCTCCACCCCGGTCCCGTCGCCCGCCACGAGGACCTCGGCGCCCGCCGCGCGGGCGGCGGCGATCCGCTCGGGAGGCGCGGCGGCCCCGGTGAGGACCAGGGTCGGCACCAGCGGCTCGGTGAACAGCGGCAGCGAGAAGTCCAGTGCCAGGGAGGCGCTGACCACGGCGATCACGGGCGCCGGACCCTGTCCGGCGGCGGCGCGGCGGGCCGCGAAGGCCTCACGCGCGCGTGCCGGGCGGTAACCCTCCAGGCGAACCGTTTCCGCACCGACCACGACGACGTCGGCGAGCGCCCGCAGGGTGCCGAAGATCCGCATGTCGGTCTCGGAGGAGAGCGGCTGGGAGCGCCCGTCGTGCTGCCCCGCCCCGTCCAGCGAGGAGACCATGTTGGCCCGCAGCCACGAGCCCCGGGCGGGGAGCTCGGGGTACGCGTAGGCGTCGGCGAGCTCGTCGAGGGACCACTCGCGGCCGCCCCCGCCCGCACCGACGGCGTCCGCCCCGGCCACGGCCGGGTCCGCGGCGTCCGGCCCGGCCGCCGGCCCTCCGACGGTGGTCACGTGGGCTGTCATGTCCGTCACAGGGAACAGTCGTCGCATCCTCGCAGTCTGACATGGCGCTTACAGTGGGGAACTGTGTCGACCCGTGCCCTCACCGAAGCCGCTTCCGCCCCGGCGGCCCCGCTTTCGCTCTGCTCCCGAGAGCCCCACGTCCCCGCCGACCGCCTCGTCGCGGAGATGGTGCCGCCGCCGCGCTTCGACTCCGTACGGTTCGACACGTACCTGCCGGACCCGAACCAGCCCAGCCAGACGGACGCCGTCAAGGCGCTGAGCCAGTTCGCCGGGGGCCTGGGCGGAGCGCACGCCTCCGGTGCCGGGAAGCGCCGCTGGTTCGCCAGGAAGCCGGCCGCCCCCACCGGGCCGCGCGGGGTCTACCTGGACGGCGGCTACGGCGTCGGCAAGACCCACCTGCTCGCCTCGCTCTGGCACGCGACCCCCGCCGAGCCCGCGCTCAAGGCGTTCGGCACCTTCGTCGAGCTGACCAACCTGGTGGGCGCGCTCGGCTTCCAGCAGACGGTGAGGACCCTCGGCGGGCACCGTCTCCTCTGCATCGACGAGTTCGAGCTCGACGACCCGGGCGACACCGTCCTCGTCTCCAGCCTGCTCGGCAAGCTCGTCGAATCGGGCGTGGCGCTCGCCGCCACCTCCAACACGCTCCCCGGCAAGCTCGGCGAGGGCCGGTTCGCCGCCGCCGACTTCCTCCGCGAGATCCAGGGCCTCTCCGCCCACTTCATGCCGCTGCGGATCGACGGCGAGGACTACCGCCACCGCGGCCTCCCCGAAGCCCCGGCCCCGTACTCCGACCAGGTCGTCACGGAGACCGCGTACGCCACGCCGGGCGCCTCCCTCGACGACTTCCCGCACCTGCTCGAACACCTGGCCAAGGTGCATCCGAGCCGGTACGGCGCGCTCACCGACGACCTCTCCGCCGTCTGCCTCACCGACGTGCGGTCCGTCCCCGACCAGTCGACGGCGCTGCGGCTCGTCGTCCTGGCCGACCGGCTCTACGACCGCGAGATACCGGTCCTCGCCTCCGGCCTCCCCTTCGACCGGCTCTTCAGCGACGAGATGCTGAACGGCGGCTACCGCAAGAAGTACTTCCGGGCGATCTCCCGGCTCACCGCGCTCGCCCGCGACGCGAAGGGGCTCGTCGCGCAGTAGCCCGGGGTCTCGCAGTAGCTTGGTGGCCGTACCCGATCGAAAGGGATTCACATGGCCACCGTGCGTCACGCACACACCGTCTGGCAGGGCGACCTCCTCAAGGGCTCCGGTGTCGTCACCCTCGACTCCTCCGGACTCGGCTCGTACGACGTCTCCTGGCCGGCCCGTACGGAGGAGCCGAACGGGAAGACCAGCCCCGAGGAGCTCATCGCCGCGGCGCACTCCTCCTGCTTCTCGATGGCCTTCTCGAACATCCTGGCCAAGGCCGGCAACCCGCCGACCCGCCTGGAGACCAAGGCCGACGTCACCTTCCAGCCGGGCGAGGGCATCACGGGCGTCCACCTGACCACGCGCGGCGAGGTGCCGGGCCTGGACGCGGACCAGTTCCAGGCGCTCGCCGAGGACGCGAAGAAGAACTGCCCGGTCAGCCAGGCGCTCACGGGCACGACGATCACGCTCACCGCCGAACTGGCCTGAACCTGACGCCGGATCAGCACAGGCACCTCACAGGGCTGTTGTGGCCCGCATGGTTCACGTGTCACCACAGTGCGTGATACACACATGCGGGTCACACGTCACAGCACAGCACACACCTGTCCGCCAACAGGAAAAGTGGGTTGCCTCATGTCCGCGACACGACGTCAGATCCTGTCCCGCACCGGCGCCGCCGCCGTCGGGATCGCCTTCACCGGCGCCCTCTCCGAGCTCTTCGCCGGCAGCGCCGCCGCCGCCGGGAGCCGGGACGGCTACGGTCCCCTGGTCCCCGACCCGGACGGTCTCCTCGACCTCCCGGCAGGCTTCCGCTACACGGTCCTCTCCCGGCAGGGCGATCCGCTCCGCTCCGGCGAGGGCCTCGTCCCCAGCAACCCCGACGGCATGGCCGCCTTCGCCGGCCGCCGCGGCCGGACGCACCTCGTCCGCAACCACGAGAACCGGGTCACCGGGAAGATCGGCGTCCCGACCGTCCCCGGCCTGACGTACGACCCGGCCGCCAAGGGCGGTTGCACGGCCCTCGAACTCGACGGCCGGAACAACGTCCTCGGCGAGCGGGTCGCCGTCGCCGGGACCGCCGTCAACTGCGCGGGCGGGCCCACCCCTTGGCGTACCTGGCTGACCTGCGAGGAGACCGAGGACAAGGCCGGCACGAACGGCTACGCCAAGGACCACGGCTTCGTCTTCGAGGTCGACGGCGCCGACCCGCACCGCACCGGGGCCGTCCCGCTCACCGCGATGGGCCGCTTCCAGCACGAGGCCGTCGCGATCGACCCGTCGAGCGGCATCGTGTACGAGACGGAGGACGCCTTCCAGCATCCCTTCGGCCTCTTCTACCGCTTCCTCCCCCACAAGCCGCTCGGCGGCACCGGTTCGCTGCGCGCGGGCGGCGCCCTGGAGGCCATGCGGGTGCCGGGCGTGCCGGACCTCTCGGTGATCCAGGAGACCGGCACCCGCTTCGAGGGCGTCGAATGGGTCCCCGTACCGGATCCGCAGGCGGTGGAGACCCCCATCAGGCTCCAGGACTTCGGCCCGAAGGGCATCACGCACGCGCAGAAGCTGGAGGGCTGCTACTGGGGCGGGAACGCCGTGTACTTCGTGTCCTCCTTCGCGCGCGTCAAGGACGGCTCCGGCGCCACCCACTTCGGGCAGGTCTGGAAGTACGAGCCGCACCGGCGCCGGCTCACGCTCGTCGTCGTCTTCGGCCCGAGCACCGACATCCAGCTCCCGGGCGAGTCGCCGGACAACATCTGTCTGGCGCCGAGCGGGGGCCTGATGGTCTGCGAGGACGGCGACGGCGCGCAGCACGTCTACGGGGTGAGCAGGAAGGGCGAGGTGTACGCGATCGCCCGGGGCGCCCGGAACATCGGGACCCCGGAGGCCCCGGAGTGGGGCGAGTTCGCGGGCGTCACCTTCTCGCCGGACCGCCGGACGATGTACGTGAACTGCTACTCGCCGGGGACGACGTTCGCGGTGACGGGCCCGTGGTGCTGACGTCGCTGACATCGCCGGCGTCGCGTCGCACGCATTCGCCTCTTTGATCGGTTAACTTCCGGTCGTGAACACTTCTGTACGAAAAATGGCGGCGCTCGGTCTTCTGGGCGCCGCCCTCGTCGGTTGCGGCGGACAGGCCGCCGAGACCGCGCCCCCGAAGGAGCCGACCACCGCCGCGAGCCCGTCGGCGCGGGCGAGCGCGGCGGCGGCCGGTCCGAAGCCCGCGCGCGCCCCCGCCGCACCGCCCACCATGGCGCCGGGACCCGGCGGACTCACCCCCGTGTACGAGCGCCGCGCCAAGGGCACGGAGAAGGTCGTCGCACTGACCTTCGACGCCGACATGACCGCCGACCAGGGCCCCCGGGCCGCGCGGGGCGAGCGCTTCGACAATCCGGAGCTCATCGCGACCCTGCGCCGGCTCGAGGTGGACGCGACCGTGTTCATGACGGGCCGCTGGGCGGAGGAGTACCCCGACCAGGCCAGGTCCATCGGCGGCGACCCGCGCTTCGAGATCGCCAACCACTCCTACAGCCACTACGCCTTCGCGGCCCCCTGCTACGGCCTGCCGACCGTCCCCGGGCCCGACATGACGACGGACGTGCAACGGGCCTTCGACGCCTTCCGTGACGCCGGTGCCGTCAACGTCGTCCCGTACTTCCGCTTCCCCGGCGGCTGCTACGACGACGCGGCCCTGCGCGCACTCGCCCCGGCCGGGGTGACCGCGGTCCAGTGGGACGTGGTCAGCGGGGACGCCTTCGCGAAGGACGCGGACGCCGTGGCCGAACAGGTCCTCGACGGGGTGAAGCCGGGATCCCTGGTCGTCATGCACTGCACCCGCAGCGCCGCCCCCGTCACCGAACGGGCGATCCGCCGCATCGTCCCGGAGCTCCGGGCCCGCAGCTACCGCTTCGTGAAGGTCTCGGAGCTCATGGGCGGCTGACGCGGCCGGCAGGGCCCGAACGCCCGGCAGACCCGAAGACGGACGCTAGCCCGAGCAGGCCGTGCGCTCGGCCTCCCGCCACTCGCAGACCGGGCACAGGGTGATGCCCTTCGTGGACTCCGGGTACTCGGTCGGCTCCTGGCACAGCACGCACGCGGCGAACGGTCCCTCGGCCGCCGGTTCGGGCCTCGGGGTGGGCTCGGGGGCACAGGAGAACGTGGTCTCGCTCATGTGTCCGAGCGTACTCACTCGTCCTCACTCACTCCAGGCGCGCCGTGGCCCGGCAGGCGCAGAACGCCACCGCCGCCGCGAGGACCAGGGCGGCCGCACAGGCCAGCCACGGCGGGTCCGCCGTCGTCGTGCGGGCGCCGGTGACCAGGGCCGTCACCGCGTGCTTCGCCGGGGAGCCGGTGGTCACCAGGGCGAGCAGCGAGCCGAGGACGAGGGCCGCGAGCGACCAGCCGGTGGCCGGGACGAAGGGCCGGGAGGCCAGCGCGCCGACGGCGGCGCCCGTCAGCGCGCAGGCCAGTGCCGCGAGGAGGCCGGTGGTCGCGGCGGCGGGCGCCGGGACACCGCGCCGGTCGCAGAGCGCCGTCACCACGAGGACGGCGACCGCGCCGACGAGCGCCGGCAGGACGGTCCCGGTGACGAGCGCCGCGAGGTGCGCGCGGTCCCGGCCGGCCGCCGCCGCGACCACGCCCCGGGCGGCGGGCGGCTCCTGCGTCAGGCAGATCCGTACGGACCAGGCGGTCACCGGGAGGAGGGCGGCGGCGGTGACACCGAGGGCGCCGAGTACGGGCTCGCCCATGGTGACGCCGACGCCGAGGACGGCCGCGTACAGGAGGAGCGGTGCCAGCCACCGCTGCGAGCGGAGCAGCAGACCCGTCTGGTAGCGCAGGAGCGCCGTCATACCCGTACGCCTTCGGTGGTGAGGTGGTCGATGTGCCAGGAGGCCGCGAGGAGCGCCCCGAGCAGGGCGTCGGAGTGGGCGGCGTCCACGGTGAGGACGGTGACGGTGTCGCCCGGCCCCGGCGCGGTGACGACGGGACGGCCGGGCAGCCGGTCGGGGAGCGGCCGACGGCCCCCGGAGACGACGATCCGGACACGGGGCCGGGGCACTGCCTCCCCGTCCGCCGGGACGGCCTTCCCGTACGCCTCCGTCTCCCGTACCCGCCCGCCGGCCACCGCGTACACCGCGTCCGCCTCGCCCGCGAGCCGTCGGGGGTCGTGGTCGACGAAGACGACCGTCGCGCCCGCCGCGCGCCGTTCGCGGACGGCCGCGTCCAGCTCCGCACGCGCGCCCGTGTCGAGGCCGGTCCAGGCCTCGTCGAGGACGAGGAGGGCCGGGTCGGCGAGGAGTGCCTGGGCGACGGCGATCTTCTGGCTGGTGCCCTTGGAGAGGTCCGCCATGTCCGTTCCCGCGTGTTCGGCGGCACCGAAGCGTTCCAGCCACTCCCCCGCCCTGGTCCGCGCCGTCGCCCGGCCGAGGCCCTGGACGCGTCCCAGGTGAACCAGGTAGTCGGCGGCCGTGAACGGCAGGGCGACCGGGAAGCGTTCGGGGACGTACGCGGTGCGGGCCGGGCGGCCCGTGACACGGCCCTCGCTCGGCGCGTCGACGCCCGCGACCAGCCGGAGGAGGGTGGACTTGCCGGTGCCGTTGGTGCCGGCGATCCGGACGAGGGCCGCGGTGGGCAGGTCGAGGTCGACCTCACGGAGGACCCACGGCCCCCGGAGGCCGTGCCGCCGCCCGACCCGTACCAGCCTCAACCGGCCGAGTGCTTCTGCGGGGTGGCCTCGCTGGGCCGGACGACCGCGAAGCCCTGTCCCTCCAGCTTCAGCTGCACCGCCTCGCCCGAGCCGCCGCGCATCATCGAGCCCAGCGACTGCGAGCGGTGCAGCGAGGTGTGCAGCTGCTCGCTCCAGCCGACGACGGCGCCCGTGTCGACGAAGACCGGGGCCTGCGGGGAGACGGGGATGACGATCGGGCTGCCCTCGCAGATCAGGGCGACCTTCCCGTAGCCCGAGAAGACGGAGTTGAAGAGGCCGCCGCCGGTCATGCTGGCGCCCTTCACCGTCTTGATCTCGTAGTGGAGGGTGGGGTCGAAGCAGAGCACGTTGCGGCCGTTGACCGAGAACGCGTCGCCCTGCTCGATCTCGACGATGAAGCAGTTCTGCGCCTCGTGCGCGAACCAGGCCTCGCCCCGGCCGCGCACCTCCATCAGCGCCAGGCCCTCACCGGTGACGGCCCGCTTGAGGAGGCCGCCGATGCCCTGCCCCTTGCGCTCGAACCGGAGGTCGCCGCGGAAGGCGATCATCGATCCCTGACGGGCGTGCATCTCGCCGTCGACCGTGTACTTGACCGACTTGGAGTTCTGCAGGGCCATGCCCGGGAAGGCGGCGGCCTCGGCGAGGTGCTCGCCGGCAAAAAGATCGCTCTTCACAGGGGGCATCCTGGCCCGGAAGGGACGATTCCCACAAGAACCGCTCGTCACGGCAGTGGCAGACTTGCCCGGTGAGCAGCCACGACACCGATCCCCGTGAAACCGACCCTCGCGCCTCCGATCTCCGCGACGAGAAGCCCCAGTTCGTCCTCCCCCTGGTCGTCCGCATCGAGCGGGACGCGCCGCCGGCCCGTACCGACGCCCTGGAGACCGCCGCGCGCGCGGTCCTGGAGATCCTGACCGACGACCGTTCCCTCGGTGAAGGCGAGTGGGCCGAGGCCATGACGGACTGGCAGGACGCCAGGATCCGCAAGGTGGTGCGGCGGGCGCGCGGCGCCGAGTGGCGGCGGGCGGAGGCGCTCCCGGGGATCACCGTCACCGGCGAGGAGGCGGAGGTACGGGTCTTCCCGCCGGTGCCCCTCGACGGCTGGCCCAAGGAGCTGGCCAAGCTCCAGGTCTCGGGCACCGACCTCGACGACCCGGCCGCGCCCGGACCCGTGCCGGACGGGGCGGCGGTGCTGTGGTTCAACCCCGGGCTCGACATGTCGGCGGGCAAGGCGATGGCGCAGGCCGGGCACGGCGCGCAGCTGCTGTGGTGGGCGATGGCGGAGGCCGGTCGCAAGGCCTGGCGGGAGGCGGGATTCCCGCTCGCGGTACGGACGGCGCCGGCCGGGGAGTGGGCCGCCCTGACGGAGAGCGGCCTCCCGGTGGTGCGGGACGCCGGGTTCACCGAGATCGCGCCGGGCTCGTGCACGGTGGTGTCGGCGTTCCCGAACCTCAAATGAAGCTCTGAACGTGCCCCTCCCGGGGTTCGAACGTTCCCGCCGGGGTCATCACGTGGGGGACTGAGGACCGAAGGAGGGGGACATGACGGAACTCGGCATCGGCATCGGCTGGCGTCCCGAGATCGCCGAGGCGGTGGAGGGACTGTCCGGCGTCGACTGGGTGGAGGTCGTCGCGGAGAACATCTGCGCGGACCACCTGCCCGACTCGCTGACCCGGCTGCGCGAGCGCGGCGTCACGGTCGTCCCGCACGGCGTCTCGCTCGGGCTCGGGGGCGCGGACCGGCCCGACCCGGCGCGGCTCGCGGCGCTCGGCGAGAAGGCGGTGGCGCTCGGGGCGCCGCTGGTCACGGAGCACATCGCGTTCGTGCGGGCCGGGGGGCCGCTCACGGCGACCCCGCTGCTCGAAGCGGGCCATCTGCTTCCCGTGCCCCGGACCCGGGACGCCCTCGACGTGCTCTGCGAGAACGTGCGGATCGCGCAGGACGCGCTGCCCGTGCCGCTCGCCCTGGAGAACATCGCGGCCCTGATCTCCTGGCCGGGCGAGGAGCTGTCGGAGGGACGGTTCCTGGCGGAGCTGGTGGAGCGTACGGGGGTACGGCTCCTCATCGACGTCGCCAACCTGCACACCAACCACGTCAACCGGGGCGAGGACCCGGCACTGGCGCTGTCCGAGCTGCCGGTCGACGCCCTCGCGTACGTGCACGTGGCGGGGGGTGTCGAGCGGGACGGGGTCTGGCACGACACGCACGCGCACCCGGTGCCGGGCGCGGTGCTCGACATCCTGGCGGACCTCGCGTCGCGGGTGTCGCCACCGGGGGTGCTCCTCGAACGGGACGACGACTTCCCGCCTGCGGAGGAGCTGGCGGCGGAACTGGAGACGATCGCCAGTGCTGTGGGCATACGTTCCGCAAGGGCGATGGGGGTCCCCCCGGACGAAGTCTGGGGGAGGGTGGGCACAGCCCACCAGCGCGGCGCCCTTTCGCTGGAACCCGCACCCCGACGAGCCGCCGCCGGCCCGGCGCAGCCGTTGCTCATCGGTGCCGGGGCCCGCGTCTCGGGCGGGGTGATGCCGAGCGTCCCCGTCGAGACGCCCCCCGCACCCGAGCCCGCGCTCGCCGCCCGCCAGCGCCTCGGCCTCGCCCAGGCCTCGCTGCTCTCCGCGCTCGTCGCCGGGACGCCCGTCCCCGAGGGGTTCGACAGCCGTCGGCTCGGGGTGCAGAGCCGGGCGCTCGCGGCGAAGCGGGCCGGGGTGGTCGCGAAGGTCGCGCCGGAGCTGCCGGAGATCCTCGGCAGGGACTTCCGGCCGGCGTTCCTCGCGTACGCCAGGACCCGCCCGATGACCGGTGGCTACCGCCGGGACGCGCTCGACTTCGCCGAACACCTGCTGGTGGCCGGGCGGCCGGAGGATCCGGTGGCACGGCGGCAGCTCACGGAGTGGTGGCGGAACCGTTCCGGCAGCCGCCCGCCGGGCCGCGCCACGCGGCTCGTACGGGCCGCCCGTCATGCACTCGTACGGAGATGAGGTGCCTGTGAACGTCCTGGCCACGCTCTACTGTCTGGCCGGTGCCACGGGCATCGCGCTGCTCGTCACCCGGGTCGTCCGGGCCCGCCGGGGACCCGGCGGGCCCGTCCACGACCGGTACGAGGCCGCGTTCCTCAACGGCGGCCCGGCCAGGGTCGTCGACACCGCTCTCGCCGCCCTCCAGGCGGACGGCAGGCTCGCGGTGGGCGGCCCGGGCATCGTGGCCGTCGTCCGTCCCACCGCGTACGACCCGGTGGAGCGCGCCGTGCTCCAGGCGCACGCCGCGGCCCCGCACGGGGCCCTGCACCACCTCAGGCTCGCGGTCATGCGGCACCCGGCGGTCCAGGAGATCGGCGAGGGGCTCGCGGCGCGCGGGCTCGTCGTGCACCCGGCGGTCCGCCGCACCACGGTCCGGTGGTGCGTCGCCGTCGGCCTCACCGCCTTCGTGCTCTTCCCGGTGTCGGCCCTCCTCACCGCCGTGGACTTCGCCACCGACGCGGGGACGTCGGTCCCGTTCATCTTCAAGGTCCTGCCGGTGCTGTTCGCCTGCGTGATCACCGCCTTCGTCTGCGGGTCGCTCTCCGCCCGACAGATCACCCCGGCCGGCCGGGCCGCGGTCTCCGCGTACGGGCGGGCGCACGCCCACCTCGGGGACGCGGGCCTGCTCGTCGCCCTGTACGGGCTGCGGGCCCTGCCCGATCCGGTGCTGCGGGAGCAGCTCGTCGCCGCGGCCAGGTTCTACGGGCCGGTCCGGCGGCCCCGGAGCGGCGGCAGGCGTCCGGTGCGGCACGGGTACGCCGACACGGGCGACGACCTCGCAGCCGCCGCCGTGTGGTGCGCGGGGACGAGCTCGTGCGGAGGGGGCGGAGGAGGCGGCGGCAGCTCGTGCTCCGGCGGCGGATCCTGCTCGTCGGGGTCGTGCTCCGGCGGAGGCTCCAGCTGCGGAGGCGGGGGCGGGGGTGGCGGCAGCTCGTGCTCGAGCTCAAGCTCCAGCTCGTGCTCCAGTTCGAGCTCCAGCGGAAGTTCGTGTTCGAGCTCCAGCAGCTGACCGGCCGCCGAGCGCCCCGGAAGGGCCCCGGAAAGCCTCGGAAAAAGGCCCGGAAATGACGCCGGTGCGGCGCGCGTCACGCGCGCCGCACCCGGAGCCGGACCCGGTGTCGCTGGAACGGCAGGCAATGTTCCCGCCTGCCGTCTGATCTTCCGGGTCGAGGGTGGCGCGCCCGGCCGGGAGCCGGGCCGCCACCAGGTTCGTACGGCCGGTCAGGCCAGGCCCGCCACCAGGTCGGCGACGCTCTTGCGGCGACCGGTGTAGAACGGGACCTCCTCGCGGACGTGCATCCGCGCCTCGGAGGCGCGCAGGTGACGCATGAGGTCCACGATGCGGTGCAGCTCGTCGGCCTCGAAGGCGAGGAGCCACTCGTAGTCGCCGAGCGAGAAGGAGGCGACCGTGTTGGCCCGGACGTCCGGGTAGCCACGGGCCATCTTGCCGTGGTCGGCGAGCATCCGGCGGCGGTCCTCGTCGGGCAGCAGGTACCAGTCGTAGGAGCGCACGAAGGGGTAGACCGAGACGTAGTCGCGGGGGTTCTCGTCGGCCAGGAAGGCCGGGATGTGCGACTTGTTGAACTCGGCGGGGCGGTGCAGCGCCATGTTCGACCAGACCGGCACGAGGGCGCGGCCCAGACGGGTGCGGCGGAAGAGGTTGTACGCCTCCTGGAGCTCGTCGCTCGTCTCGGCGTGCCACCAGATCATGACGTCGGCGTCGGCGCGCAGACCGGACAGGTCGTACGTGCCGCGGACGGTGATGTCCTTGGCCGCGAGCTGGTCGAACAGCTCCTGGACCTCGTCGGCGTAACCGCCGCGGTCCTCGGGCAGGACGTCGCGCAGCTTGAAGACGGACCACAGGGTGTAGCGGATGACCTCGTTGAGGTCCTTCGCCTTCTTACCGGCGTTCGGGATCTTTTCGGGCGCACTCATACGCCTATTCTCGCCCGTCACCGTGAGTGCCCCGTACCGGGGTCGGTCCTTTTCGACGTGGCGATGATCTCGTCCGCGTTCCGGTCCGCGATCTGGCCGGCGATCTCGTCGGCGGCGCGGTGGGCCGAGGCGATGCAGGCGGGGATGCCGACACCGTCGTACGCGGCGCCCGCGAGCCGCAGGCCGGGGAGGGCGGCGACGGCCTCGCGGACCCGGGCGACGCGGTCGAGGTGGCCGACCGGGTACTGCGGCAGGCCGTCGGTCCAGCGGGTGACCGTGGTGGCGACGGGGCGGGCGGCGAGCCCGGTGGCGGCGGCGAGGTCCTTGAGGGAGGCGGCGACGAGGTCGGCGTCCTCGCGGTGGACCTGCTCCTCCTCGCCGTGGCGTCCGACGGAGGTGCGCAGCACGAACAGGTCGGGGGCGCCGTCGGCGACCCACCGCCACTTCTGCGAGGAGAAGGTGGAGGCCTTGATCGTGTGCCCGTCGACGGGCGGCACGAGGAACCCGGAGCCGGCCAGGGCGGGCATGTCGGCGCGGCGGAAGGCGAGGGTGACCAGGGCCATCGAGGCGTACGCGACGGCGTCGAGCCCGGCGGACGCGGCGGACGCGTGCGGGGCGAGGAGCGCGGCGGCGGGCCCGGCGGGGGTGGCGAGGACGACCGCGTCCGCGCCGATGACCCGGTCGCCGCTCACGACCTGCCAGCCGGTGGGTCCCGTGCGGCGCAGTTCCGTCACCGGGGCGTCGGTGAGGATCGTGCCGCCCGCGGCGCGGATCGCGTCGGCGACCGCGCCGGGCAGGGTGCCGACGCCGCCCTCGACGCCGAGGAAGACGGAGCCGCCGAGGCCGGTGGCGGCGCCGGCCGCGTCGGCGGGGACGGCCGCGCCGGCCCGCTGGACGGCGCGGATGGCGGCGGTGAGCGTGGGGTGGCTGCGGGCGGCCTCGAAGAGGGCGGGGACGGCGGCCCGCATCGAGATGCGGTAGGCGTCACCGGCGTACACCCCGCCGAGGAGGGGTTCCACGAGCCGGTCGACGACCTCGTGTCCCATGCGGTCGGCGACGTACGCGCCGATGGCGATGTCCTCGCCGATCTCGGCCGGGGGCAGCTCTCCGTCGAGGCCGATCCGGCGCACGCCCTCCTCGGAGAGGAGGCCCGCGACGGCGTGGCCGTCGCCGGGGACGCCCATGACGTGGCCCTTGGGCATGGGGACGAGCGCGCCCCGGGACCAGACGGACGCGGTGGTGGTGGCGGGGGCCTGGAGCCGGTCGCCGAGACCGACGGCCCTGGCGAGGGCGACGGCCTCGGGCCGGCGGGCGAGCAGCGACTCGGCGCCGAGGTCCACGGGGGCGCCCGCGATCTCCCCGGCGAGGAGCTTGCCGCCGAGCCGGCTCCCCGCTTCGAGGAGGGTCACCCGGTGGCCGGCGACGGCCAGCCGGTGGGCGGCCGCGAGCCCGGCGATACCGCCTCCGGCGACGACGACATGGGGTCCCGTGGTGTCCGCGTTCATGGGACCACCCTCTCAAATCGCCCGCCGCGTCCTGTTCCTGGGCCGCTCCGGCCGGCCCGCTCCCGTTCCGAGGCCCGACCGTGACCGCATCGCTACCGTCGGAGGGCAACCCGTTCCGGAGGTCGTACGTCGAAGAGGCACCACACACGATCACCCTGGGGGGACGACGATGCGGAACGCACGAACGACGGCGAGAACGCGGGCGGCGGCGGCCGCGGCACTGCTGACGGCCGCGCTGCTCGTGACCGGCTGCGGCGCCGGCGGCGCCGACGGCACGGGCGGCGACATGGCTTCGAACGGCAAGCGGGACCTGGGCGCGGCCGGGGCGAAGGGCGGCATGGCCGAGGCCCCGGCCCAGGGCGCCGCCGACGGCTCCTCGGGCTCCGAGCAGGCCGGGAAGCAGCCGAAGGCCCCCGTCCAGCAGCATGTCATCCGTACCGCCTCCCTCTCGGTGGAGGTCGGCGACGTGACGAAGGCCCTGGCCACGGCCCGCCGGGTGACGGCCGACGCGGGCGGGCGGGTCGAGAGCGAGGCGACGGAGCGGATCGACGACACGTACGTCACCTCGCGGGTCGTGCTGCGGGTGCCGCAGGAACGGTACGACACGGTGCTCACCGAGCTCGCGGGAACCGGGAAGCTCCTCGGCCGCAAGGCGGACGCCAAGGACGTCACCGAGCAGGTGGTGGACGTGGAGAGCCGGATCGCCACCCAGCGCGCGAGCGTGGCGCGGGTGCGGGCGCTGATGCAGCGGGCGGAGAAGCTGGCGGACGTGGTGACCCTGGAGGGCGAGCTGAGCCGCCGTCAGGCGGATCTGGAGGCGCTGCTCGCCCAGCAGTCCTCGCTGAAGGACAAGACGTCCCTGGCCACGATCACCCTGGAACTGACGGAGAAGCAGAAGCCGCGGGCCGAGGAGCCCGAGGAGGGCGGCCCCGGCTTCGGGGACGCCCTGAGCGGCGGCTGGAACGCCCTGGTGGCCGCGGTGACCTGGATCGGCCTCGTCCTGGCCGCCCTGGCCCCGTGGCTCGCGGTCGCGCTGATCGCGTTCGCCGTGTGGCACCGCCTGATCCGCCCGCGCCGCGCGGCCCGCCCGCGTACGCCGGGCGACTCCTCCACCCTGCCGGGCGCCAGGCGCAACGCCGCCGGGGCCGCCGTACCTCAGGAGGCGCCCGCCTCTGAAACCGGCGAGTGAGCCGAAGGGGCGCGCCGGGGGAACGGTCCCGAGCGCGCGGAGCCTCCTGAGGGACGAAGGAGGCGAGCACGGTCGGGACCGTTCCCCCGGCTTTGGCGCCCCGGAGGCGAACCGAGCCTGAAAATAAGCACATGAGTGAACGACTGGTGGTCATCGGTGGGGACGCGGCGGGGATGTCCGCCGCGTCGCAGGCGCGCAGGCTCAAGGGGCCCGGGGAGTTGGAGATCGTCGCCTTCGAGCGCGGTCACTTCTCCTCGTACTCGGCCTGTGGCATCCCGTACTGGGTGGGTGGCGACGTCGCCGGCCGCGACGAGCTGATCGCCCGCTCCCCCGAGGAGCACCGGGAGCGCGCGATCGATCTGCGGATGCGGACGGAGGTGACGGAGGTCGACGTGGCCGGGCAGCGGGTCCGTGCGCGGGACCTGGAGGCGGGTACGGAGGCCTGGACGGGCTTCGACAAGCTGGTGATCGCGACGGGGGCCAGGCCGAGGCGTCCGGCGCTGCCGGGGATCGACGCGCCGGGTGTGCACGGCGTGCAGACCCTGGACGACGGGCAGGCGCTCCTCGACTCGCTCGACCGGGCGCCCGGGCGCCGGGCGGTGGTGGTCGGCGCGGGTTACATCGGCGTGGAGATGGCGGAGGCGCTGCTCGGCCGGGGCTACGAGGTGACGGTCCTGCACCGGGGCGAGCAGCCGATGGCGACGCTGGATCCGGACATGGGCCGCCTGGTGCACCGGGCGATGGACGGCCTGGGGATCACGACGGTCGCCTCGGCGGAGGTCACGAAGATCCTGACGGGTGAGGACGGCCGGGTCAGGGCGGTGGCGACGGAGGACGCCGAGTATCTGGCGGACGTGGTGGTCCTCGGCATGGGGGTGGTGCCGGAGACCTCGCTGGCCCGGGCGGCGGGGCTGCCGCTGGGGGCGCACGGCGGGCTGCTCACCGATCTGGCGATGCGGGTCAGGGGGCACGCGAACATCTGGGCGGGCGGCGACTGCGTGGAGGTCCTCGACCTGGTCTCGGGCCGGGACCGGTACGTGCCGCTCGGGACGCACGCGAACAAGCACGGCCAGGTCATCGGCGCGAACGTGGGCGGTGACTACGCGACGTTCCCGGGGGTGGTGGGCACGGCGGTGTCGAAGGTGTGCGACCTGGAGATCGCGCGGACGGGGCTGCGCGAGAAGGACGCCCGCGAGGTGGGGCTGCGGTACGTGACGGTGACGGTGGAGTCGACGAGCCGGGCGGGCTACTACCCGGGGGCCGCGCCGATGACGGTGAAGATGCTGGCGGAGCGGCGCACGGGACGGCTGCTCGGGGTGCAGATCGTGGGCCGGGAGGGCGCGGCGAAGCGGGTGGACATCGCGGCCGTGGCGCTGACGGCGGGGATGACGGTGGAGGCGATGACGGCCCTGGACCTGGGGTACGCGCCGCCGTTCTCGCCGGTGTGGGACCCGGTCCTGATCGCGGCGCGGAAGGCGACGGCGGCCGTTCGGGCGGCGGGATGACCCGAGCGGCAGAGTCACACACCGCGGCGACTTGCGTACACGCAGTCACCCCGCGTGACTCTTCACGCGATCGGACACACGGCGCGTGCGCTCTGCGCCGTCTCCCTCGTCATCGCCCCGCTCGCCCTCGCCGCAGCCCCCGCGCACGCGGTGACCTCCTGCACCGTCAACGGGGTGCCGAGGTCCGGCCCGACCGTGAACGGCACGGCGGGCAGCGACTCCATCGTCTGTCCCTCGGTGGACCCCGGACACTCCGTCAAAGGTCTCGGCGGCGACGACTACATCGTCCTGACCGGCACGACCGCCGGCACCGTCTCCGGCGGTCAGGGCCGTGACTACGTCACCTCGCGGTCGAACGTCCTGGTCACCGGCCTCCTCCAGGGCAACGAGTCGTCGGACTACCTCGTCGTCGACGGCAGGGTGGCCCCCGGCGGCATCGTCCGGGGCAGCACCGGCAACGACTACCGCGGGGTCAACGCGAACGACGGCACCGCCAACGGCGGCGAGGGCTTCGACGCCCGCCAGGTGAACGTCGGCCGTCCGCCGATCACCTGCGAGTACTGACCTCGCTCGCCCCGCACGCGGACGGCTCGCCTCGGCGCGCCGTCCGCGTCCGTCATGAGGCCCTGCTCAGCGGGCCGTCCGCGTGTGCACGTATTCGACGAGGCGGGTCAGCGCGTCCGGGTCCATCGACGGCATGACACCGTGGCCCAGGTTGAAGACGTGGCCCTCCAGGCCCTGCGCGGCGGCCAGGACCTCGTCCGTCTTGGCCTCGACGACCTCGCGCGAGGCGAAGAGCACGGCCGGATCGAGGTTGCCCTGGAGCGCCTTGCCGGGGCCGACGCGGCGGGCGGCCTCGTCGAGCGGGACGCGCCAGTCGACGCCGACGACGTCCGCGCCGGCCTCGCCCATGAGGCCGAGCAGCTCGCCCGTACCCACGCCGAAGTGGATGCGCGGGACGCCGTAGCCGGCGACGGCGTCGAAGACCTTCACGGAGGCCGGCATCACCGAGCGGCGGTAGTCGGCGGGGGCGAGGGCGCCGACCCAGGAGTCGAAGAGCTGGACGGCGGAGGCGCCGGCCTCGATCTGGACCTTGAGGAAGGCCGAGGTGATCTCGGCGAGGCGGTCGAGCAGGTCGGCCCAGAGCTGCGGGTCGCCGTACATCATCGCCTTGGTGCGCTCGTGGCTGCGCGACGGGCCGCCCTCGACGAGGTAGCTCGCGAGGGTGAAGGGCGCGCCCGCGAAGCCGATGAGCGGGGTGTCGCCGAGTTCGCCGGTGAGCATCCCGATGGCCTCGGTGACGTAGTGGACGTCCTCGGGGGTCAGGTCGCGCAGCCGGGCGAGGTCGGCGCGGGTGCGGATCGGGTCGGCGACGACCGGGCCGACGCCGGGCTTGATGTCGAGGTCGAGGCCGATGGCCTTGAGGGGGACGACGATGTCGCTGAAGTAGATGGCGGCGTCGACCTTGTGGCGGCGGACCGGCTGGAGCGTGATCTCGGTGACCAGCTCGGGCCGCATGCACGACTCGAGCATGGGGATGCCCTCGCGGACCTTCAGGTACTCGGGGAGGGAGCGCCCGGCCTGCCGCATGAACCAGACGGGGGTGTGCGGCACCGGCTCGCGCCGGCACGCCTTGAGGAACGCGGAGTCGTAGGTCCGCGACTGCTGCTTCGTCTGCTGGCCCGTGGGGCGATCGTTGGCGCTCACGCCCAGAATCTTCGCATGTGGCGGGAAGCCGCTCGTCCGGGCAGGGTGTCCTTCCCCGCACGAAGGGCCCGTTCCGCCTACTCTTCCCCGCATGGCTGCGGCTCAGGGACATTTTTCCGATCATTCCGACGGCGATCGAGGGACGGACGAAACGGCGGACAGTACGGAGACGAACCCGGTGCCACCGGTGTTCCGGCGGGCGGTGGAGGCCCTGCGTTCGGCGCGGTTGCGGCCGGAGATGGAGATCGACCCGACGAGGCCGCCGCAGCGCCTCGCCCCGTACGCGTACGCGGTGGAGGCGGCCGTCGTGGACGGCGAGGAGGACCTGGCGGACGGGCGTCTCGTGCTGCTGCACGATCCGGCGGGGCACGACGCCTGGAAGGGCACGTTCCGGCTCGTGACGCTCGTCCGGGCGGAGCTGGAGCCGGAGATGGCGGCGGATCCGCTGCTGCCCGAGGTGTGCTGGTCCTGGCTGACCGGGGCCATGGAGGCCCGGGGGCTCGCGTACGGGGAGGCGAGCGGGACGGTCACGATGGCGGGCTCGCACTACTTCGGCGGTCTCGCGGACCGCAGGCCGGCGACGCAGATCGAGATCCGGGCGTCCTGGACTCCGCGCGAGGGCCTGGGCGGGGTGCCGGACACGGGGGCGCACCTGGCGGCCTGGTGCGACCTGCTCTGCCAGATCGCGGGGCTGCCCCCGGCGCCGGCCGACCCGGCGCCGGGAGCGGCGGGGACGGTGTCGGGCGCGGGGGTCGTCTCGTTGCCGCAGCGGCGGGGGCCGCAGCAGGCCTGAGCGGCGCGATCAAGCCACTCTTCCGGAGCGTCCGCACGGAGCTCCGGCAGTCGCTCGTGGGAGTGAAGGAGCGGGGTCCGCTCGTAGGATGATCGATCGCGCGTCCGAATTGCCCTGATTGTTACTCACCAAATCGTGATCTTTCCCTAAAGGCGGACGGCTCAGCTGCCGAAGGAGACAGTGACCCCTTCACAGCACGGGTTCCCCCCGGCTTCTTCCCCGAGCCGGCTCCGTCCCGCATCCTTCCCCCCCAGGAGGCCTGGTGTCCGTTCTCCTCGAGCAGCCCGCAAGCCTGGTCGCCTACCGCCCGAACAAGCCGACGGCCATGGTCGTCGTGGCCGACCCGCGCGTCCGTTCCACCGTGACCCGCCACCTGTGGGCCCTCGGAGTACGTGACGTGATCGAGGCTTCGTCCATCGCGGAGGCACGCCCCCGCGTCGGCAACCCGCGCGACATCTGCGTTGCCGACGTCCACCTGCCCGACGGCAGCGGCCTGACCCTGCTGTCCGAGACCCGCGCCGCGGGCTGGCCCAACGGCCTCGCCCTCTCGGCCGCCGATGACATCGGCGCCGTACGCAACGCCCTGGCGGGCGGCGTGAAGGGCTATGTCGTCACCGGTACCCGGAACAACATCGGCCACCCGGCCCGGCCCGGCGCCGCCCCCATCGGCGCCGCGGCCGCACGGCTCGGCCACCGCCGCCCCCCGGGTGCCCCGAGCCACCCGGGCGGCTACCGCGAGCTCTCCGGCCGTGAGGTCGAGGTGCTCCGGCTCGTCGCGGAGGGCCAGTCCAACAAGGCGATCGGCGTCTCCATGGGCCTCTCGGCCCTCACCGTGAAGAGCCACCTCGCCCGCATCGCCCGCAAGCTGGGCACCGGCGACCGCGCCGGCATGGTCGCGGTGGCCCTGCGGACGGGGATCATCCACTGACAGACCGGCCCAGGACGAGCGAGCGCCTGCCGACGGAACGTTCCGTCGGCAGGCGCTTGCCGTTGACCGATACCCTTGACAGGTGACCGACGCCCAAGAGACCGCAGCAGACACAGCACTGCGCACCACCGGGGGCGGCCCCCCGGACGACGATGTCCCTGCGAATGGGCTTCCGATCCCGTTGCTGGAGCCCCGGGAGGGGGTGCCGCCCGTCGTCGAGACCGAGGACGCCCTCGCCGAGGTGATCGCCGCCTTCGCCGCCGGCAGCGGCCCCGTCGCCGTGGACGCCGAGCGCGCCTCCGGCTACCGCTACGGCCAGCGCGCCTATCTCGTACAGCTCCGCCGCGAGGGCGCGGGCACCGCGCTCATCGACCCGGTGGGCTGCCCCGACCTCTCCGGCCTCGGCGAGGCGCTCGCCGGGACCGAGTGGATCCTGCACGCCGCGACGCAGGACCTCCCGTGCCTGCGCGACATAGGCATGCTGCCGACCTCGCTGTTCGACACCGAGCTCGCCGGGCGGCTCGCGGGCTTCCCCCGGGTCGGCCTCGGCGCGATGGTCGAGTCCGTCCTCGGCTACGCCCTGGAGAAGGGCCACTCCGCGGTGGACTGGTCCACCCGGCCGCTCCCCGAGCCCTGGCTGCGGTACGCGGCCCTGGACGTCGAGCTCCTCGTCGACCTGCGGGACGCCCTGGAGAAGGAGCTCGACCGGCAGGGCAAGCTGGACTGGGCCCACCAGGAGTTCGACGCGATCGCCTCGGCCCCGCCCGCCGCGCCGCGCAAGGACCCGTGGCGCCGGACCTCCGGCATGCACAAGGTGCGCCGCCGCCGTCAGATGGCGGTCGTACGGGAGCTGTGGACGGCCCGTGACAAGGTCGCCCAGCGGCGGGACGTCTCCCCCGGCAAGGTGCTGAGCGACGCGGCGATCGTGGAGGCGGCGCTCGCGGTGCCGGTGAACCTGGCCGCGCTGACGGCACTGCCCGGTTTCGGCCAGCGGATGGGCCGCCGTCAGCTGGAGCAGTGGCAGTCCGCGGTGGACCGGGCGAGGGCCCTGCCGGAGAGTGAGCTGCCCCAGCCCGGCCAGCAGGTGGCCGGACCGCCCCCGCCGCGCGCCTGGGCGGACAAGGACCCGGTCGCGGCGGCCCGCCTGTCGGCGGCGCGCGCGGCGGTCTCGGCGCTCGCGGAGGAGCTGAACCTCCCGCAGGAGAACCTGATCACCCCGGACACCGTGCGCCGGGTCTGCTGGGAGCCGCCGGCCCCGGCCGACGCCGACGGCGTGGCCGAGGCACTGACGGGCCTCGGGGCACGCCCCTGGCAGGTCGGTCTGGTGACCCCGCTGCTCGTGGAGGCGCTGACGGCGACCGCGTGACCCCGTCCGAAGAGCCCCCGGCCGCCCGAGAAGGCGCCGGGGGCTCCGCCGTCCTACGGGGCCGGGCTGAGGTTCCCCTCGGTGTCCATGTCGAAGACGCCCTGGGTCTTGCCGTCGACCTTGAGGTGCTTGAGCCAGTGCTTCGAGAGGTTGTGCACGTTCTTGTGCTGCATCTCCCACACCACCGAATGCCCCGCGCAGGCCAGCTTGACCATCAGCTTGTGCGGGCCCGCGACGGCCTCGTAGAGCGCGGGGACCGAGAAGTTGAGTTCCACGTTCGGGTTGGGCGGTGAGGTGTTCACCTGCCGGTCGTACTCCCCGTAGACGATGAGCACGGGCACGCCGCCGCCGAGCACTCCGCCCTGCGCCGCGGTGGTGCTGTTCCAGCCCCACCGGACGAAGTTCCTGATCCGGTTGAGGCCCTCCGCGGGTCCCCAGGTGCTGCCGACCGGGTCGCTCTTCATCATCGCGTCCCACACGACGTCTTTCATGGCGGGGTCGCGCTGCCCGTCGCAGAGCGCTTCCTCGCCCCAGCTGTCCCAGACTCCGTCCTTCGTGCTGAGGAAGGTCGGGAAGCCCGGCCTCGGCAGCGAGGCCGGTGCGTCCGACGTGCCGAGGGGCGGGAAGATCGGCGCCAGCAGGAAGAGGCTCTCCACCTTCTGGGGGTTCTTGACCGCGTACGGCCCCATGGTGAACGCGGCGGCGGACCATCCGATGAACGCGACCTTCTCCACCTTGCACTCGGCGCGGATGAACTCCACGACGGTGTTCAGTTCGTCCCGGTCGCTGTTCGAGTTGGTCAGCTGGAACGGATAGTTCGGCGGGCCCGGCGTGAATCCCTCCGGCCTCGGTGTCAGCAGGTGCTGGTGGGCGGGGTTGACGTTGCGGGGGTCCTCCATCTTGGGACGCGGCGAGAGTCCGGAGCCCTGGAGGTCCATCATGAAGACGTCGTAGCCGGCCTTCGCCAGCGCCTCCGCCCAGCTGTACGACTGGTGCTGGAGGTCGAAGCCCGCGAGCACCGGGACGCTCCGGCCGTGGAGCATGAGGACCGGGGTGCGCGGACCGGTGAGGGACGTGTCGCGCCGCTCCCGTACGAAGAGCTCGACCGGCAGGTCCTTGTTCGCGGGGACGGTCGAGATGTGCGGGACCTTGTGGTCGGTGGTGACGATCGCCATAGGAGTCCGTTCTGTGCGCAGTTCCGGAGCCTGGTGCCCCGGTCGGGCCAGACTGCGCCCGCCGGTGGGAGCCGGTGCCGCGGCGCGGCCGCCGCCCTGGTCCATCGGGGGGCGGGACCCATCGATCGGACGGGCGTACGCGGGGGGCGCGCGCGGCGGGCCCGGTGGCATCCTCGGGATGTGACCTTCGCCGCTTGCCCCCCAGGGGCTGGGCAGCCCGGTTACTCACAAGTAGCATGGGGGAAGCAAGCGCACGCTTAGGCGTGTGCCGCAGCAGTGCCACCCCGCACCCTGGAGGAGAGCCATCGTGCCTCGTACCGTCAGGGACGTCGTCTTCGTCGACGGCGTCCGCACCCCGTTCGGCAAGGCGGGCCCGAAGGGCATCTACCACGAGACCCGCGCCGACGACCTCGTCGTCAAGGCCATCCGGGAGCTGCTGCGCCGCAACCCGGGCCTCGACCCCGTGAAGATCGACGAGGTCGCCATCGCCGCGACCACGCAGATCGGCGACCAGGGTCTGACCCTCGGCCGCACGGCGGGCATCCTCGCCGGGCTGCCGCAGTCGGTGCCGGGCTACTCCATCGACCGCATGTGCGCCGGTGCCCTCACCGCCGTGACGAGCGTCGCCGGCTCCATCGCGTTCGGCGCGTACGACGCCGTCATCGCCGGTGGCGTCGAGCACATGGGCCGTCACCCCATGGGCGAGGGCGTCGACCCGAACCCGCGGTTCGTCAGCGAGAAGCTGGTCGACGAGTCCGCCCTGTTCATGGGCATGACCGCCGAGAACCTGCACGACCGCTACCCGAGCATCACCAAGCGGCGCGCCGACGAGTACGCCGTGCGCTCGCAGGAGAAGGCCGCCAAGGCGTACGCCGACGGCAAGATCCAGCAGGACCTGGTGCCGATCTCGGTGCGCCGCACCGACGCCTCGACCGGTGAGACCGGCTGGGGCCTGGTCACCGCCGACGAGCCGATGCGTCCGGGCACCACCCTGGAGTCGCTGACCGGCCTGAAGACGCCGTTCCGCGTCCACGGCAACGTGACCGCGGGCAACGCGGCCGGCCTCAACGACGGCGCCACCGCCTCGATCATCGCCTCCGAGGACTTCGCGCGGGAGAACGACCTCCCCGTCAAGATGCGCCTCGTCTCGTACGCCTTCGCCGGCGTCGAGCCCGAGGTCATGGGCTACGGCCCGATCCCGGCGACCGAGAAGGCCCTCGCGCAGGCCGGTCTGTCCATCGAGGACATCGGTCTCTTCGAGATCAACGAGGCCTTCGCGGTTCAGGTCCTCGCCTTCCTGGAGCACTACGGCATCGCCGACGACGACGCCCGCGTCAACCAGTACGGCGGCGCCATCGCCTACGGTCACCCGCTCGCCTCCTCCGGCGTCCGTCTGATGACGCAGCTGGCCCGCCAGTTCGAGGAGAACCCGCAGGTCCGTTACGGCCTCAACACCATGTGCGTCGGCTTCGGCATGGGCGCCACGGTCATCTGGGAAAACCCCCACTGGGAGGGCAAGTGAGCACCACCGCCGAGCTTCTGAAGGGCGCCGCCGAGCTCTTCCCGGACGAGGTCGTCACCAGCGCCCACGTACGGCACTTCGAACTGCCCGCCGCAGCGGGCCGGTTCGCGCTGATCACGCTGGACAACGGCTTCGACCACACCAAGCCGACCACCTTCGGCCCGCAGTCCCTCGCCAACCTGAACACGGCGATCGACCAGGTCGAGGCCGAGGCCGCGAACGGCGAGATCGTCGGCGTCGGCATCACCGGCAAGCCGTTCATCTTCGCCGTCGGCGCCGACCTCAAGGGCGTCGAGCTGCTGAAGAAGCACGACGAGGCGCTCGCCATCGGCAAGGGCGGCCACGACGTCTTCAAGCGTCTGTCCGCGCTCGCCGTGCCGACCTTCGCGTACTACAACGGCGCGGCCATGGGCGGCGGCGTCGAGGTCGGTCTGCACTGCACCTACCGCACCGTGTCGAAGGCCCTGCCGGCCTTCTCGCTGCCCGAGGTCTTCCTCGGCCTGGTGCCCGGCTGGGGCGGCTGCGCCATCCTGCCGAACCTGATCGGCGCGGAGAAGGCCGTCTCGGTCATCATCGAGAACTCGCTGAACCAGAACCGCCAGCTCAAGGGCAAGCAGGTCTTCGAGCTCGGCATCGCCGACGCCCTGTTCGAGGGCGCGGACTTCCTGGAGCAGTCGCTGATCTGGACGGCCTCCGTCCTGAACGGCTCCGTCACCGTCGAGCGCCCCGAGATCGACCGCGGCGAGGGCTGGGACCAGGCCGTCGCCAAGGGCCGTGCCGTCGCCGACTCCAAGGTGCACGGCGCCGCCCCGGCCGCCTACCGCGCCCTCGACATCATCGAGGCCGCCAAGGACGGCGACCTGCAGAAGGGCTTCGACGCCGAGGACCAGGCCCTCGCGGACCTGATCATGGGCGGCGAGCTGCGCTCCGGCATCTACGCCTTCAACCTGGTGCAGAAGCGCGGCAAGCGCCCCGCCGGCGCCCCGGACAAGTCGCTGGCCCGCCCGGTCACCAAGGTCGGTGTCGTCGGCGCCGGTCTGATGGCCTCCCAGCTGGCCCTGCTCTTCCTGCGCCGCCTGGAGGTGCCGGTCGTCCTGACCGACATCGACCAGGAGCGCGTCGACAAGGGTGTGGGCTACGTCCACGCCGAGATCGAGAAGCTGCTCGGCAAGGGCCGGATCAACCAGGACAAGGCCAACCGCCTCAAGGGCCTGGTCTCCGGTGTCCTGGACAAGGCCGAGGGCTTCGCGGACGCGGACTTCATCATCGAGGCCGTGTTCGAGGAGATGTCCGTCAAGCAGAAGGTGTTCGCGGAGGTCGAGGCGGTCGCCCCGGCGCACGCGATCCTCGCCACCAACACCTCCTCGCTGTCGGTCTCCGAGATGGCCTCCAAGCTCCAGCACCCGGAGCGCGTGGTCGGCTTCCACTTCTTCAACCCGGTCGCGATCCTCCCCCTCCTGGAGATCGTCCGCGGCGAGCAGACGGACGACGCCTCGCTCGCCACCGCGTTCGGTGTCGCGAAGAAGCTGAAGAAGACCGCGGTCCTCACCAAGGACGCCCCGGCGTTCGTCGTGAACCGCATCCTGACCCGCTTCATGGGCGAGATCCAGAACGTCATCGACGAGGGCACCCCCGTCGAGACGGCCGAGAAGGCCATCGAGCCGCTCGGTCTGCCGATGTCCCCGCTGGTGCTCCTGGAGCTCGTCGGCCCGGCGATCGGCCTGCACGTCTCCGAGACCCTGAACCGCTCCTTCCCGGACCGCTTCACCGTCTCGCCGAACCTCAAGCGGGTGGTCGAGGCCGGCAAGCGCGGCTTCTACGTCTACAAGCCGGAGAACGGCTTCAAGCCGGAGCTCGACCCCGAGGTCGCCGCGCTCCTCCAGCAGGGCGACTCCGTCCTGACCGAGCAGCAGGTCCGCGACCGCGTCCTGGACGCGGTGGCGCAGGAGATCGGCCTCATGCTGGAGGAGGGTGTCGTCGCCGAGGCGCAGGACATCGACCTCTGCCTGATCACCGGCGCCGGCTGGCCCTTCCACCTGGGCGGCATCACGCCGTACCTGGACCGCGAGGGTGTCTCCGAGCGCGTCAACGGCAAGCGTTTCCTGGCGCAGGGCGTGGCGAGCGTCCCCGCGTAACCACTCGGTACGCACGCGTACGGCCCCGGCACCTTCTCCAGGTGCCGGGGCCGTTCCCGTAGCGGCAGGGGGCCGGTCACCCCATGGAGCGCCAGCCCTCCAGCAGGAGACCGTCCGCCGCCGTCTTCTGACGGGTGGTGAGCAGCGAGCTCCCGTCGGCCAGGGCCATCACGACGAGACGCCCGTCGAGTCCCCGCGTGAGGACGGTGGCGAGGTCGCCGTGGGCGTCCCCGGTCTCCGCCCACCGGATGCCCTCGGCCTCCTTCTCCTGCTCGCTCGGGAAGGCGGCGAGGGCGAGCCGGCCGTCGGCGGACCGCTGGGCGAGGACCGTGCAGTCGAAGCCGTCGATGAGGCAGCGGGTGACGGCGAGCCGCCCGGTGCCGACCGCGTCGCCGAGGGGCGTGGGATCGAGGGAGCGCTCCGGCGACCAGGCGCAGGCCCGGCCCTCCTCGTCGAGATAGAAGAGGGTGACGTGTCCGGAGGGGCCGGTGGTGGCCGCCAGGGTGCCCATGGTGACCGAGGCGGGGACCAGCTCCTCGCGGAGCGGCTTGGCGCCGGGCTCGCGCTGTACGTAGCGGACGAGGCCCTTGGCGTGCGAGCTGTACAGCTCGACGAGGCCCGAACCGTTGGTGACGGCGACCGGTGAGGGGTCGGTCCTGGAGCCGAGGAGGTCCCACCAGGGGTGCCAGCCTCCGGCGTCCTTCTGGGCCCGTACGCTCACCCCGCCGCCGCCGTTGCGCATGAAGACGTACACGCGGCCCTGGGCGTCCACCGCGACGGCGGGGTTGCCGGTCCACGGCCCCTTGCCGTTGGAGTGCCCGATCGGGCGCCAGGCCACCGCCGGACGGCCCGTCTGGAACTGGACGCTGTGCACCAGCTCGACGTGCTCCTCCTCCCCCGCGACCGGCCGCAGGGCGACGAGGTGGACGTAGCGGTCGGGGCCCTGGCCGACCGCGAGGAAGGGCGTCAGACCGTCGCCGCCGAGCGAGACGGGCCCGTCCCAGCGACCGTCGGGCTCCTCGGTCCAGCGCACCACCTCTCCGTCCCTGGGCAGATAGGCGCTGAACCGGCCCTCCACCCCTCTGGTCAGCCAGCCGCCCTGGAGTACGGGGGCGGTGGTGGAGCCGTGGGAACGGGCAGTGGGGGCCTGGGATCGATTCGCCATGGGGGGATCCAGCGCTCCGGTCGTCGGAAGGAGTTCGGGTACGAACCGACTGTAGCCGCCCTTCCCGGGGGTCCCTTCCGCGGCCGCCGTCCCGCCCGCTCAGTAGCGGGCGTCCGGCCCCTCACGCCCGAGCCGGCTGTGACCGCGCCCGTACAGGAAGTACACGACGATGCCGATCGCCATCCAGACGGCGAACCGGAACCAGGTCTCGCCGGGCAGGTTGAGCATCAGCCAGAGCGAGGCCGCGATGGAGATGATCGGCAGCGCGGGCACCCAGGGGGTGCGGAAGGCACGCGGCAGGTCGGGGCGGGTGCGTCGGAGCACGATGACGCCGAACGCGACGAGCACGAAGGCGAAGAGGGTGCCGATGTTCACCAGGGTCGCGAGCTCGTTGATGCTGGTGAAGCCGGCGACGATGGCGATGACCACACCGAGCAGGATCGTGGGCCGGTACGGGGTCTTGAAGCGCGGGTGCGTGACGGAGAAGAAGCGCGGCAGCAGGCCGTCGCGGCTCATCGCGAAGAACACCCGGGTCTGGCCGAGGAGCAGGATCAGACACACCGTGGTGAGGCCGACGGCGGCGCCGAAGCTGATCACGCCCGCGTAGAAGGGGTGTCCGGCGGCTTTGAAGGCGTCGGCGAGCGGGGCGCTCACGGACAGCTCCGTGTAGTGCTGCATGCCGGTGACGACCAGGGCGACGGCCACGTAGAGCACGGTGCAGATGAAGAGCGAGCCCAGGATGCCCCGGGGCATGTCCCGCTGCGGCAGCTTGGTCTCCTCGGCGGCGGTGGCGACCACGTCGAAGCCGATGAAGGCGAAGAAGACGACCGAGGCGGCGGTGAAGATGCCCATCACGCCGAAGTTGGTGGGCTCGTAGCCGAAGAGCAGCTGGACGAGCGGGGAGTCCCAGTTGGAGCCGCCGCCCTCGGGGGTGACGGCCGGCGGGATGAAGGGCTTGTAGTTGTCACCGACGATGAAGAACAGGCCCGCGATGATCACGATCATGACGACGGTCACCTTGATCGCCACGACGACCGCGGTGATCCGCGCGGAGAGCTTCATGCCGAGGACGAGGACCACGGTCAGGACCAGGACGAGCAGGAAGGCCAGGATGTCGAACGTGCCGCCTGCGACGTCCGGTCCTTCCATCCAGACGGGTAGGTGCCAGCCGGCGTTGTCCATGAGGGAGCGGACGTAGCCCGACCAGCCGACGGCGACCACCGCCGTACCGAGCGCGAACTCCAGGACGAGGTCCCAGCCGATGATCCAGGCCGGCAGCTCGCCGATCGAGGCGTACGCGAAGGTGTACGCCGATCCGGCCACCGGCACCGTCGAGGCGAACTCGGCGTAGCAGAGGGCGGCGAGGGCGCAGACGATGCCCGCCGCGACGAACGCGAGGGCGGTGGCCGGGCCCGCGTTCTCCTTGGCGACCTTTCCGGTCAGGACGAAGATGCCGGTGCCGATGATGACACCGACTCCGAACACCGTCAGATCCCAGGCGGACAGGGATTTCCGGAGCGCGTGCTCCGGTTCCTCCGTGTCGCGGATCGACTGTTCGATCGACTTGGTCCGGAACATTCCGGAGTTGGCCCGTGGCTGCTGGTCCGTACTCACCTTCGTACCTCCCTGCCCGATAGGGCTGCCCGCCCTGTGGTCAGAATGCACGCGAAAGGGCCGGTCGGCACTCCGAAGAGTGATCCGACCGGCCCAAGGGTGACGCCGGGTGACGGGGAACCGTCAGTCGCGGGCGGGCTCCACGGCGTGCGCGTCGCTCTCGAACCGTCCGTCGAGGCGTGAGACCAGACCGGTGACCTGGCGGGCGATGTCCGGGGCGGTCAGCCCGATCTCGGCCATGACCTCGGCGCGCGAGGCGTGGTCGAGGAAGCGCGGCGGGATGCCGAAGTCGCGCAGCGGTACGTCCACGCCGGCGTCGCGCAGCGCCTGCGCGACGGCCGAGCCGACACCGCCGACGCGGCTGTTGTCCTCGACGGTGACGACGACCCGGTGGCGTTCGGCCAACGGGGCGAGGGCCTCGTCGACCGGCTTGACCCAGCGGGGGTCGACGACGGTCGTGGAGATGCCCTGCTTGTCGAGGAGGTTCGCGATCTCCAGGCACATGGGCGCGAGGGCGCCCACGGAGACCAGGAGGACGTCGGGCCGGTCCGCGCCGGCCTCGCGGAGGACGTCCATGCCGCCGACCCTGCGCAGGGCGGGGACGGCCGGGCCGACCGCGCCCTTGGAGAAGCGGACCACGGTCGGCGCGTCGGTCACCTCGACGGCCTCGCGCAGCTGGGCGCGGACCTGGTCGGCGTCGCGCGGGGCGGCGAGCCGCAGGCCGGGGACGACCTGGAGGATGGACATGTCCCACATGCCGTTGTGGGAGGCGCCGTCGGTGCCGGTGACGCCGGCCCGGTCCAGGACGAACGTGACGCCGCACTTGTGCAGGGCCACGTCCATCAGGACCTGGTCGAAGGCGCGGTTGAGGAAGGTCGCGTAGACCGCGAAGACCGGGTGGAGACCGCCGGTGGCGAGGCCGGCGGCGGAGACCGCGGCGTGCTGCTCGGCGATCCCGACGTCGAAGACCCGCTCGGGGAAGGCCTTGGCGAACTTGTCGAGGCCGACGGGCTGGAGCATGGCCGCGGTGATGGCGACGATGTCCTCGCGCTCCTTGCCGAGCGCGACCATCTCCTCGGCGAAGACGCCGGTCCAGTCGGCGCCGGAGGAGGCGATGGGCAGCCCGGTGTCGGGGTGGATCTTGCCGACGGCGTGGAAGCGGTCGGCCTCGTCCTGGAGGGCGGGCTGGTAGCCGCGGCCCTTCTCGGTGAGGCAGTGGACGATCACGGGGCCGCCGAAGCGCTTGGCGCGCGTCAGGGCGGACTCCAGGGCCTCGATGTCGTGGCCGTCGATGGGGCCGACGTACTTGAGGCCGAGGTCCTCGAACATGCCCTGCGGGGCGATGAAGTCCTTGAGGCCCTTCTTGGCGCCGTGCAGGGTCTCGTAGAGCGGCTTCCCGACGACGGGGGTGCGCTCCAGGATGTCCTTGCCGCGGGCGAGGAAGCGCTCGTAGCCGTCGGTGGTGCGCAGGGTCGCCAGGTGGTTGGCGAGGCCGCCGATGGTCGGCGCGTAGGAGCGCTCGTTGTCGTTGACGACGATGACGAGCGGGCGGTCCTTGGCGGCGGCGATGTTGTTCAGCGCCTCCCAGGCCATGCCGCCGGTGAGCGCCCCGTCGCCGATGACGGCGACGACGTGGTCGTCCTTCCGCAGGACCTCGTTGGCCTTGGCGAGGCCGTCGGCCCAGCCGAGGACCGTGGAGGCGTGCGAGTTCTCGATGACGTCGTGCTCGGACTCGGCCTGGCAGGGGTAGCCGGAGAGGCCGCCCTTCATCTTGAGCCTGGAGAAGTCCTGGCGGCCGGTGAGCAGCTTGTGGACGTAGCTCTGGTGGCCGGTGTCCCAGAGGACCTTGTCCTTCGGGGAGTCGAACACGCGGTGCAGGGCGATGGTCAGCTCGACCACGCCGAGGTTGGGCCCGAGGTGCCCGCCGGTCTTGGAGACGGCGTCCACGAGGAACGTCCTGATCTCGTCGGCCAGCTGGTCCAGCTGTTCCGGGGAGAGCCGGTCCAGATCTCGCGGTCCCCTGATACGGGTCAGCAGAGCCACCCGTTCCTCCTTGCGTTTGAGCTGGTCGAGCTTGCCGATTTGTCGAGTCTAATGTTCCGCCCCGGATCGTGGGCATCGGGCCGGGCAGTGAGGCGTCACCCTCACGGCCTACCTGCCGCTGATCTGTACGGGCCTGTGCGTGCCGGTTCACTGCTCCGGACGCAGCAGTGCCCGGCGCCGGTTTCGCGGCGCCGGGCAGGTGTGGCGAGCGTTACGCGCGCGGGGCGGAGCCCCGGGGGGTGTCCCCCTAGGCGCGTCCGGCCGTCTTCTGCGTCTTGCGGGAGACCGAGTCGATGATCACCGCGATGAGCAGGACCGCTCCGGTGATCATGTACTGGATCGCGTTCGAGGACAGGTTCATCTGGTTGAGGCCCTGGACGATCGACTGGATGACCAGGATGCCGAGGAGCGCCGACCAGACCTTGCCGCGTCCGCCGAACAGGGACGTACCGCCGATGACCGCGGCGGCGATGCACATCATCAGCTGGTTGCCGCCGCCGAGGGAGCGGTCGGCGCCGCCGGTCGCGGAGGCGAGGAACAGGCCGCCGATCGCGCCCATGGTGCCGGAGATCATGAAGACCGAGATCCGGATCCACGCGACGTTGATGCCGGCGCGGCGGGCGGCCTCGATGCCGCCGCCGACGGCGAAGACCTGACGGCCGTAGGTGGTGCGGCGCAGCACGAAGTCGGTGACGAGGAGGATCACCAGGAAGATCACGAGCGAGAGGGGCAGGCCCTGCTCCTGGTTGAAGCCGTAGGCGGCGACGAGGACCAGGACCGCGAGGACGGCGGTGCGCAGGATCATCTCGCTCTGCGGGCGGTGCGGCAGCTCGGCGGCCTTGCGGCGGCGGGAGTCGCGCAGCTGGGCGAGGTAGAAGGCGGCGACGACGGCCACGGCGAGGCCGTAGGCGGCGGCGACGTCGGAGAAGTAGTACTTGGTGAGGTCGCCGACGAAGCTGCCGATCGGCGTCGGGATGGTGGACTTGTCGCCCATCACCCAGGTCTGGAGGCCGGCCCAGCCGAGGAAGCCGGCCAGGGTGACGACGAAGGCGGGCACGCCGATCTTGGCGAAGACCAGACCGTGGAAGGCGCCGAGCAGGGTGCCGGACAGGATGCCGAGGAGGATCGCGAGGCCGTCCGGCATGTCCGTGCCGAGGACGCCCCAGACCGCGCCGGCCAGACCGGCCACGGAGCCTACGGCGAGGTCGATCTCGCCGAGCAGCAGCACGAAGACGATGCCCACGGCCATGATGCCGGGGCCGACCGCGTACAGCGTGATCTGGTCGAGGTTGTACGAGGTGATGAAGTTGCCGGTGAGGGCCTGGAAGACGATGCCGATGACGACGAGGCCGACCACGACGGGCAGCGAACCGATCTCGCCGGAGCGGATCTTGCGCTTGAACTCGTCGACGTAGCCCTTGAAGCCCTGCTCGCGCACGAGGAGGCGGGGGTCGACGGCGGGGATCGCGGCGGCGGCCGGGGTCTCGGTCGCCGGGGTCTCTGTCGCCGGGGCCTGCTCGTCCGGGGTACGGGGCTCGGGCACCGCGGCTTCCTCGCTCGCGGCGGGAGGGGTGTTGCTCACTTCGCTACCTCCGCGTTGCGGGCCTGGCGGCGGGTCACGGCGTTGTCCGTGGCACCGGTGATCGCGGCGATGATCTCTTCGTGCGTGGTGGTGGCCACCGGGAAGGTGCCGTTGTTGCGGCCGAGGCGCAGTACCGCGACGGTGTCGGCGACGGCCTTCACGTCGGCCATGTTGTGGCTGATGAGGATGACGCCGAGGCCCTGCTCGCGCAGGCGCTCGACGAGGTCGAGGACCTGGGCGGTCTGCTCGACGCCGAGGGCGGCGGTCGGCTCGTCCAGGATCACGATCTTGGGGTTGCCGACCAGGGCGCGCGCGATGGCGACGACCTGCCGCTGGCCGCCGGAGAGGGCGGCGACGGGGATGCGGACGCTGGGGATGCGGATGGAGAGCGTGGAGAGGAGGTCCTTGGCCCGCTTCTCCATGGCGACCTCGTCGAGGACGCTGCCCTTCTTGATCTCGCGGCCGAGGAACAGGTTGGCGACGACGTCGAGGTTGTCGCAGAGCGCGAGGTCCTGGTAGACGGTCGCGACACCGAGGTTCTGGGAGTCCTGCGGGCGCTGGATCTCGACGCGCTCGCCCTCCCACTCGATGACGCCCTCGTCGATGGGGTGCACACCGGCGATCGTCTTGACGAGCGTGGACTTGCCCGCTCCGTTGTCGCCGACGAGCGCGACGACCTCTCCTGCGTGGACTTCGAGATCGACACCGGAGAGGACCTGGACCGCTCCGAACCGCTTGAAGATCCCGCGCAACGCCAGCACGGGCGTCTGGGACACGTGAACCAACTCCTTCGCCGCCCGCGGGCGGCGGCATGTCGCGCCGCCGGTGCAGCGCCAAAGTTCGAGGGGGGGTGAGCTCGTCCGGCCCCCGGGCCGACAGCGGGGTCTGGGTCGGCCGGGGACCGGACGGGCGGGGGGACGGATCCGGTCGCCGTGCCGGCCGGAGGGGGTCTTCACCCTCTGTACGCGGGCCGTGGCGGCGGCTCCGGGGCCGGCCCCGTCCGAGGGGCGGCCCGTGTGCCGTACGCGACCGGCGGCGGGACCCGTGCCACCGGGCCTTGGGGGGCCCGGCGGGGTGGTGCGGTCGGGGTGTTACTTGATGCCCAGCCCGGTGCACTTGGCGGCGAGGTCCGAGGTGCAGAGGTCGGCGGCCTTGTAGATGCCGTCCTGGATCACCGTGCTCTGGATGTTGGTCTTGTCGACCACGACCGGCGGGAAGAGCGTGGACGGCACGCCGTCGGTCGAGCCCTGGGCGCCGAGCTCCTTGCCCTGGAGCAGGTTCACCGCGAACTTGGCGGCCTCGGGGGCCAGCTGGAGCGGCGACTTGTAGATGGTGAAGGTCTGCGTACCGGCGATGATCCGCTGGATGCCCGCGACCTCGGCGTCCTGGCCGCCGACCGGGATGTTCTTGATGCCGGCGTTCTCGAGGGAGGTGATGATGCCGCCGGCCATGCCGTCGTTGGCGGAGTAGACCGCGTTGATCTTGTCCTTGCCGAGCGAGGAGATCGCGGCGGACATCTTCTCGCCCGCGACCTTCGGGTCCCACTCGCCGGAGGCCTCGTAGGCGATCTTGCCGACCTTGCCGTCGAGGGCGGCGTGGGCGCCCTTCTTGAACAGCCCGGCGTTCGGGTCCTTCTCGTCGCCGTTGATCATCACGACGTTGGCGGTGGCGGCCTTGCCGCCGAGGGCGGCGAGGAGCGCCTGGCCCTGGAGCTCGCCGACCTTGTTGTTGTCGTGGCTGACGTAGGCGTCGGCGCCCTTGACGGCACGGTCGTACGCGACGACCTTGACGCCCTTGGCCTTGGCCTCCGTGACCCAGCCCTCGGCCTTGGTGGCGTCGACCGAGCCGAGCGCGATGACCTTGACGCCGTCGGCGATCAGCTGGTCGAACTGCTGCTTCTGCTTGACGACGTCGGAGACCGCGTTGTTGTAGACGACCTCGCAGTCACCGCAGGCGGCCTTGACGGCCTTCTCGAACTGGGGCTTGTCCAGGGTCTCGTAGCGCGCGGTCTTGTTCTCCGGAAGGAGCAGGCCGATCTTGGTCGAGCTGCCCTTGTCCGCGCTGTCGTCGCCGCCGGCCTGGCCGCAGGCGGCGAGCGAGAGGGCCATCGAGACCGCGGCCGTGGCTATGACGGCACGACGCGTCACTGCGTTCATGTGGGTTTGCCTCCCTGACGAGGCCGCGACGTTGCGGCCGAGGTGTCACGAAGTCAACTCGGCCGAAACCTTGTCGTCAAGAAGTAAATTATTAACGAGATGACAACGGTGGTGTTCGTTATCTAAGTGAAGGCAAGCCGGGAGGCCGGCGCGGCGATCGGCAACGCACTCTCCAACAGGGTCGAATCGCCCATTTCGCTCAGCGCGAGAGCGAGCGCGCCGAGCACCTCGGCTCGGCCCCCGAGGGCCCCCTGGGTCAGCGAGAGCTGCCGGGCCGCGCTGGGGATCGCGTACCGCGAGACGGAGTCCCTGATGGGCGCCAGGACCAGCTCGCCGGCCTCGGCGAGGTCGCCGCCGAGCACCACCCGGCTGGGGTTCAGGAGGTTGCAGAGGTTGGCGATGCCGCTGCCGATGTGCCGTCCGACGTCCGCGATCACCCGGCGGCAGCCGGGGTCGCCCTCCCGGGCCAGCTGGACGACCCGTTCCATCGTCAGATCCGGCCCGTGGCTGGGCTGGAGCAGCGGCAGCACGTAACGCGCGGCGGTGAAGGTCTCCAGGCAGCCCCGGTTGCCGCAGCGGCAGACCGGGCCCGACTCGTCGAGCGTGATGTGCCCGATCTCGCCCGCCGTACCGCCGGGCCCCCGGTAGACCCGTCCGTCGATGACGAGGCCGGCGCCGACGCCGCTGGCCACCTTGATGTAGGCCAGGTCCTTGACGCCCCGCCCGCTGCCCCAGACCAGCTCGCCGAGGGCGCCGAGGTTGGCGTCGTTGTCGACGTGCACCGGGACGCCGAGGCGGCCGGAGAGCTCCTCCGCGGGGTTGATCCCGCTCCAGCCCGGCAGGATCGAGGTCGACCCGAGGGTCCCGGAGGAGACGTCGATCGGTCCCGGTACGCCGAGTCCGACGCCGATCACCTTGTCCTGGTCGATCCCGGTGGCCCTGATCAGGCGTTTGACCAGCTGTTCCGCCCGGTCGAAGCCCTCCGCCGCGGAGGCGTCCACGTCGAGCGGTTCGGCCTCCTCCGCGAGCACCTGGTGGGCGAGGTTGCCCACGGCGACCCGAAGGTGGGTGTGGCCGAAGTCGACGCCGATCACGATGCCGGCGTCGCCGGAGAGCGAGACGCTGCGGGCGCGGCGGCCGCCCGCGGAGGTGGGCGTGACGTCGACGGTGCCGCCGTCCTTCAGCTCCCGGACGATGTTGGAGACCGTCGCGGCGGACAGGCCCGTCGCCCGGGCGATCTCCGCCTGGGTGAGCGAGCCGGCCATCCGCACCGCCCGGACGACCCGTTCGAGATTGGCCCTGTGCAGAGACGTCTGCGACCCCGGAGTCTCCATCGACTCACTCACTCCCACCGTTTTCTCCAACATGTGAACCCTAAGGGGACGCTTTCGGCTCGGTCCCCGTCAAGGCCTTGACGGGCGGAGGGTCGGAGTCACACGGCGCCGAGGGTGCGCGAAGGGCCCCCGGCGCGGGGTGCGGCGGGGGCCCTTCGGGGACGGGAGGGGGTTACGGGATCACTTCACGGCACCGGCGGTCAGGCCGGCCACCACCTGCCGCTGGAAGATGATGTACGCGGCGAGGACGGGGAGCATCGCCATGACGAGTCCGGCGAAGAGCCCGGACCAGTCGCCCTTGTAGCCCTGGCTGACGGCGAGCTGGACGAGGCCCTGGGAGAGCACCTTGTTCTCCGGCTCGGTGTTGAGCACGGTCGGCAGCAGGTACTGGTTCCACTGGCCGAGGAAGTTGAAGATGCCGACGCTGATGAGGCCGGGCTTGGCCATCGGCAGCATGACCTGGAAGAAGGTCCGGGTGTGCGAGGCACCGTCCACGAAGGCCGCTTCCGCCACCGAGGTCGGCAGGGTGCGGAAGAAGGCGGTGAGGAAGAAGACGGTGAACGGCAGCGAGTACGCGATGTAGACGAGGATCAGGCCGTGCAGCGTGTTGAGCAGGGCCATGTTCTGCATCACGTAGAACAGCGGTACGAGCGCCAGGATGATCGGGAAGCTCATCCCGCCGATGAAGAGGAAGTAGACGAAGCGGTTGCCCGGGAAGTCGAAGCGGGCCAGGACGTAGGCCGCCATCGAGCCGAAGAGCAGGGTGCCGAGGAGCGATCCGCCGACCACCAGGATGGTGTTCATGAAGTAGTCGCTCATGTGCGCCTCGGTCCAGGCGCGCGACCAGTTCTCGAAGTGCAGCTTGTCGGGCAGCGCCCACGGGGAGGTGAAGATCGCCCGGTCGGTCTTGAACGAGGTCATGACCGCCCAGAGCAGCGGCATCACGACCATGATCGCCCAGACGATCAGGACGCCGTGCGAGAAGACGTTGAGGGTCGCGCCCTCGGCCTTGGCGGTCCTCCGGGGCGCGGGCGGCGCCGTCTTGGTGACCGCGGGGCCGGGGCCGCCCGGGGAGCCGGGGGTCTCGACGCCGGTGGGGGCAGTGTCGGTCGTCTTCATCAGAACTCCAGCCGCTCACGCCGGCCGACCTTCATCACGACGGCCGCGAAGGCCAGCGTGACGAGGAGGAGCGCGACGCCGATGGTCGTGGCGTAGGCGGCCTGACCGTCCCGGAACGCCTTCTGGTACACGTACAGGGGGAGGACGATGGTCGAGTAGTCGGGTCCCCCGCCGCTGGGGCCGACGGTCATGATCTGGACGACCGCGAAGGATTCCGCGCCGAGCGCGAGGATGCCCATGTAGATCCAGCCCGACTGCACGGTGTCCCAGAGCAGCGGCAGGGTGATCTTGAAGAAGGTGGTGAACCGGTTCGCGCCGTCGAGCAGGGCCGCCTCGTAGAAGTCCCGCGGAATGGACGCCATGCCGGCCGAGAAGAGGACGACGAAGAATCCGACGGTGGACCAGACGAGTACGACCATCACACAGATGAGGGCGAGGTCCGGATCGCCGAGCCAGTCCGGCTGGACGCTGTCGAGACCGACGCCCTTCAGGACGGAATTGATGGCTCCGCTGTTCGGGTTGTACGCGAACTGGAAGAGCAGCGCGACGATCGCGATCGACAGCACCTGCGGGAAGAAATAGACGATCTTGTAGAAGGACGATCCGCGCACACCGGCGATGGCCGCGCCCCTGCGGCGCCGACCGCCGACATTCAGCATGAAGGCGAAGAACAGCGCGAGTCCGACGGTCACCAGCGGGAGCACCACCGCGAAGGTCAGACTGTGCTGGAGCGACTTCCAGAAGATCTCGTCATCCAGCATCCTGCCGTAGTTGTCGAATCCGACGAAGCCGAATTCGGGGCTCAGTCCCGTCCAGTCCGTGAGCGAGTAGTAGATGGACTGGATGAACGGCCAGATGACGAACAGCGCGTAGAGCGCGAGGGGGGCCGCCAGGAACCCCACGATGAAACGGTACTTGCCGTGTTGCATTCCTACCGACCCCGATCTTCCCGCGAAGGCGCGCCGCTGCTGTGGCGCGCGAAGGGCCCGGGGCCCGCTCCCGGTCGGCGGGAAGGGGCCCCGGCACTGCTCACTGGTGCTTGTAGTGCTTGATCGAGGAGTCCTGGGCCGCCTCGTCGGCGTACTTCTGGATCTTCTTGATCGTCTCGGCCGGGGTCGCGCGGCCGGCCATCATCTCGCCGATGCCGGCGACACCGATCTTCTCCTTCTGGAGGGCGACGTACCAGTCCTGGAGGCGCGGGTTGACCACGTTCTGGCCGGCCTTCTCCAGAGCCGCGACACCGGACTTGAGACCCGGGGTCAGGTCGATGCCGTCCGTGCCGCCGTTGAGGGCCGTCAGGGACTTCACGGACTGGGTGAAGTTCTTGGAGGACGCCTCGCTGAGCATGATGCGCAGCTGCTCCATGCCGCCCTCGGGGTTCGCCGCCTTCGCCGGGACGATGAAGGGCTCGCCGCCGGAGGCCCAGATGGTGCCGAACGGCATCTTGTCCGAGGAGTCGATGCCGGTCGGGGCCGACACGGCCAGGTTGAAGTCGGCCGGCATGGTCTTCGCGGCCTCGTTCTCGACCCAGGAGCCGTTCGGGATGAACAGCGCCTTGCCCTCGGTCCAGGCGGTCTGCGACTGGATGTGGTCGAGGCCGGGCGTGCCCTTGAGGATGTAGCCCTTCCGGACGAGCTCGTAGTACGCCTCGAAGCAGGCCTTGACCGCGGGGTGCTCCCAGGCCTTGGGCTCCAGGTTGTCGATGGCGTCCAGGACCTCGCGGCCGCCGACCTTGCCGATCATCGGGTAGAGCGAGAAGGGGACGTAGTACGGGTGCTTGCCGGCGTACGTCCAGCCCGCGATGCCCTTCTTCTTGGCCTTCTCGCAGACGGCCAGCATCTCGTCCCAGGTCTCGGGGTACTTCGCGTCGAGCGAGTCGAGCAGCTTCTGCGAGTACCAGACGCCGTAGACCGTGTAGGCGTAGTACATGATCCACACCGGGTCGCCGTCGAACTGGCCCATCTCGACGATGCCGGGCCGCAGGGTGTCGCGGACCGTCTTGCTCGGGTCGTCGATGGAGGGCGCGTCGAGGAGCGGGGTGAGGTCCGCCAGCTGCTTCTGGCCGACGAGGACACCCATGTCCATCTGCTCGGCGCCGGAGTTGTCGATGAGGTCCGGCGGGTTGCCGCCGTTGAAGCGCGGCTGGAGCGTGGTGGTGATCTTCTGGGTGGGGGTGAACTTGACCTTCGCCTTGGGGAAATTGGTCTCGTAGATCTTGATGGCGTCCTTGGCGTACTGCTGTCCGAATCCACCGTCGAAGAGGACGAAGTCGAGCGGTGCCGACTCGTTCACCGCGAGCGGGTTCTTCTCGGACTTCGTGCCCTTCTCGACCTTTCCGTTGCCACCGCTGTCGCTGCTCGCACAGGCGGACAGGAAGCCCATCGTCGGTACGGAGATCAGGCCGATAGCGGCAGAACGCTTGATCAGGTCGCGACGGCCAAGGCCCTCACCGTTGTGTGCGGAGGTGGATCCCATGCTCAAGTCCTCGCCTTCATTCAGGACTCAGGCGGTGTACCGGTCGCCCGTACTCTCGCCACAGGCGAAGGGCCCCGCCACCGCGGTCATTTGCAGCCGGGTCGTGCAGGCGTCAGGCCGTCGCGTGATGGATACGACTGGCTGGACGCCGACAGGTATAGTCCACTTCCCTTCGACTGAGCAAGATCGAAACCAGGTTTCGGCAGCCATCTTTCCCGAGTTGAGACCTCCGGGATAAGCACGACGCATCTGCGGCGTTTCGTCCAAGCACTCGTTCGCCGCCACCCTTGACACGGCATCAGGGCGACCCGTACAGAGGAGCCGTGCGGGCCCCGGCGGCACGGCCGGGGCGCGAGGTGCACAAAGGGGACATACGTTCGTGACTGAAACAGTCGTGTCACAGACCCTCCGTGAGATGAAGATTCCGTAAGGAGGACCGGGATCATAGAGGTCTCGCCGACGCCCGTCCTCGCGACGGAAGCGCGGCGAACATACCTGTCCCCTACGCATACGGAGCCTTACGTGGCCAACTCTTCTGGCCTGAACCGCATGGGCGTTCTGTCCCGTGTCACTGTCGCAGCGATAACGGCCGGTCTGCTCGCCACCACCACCGCCGCGGTCGCGGCGGAGCCGGGCTCGGCCTCCAGCACCCCCACCGCACCGCAGTCGGACCGCGTGTCCGCCGCCGCGGCCTCCGCGACCGCCGCCTCCGGGGCCGCGCTCAACAACCTCTACGGCTGGCACACCAACGGCGACATCATCGGCTACACCCCCGTCGGCGGCGGCGCCATCCAGCGGATCGCCGGGCGGCAGGGCTGGGACTGGGTGGGGTACAAGAACTTCGCCCAGGCGGACACCGACGGACGGGTCGAGGCGGAGGGCTGGTACCACGCCGACGGCTGGTACGCCGTCAACCGCGCGGGCCGGCTGCACTTCGCCGGCGGCGGCCCGGTCCGCGACCTCGGTGGCGGCTGGGGCATCTACAACAAGGTCGTCTCGGCCGGCAACACCGGCGGCGGCGCCCCGGACGACGTCCTGGCCCGTGACGGCTCCGGCGTGCTCTGGCACTACCTGGGCAACGGCAACGCGTCCCTGACCCAGCGCTACCGCGTCGGCACCGGGTGGAACGCGTACACCCAGATCGCGGGCAAGGGCGACGTGACCGGCGACGGCCGCGCCGACCTCGTCGCCCGTGACCGCAACGGCGTCCTGTGGCTCTACAAGGGCACCGGCAACTACCGGACGCCCTTCACCACCCGGACCCGTGTCGGCAGCGGCTGGAACACGTACAACTACCTGTTCTCCCCCGGCGACCTGACCGGCGACCGCCGCGCGGACCTGGTGGCCCGCGACAGCGCCGGCGCGCTGTGGCTGTACAAGGGCAACGGCAGCTCGTCCTCGCCGTACACCACCCGCATGAAGATCGGCACCTCGGGCTGGAACGGCTTCGGCGCGATGTTCTGATCGACCCGGTGACACGGAAGGGCCCCGCTCCTCGTGACGAGGAGCGGGGCCCTTCCCGCTTGCTACCGGATCAGCGGGTGTCAGCCACGGATGAGGTTGCGGAGCACGTACTGCATGATGCCGCCGTTGCGGTAGTAGTCCGCCTCACCGGGGGTGTCGATGCGGACGACCGCGTCGAACTCGACACCGGTGTCGGTGGTGACCTTGACCGTACGCGGGGTGGTGCCGTTGTTGAGCTCCTCGACGCCGGTGAAGGAGAAGGTCTCCTCGCCGGTCAGGCCCAGGGTCGCGGCCGAGGCGCCCTCCGGGAACTGCAGCGGCAGGACGCCCATGCCGATGAGGTTCGAGCGGTGGATGCGCTCGTACGACTCGGCGATGACGGCCTTGACGCCGAGCAGCGCGGTGCCCTTGGCGGCCCAGTCGCGGGACGAGCCGGAGCCGTACTCCTTGCCCGCCAGGATCGCGAGCGGGGTGCCCTGCTCGATGTAGTTGCGGGAGGCGTCGTAGATGAACGACACCGGCGCGTCCGGCTGCGTGAAGTCGCGGGTGTAGCCGCCCTCGGTGCCCGGCGCGATCTGGTTGCGCAGGCGGATGTTGGCGAACGTGCCGCGGATCATGACCTCGTGGTTGCCACGGCGCGAGCCGTAGGAGTTGAAGTCACGACGCTCCACACCGTGCTCGGTGAGGTACTTGCCGGCCGGGGTGTCGGCCTTGATGGCACCGGCCGGGGAGATGTGGTCGGTGGTGACCGAGTCGCCCAGCTTCGCCAGGACACGGGCGCCGACGATGTCGGTGACCGGGGTGGTCTCCATCGTCATGCCCTCGAAGTACGGGGGCTTGCGGACGTAGGTGGACTCGGTGTCCCACTCGAAGGTGTTGCCGGTCGGGATCGGCAGCGCCTGCCACTGGGCGTCGCCCGCGAAGACGTCCTGGTAGGACTTGTTGAACATGTCCTCGCCGATGGCGTTGGCGACGACGTCGTTGACCTCGGCCTCCGACGGCCAGATGTCGGCCAGGTAGACCGGCTTGCCCTCGGTGTCGACGCCGAGCGCGTCCTTGGTGATGTCCACCTTCATGGAGCCCGCGATGGCGTACGCGACGACCAGCGGCGGGGAGGCCAGGTAGTTCATCTTGACGTCGGGGTTGATCCGACCCTCGAAGTTGCGGTTGCCCGAGAGCACCGAGGTCACGGCCAGGTCGTGCTCGTTGACGGCCTTGGAGACCTCCTCCGGCAGCGGGCCGGAGTTGCCGATGCAGGTGGTGCAGCCGTAGCCGACGAGGTTGAAGCCGACCTTGTCGAGGTACGGGGTGAGACCCGCCTTGTCGAAGTAGTCGGTGACGACCTTCGAGCCCGGGGCGAGGGTGGTCTTGACCCACGGCTTGCGGGTCAGGCCCTTCTCCACGGCCTTCTTCGCGACGAGCGCGGCGGCGACCATGACGTACGGGTTCGAGGTGTTGGTGCAGGAGGTGATGGCCGCGACCGTCACCGCACCGTGGTCGATCTCGTAGGTCGAGCCGTCGGGGGCGGTCACGGTGACCGGCTTCGACGGGGCGCCGTTCGGGTGGTTCGCCGGGGCGTCGGAGGCCGGGAAGGACTCCATGCCCGCCTCGTCCACCTCGTCGACGTAGTTGCGGACGTCGAGCGCGAACTGCTGGGCGGCGTTCGCGAGGACGATGCGGTCCTGCGGGCGCTTCGGGCCGGCGATGGAGGGGACGACCGTGGAGAGGTCGAGCTCCAGCTTCTCCGAGAAGTCGGGCTCGGCGGCCGGGTCGAGCCAGAGGCCCTGCTCCTTGGCGTACGCCTCGACGAGCGCGACCTGCTGCTCGGAGCGGCCGGTCAGCTTCAGGTACTTCAGGGTCTCGCCGTCGATCGGGAAGATCGCGGCGGTGGAGCCGAACTCCGGCGACATGTTGCCGATGGTGGCGCGGTTCGCGAGGGAGGTCGCGGCGACGCCCTCGCCGTAGAACTCGACGAACTTGCCGACGACGCCGTGCTTGCGCAGCATCTCGGTGATCGTGAGGACCAGGTCGGTGGCGGTGGTGCCGGCCGGGAGCTCGCCGGTCAGCTTGAAGCCGACGACGCGCGGGATGAGCATGGAGACCGGCTGGCCGAGCATCGCGGCCTCGGCCTCGATGCCGCCGACGCCCCAGCCGAGCACACCGAGGCCGTTGACCATGGTGGTGTGCGAGTCGGTGCCGACGAGGGTGTCGGGGTAGGCCTGGCCGTTGCGGACCATGACCGTACGGGCCAGGTGCTCGATGTTCACCTGGTGGACGATGCCGGTGCCCGGGGGGACGACCTTGAAGTCGTCGAAGGCGGTCTGGCCCCAGCGCAGGAACTGGTAGCGCTCCTTGTTGCGGCCGTACTCCAGCTCGACGTTCTGGCCGAAGGCGTCCTTCGTGCCGAACTTGTCGGCGATGACGGAGTGGTCGATGACCAGCTCGGCCGGGGAGAGCGGGTTGACCTTCGCCGGGTCGCCGCCGAGCTCCTTGACGGCCTCGCGCATGGTGGCGAGGTCGACGACACAGGGAACGCCGGTGAAGTCCTGCATGATCACGCGAGCCGGCGTGAACTGGATCTCCTGGCTCGGCTGGGCCTGCGAGTCCCAGCCGCCGAGGGCCCGGATGTGGTCGGCGGTGATGTTCGCGCCGTCCTCGGTGCGGAGCAGGTTCTCCAGGAGGACCTTCAGGCTGTAAGGGAGGCGCGCGGAGCCCTCGACCTTGTCCAGCTTGAAGATCTCGTACGACTCGTCGCCCACGCGCAGCGTGCTGCGGGCGTCGAAGCTGTTCGCCGACACGACAGTCTCCTTCATCAATGTGCGCGATTACCGCGCAGCGACAATATGCGGCTGCCGCCGCGTGGTGCCGCCCGACTCCCCGCCGATCCGCTAAGGTACGACTAAGTTAGGTAACCCTTACCGGGTGGGCGGCTGCGGTGCGCCGTAAGCAGTTATCTCGATGTCGAGATAACTCTAGTGCATCCCCGCCGCTCGGTCATGCCCGGCAGGCCCCTCACCCGAAGCGGGTGGGGGGAAGAGGGGCGCCATGCTCACCGATCACCAGGAGTGCACCGCCCTCGTCACGGCCGTGGCGCGCGTCGGGTGCCTCGTCGACGCGGACGGCCGGCAGGGCTTCGTGGACCGGACCAAGCATCCCTCGTGGTGGTCGGACGCGCCGCGCCCCGAAGTGGGCGACCGGCTGCGCGTGGCCGCACTGGACGCGGGCAGGACGCCCGTACGGCTCAGCGCCCTGCCCGACGACCTGCGGACGGCCCGCGCCCTGCGCCACACCGGGCCGCTGGAGCGGCTGTGCCCGCCACCGCCACCGGGCGCCGTCACCGGGGGCGTGGAATGGGCCGCGGTGGAGGAGGCGCTCGGCACGGCCCTGCCGGCCGACTACAAGCGGCTCGTCCGGTCGTACGGCTGCGGGCTCTTCGCGGGCACGCTCCGGCTCCTCACGCCCGGACACCCCGACCCCTGCCACGACCTCCCCACCCAGGCCCGGGAGCGCGAGGAGATCCTCCGCCGGCTCCGGGAGTCGGGCGAGGACCGGCCGCCGGAGCTCCTGACCCCCGGGGTCCGGCTGGTGCCCTGGGGCTTCGACGAGGGCGCGGGGCACTTCCCGTACCGGGTGGTCCGGCCCGGCGTCGAACCGGAGGAGTGGACCGTGGTCCTCAACGAGGGCCGCGGCCCGCTCTGGGAGGCGGCCCCCGTGTCGTGCAGCCGCTATCTCCACGACGTGGTGGCCGGCACGTCGACGTCGTTCCACTTCGGCGACCTCGACGAGGTCGTCGACCCCGGGGACAGGGCCCGCTTCGTCTCCTACGCCGAGGCGTTCGGTGACGACCGGGGCGCGTCGGCCCCCTGATCGACCGGAGACCGCGGGTCACGGGTCACGGGTCACGGGTCACGGGTCACGGGTCACGAAGGAGAGTCGTCGCGTCAACCAGGGTTGACATCACTCCCGGCGTCAACGTAGGTTGACTGCATGACCGATGCGACCGATCTCGCCGCGCGGGCGGGTGACCGCGACCCCCGGGTCGGACTACGGGCCGTCTCCGCCCTGCGGCGACTGCTCGAACAACTGGAGGCCGTCCAGGTGCGCAGCGCGCGCGACCAGGGCTGGTCGTGGCAGGAGATCGCGACCGAACTGGGAGTCAGCCGGCAGGCCGTCCACAAGAAGTACGGGAGGCAGTGATGTTCGAACGGTTCACGAAAGACGCGCGAGCCGTGGTGAAGGGAGCGGTCGCGCACGCCGAGCGGGGCGGCGCGACGGTCGTCACCAAGGAGCACATGCTGCTGGCCCTGCTCGACCGGGAGGACACCCGGGCGGCGGCCGCGCTGCGCGACCTCTGCCCGCCGGACCGCCGCCCGTCCCTGGTGGCCGCGCTCGCCGAGGCCCGGCGCCGGGCGGGTCTCTCCCGCGCCGACTCCGACGCCCTGGCGGACCTCGGCATCGACGTCGGGGCGATCGTGGCGCGGGTGGAGGAGACCCACGGCACGGGCGCGCTGGCGGGCGACCGCAAGGGCCCCAGGTGGTGGTCGGGCCGCCAGACCTTCTCCCGGGAGGCCAAGTCCGTCCTGGAGAACTCCCTCCGCGTGGCACTGGCCCGCAAGGACCGGGAGATCGGCGACGAGCACATCCTGCTCGCGCTCACCACGACCGGCGGGGTCGTCGCGGAGGTCCTGGCCGACCACGGCGTCACCTACGCAGCGGTCGACACCGCCGTCCCAGGACGGTCGGCCGGCTGACCGGAAGGACCTGACGGGCCCGGCCGGCCGGGTCCTCGTACGCGCCGGCCCCGGAGCCGAGGCCCCCTCCCTCGTCCACCACCACGTGATCGGCGCTACGGCGGATCGCCACCGGTCATCCCGTGCCGGCGCGCGCCGAGGAGCGGCGGAACGTGCGGCGGTAGGTGTCCGGAGGGACGCCGAGGGTCCGGTTGAAGTGGCGGCGCAGGGTCGTCGCCGTGCCCATGCCCGTGGCCGCCGCGATGGTGTCGAGGCTGTCTCCGCTGGATTCGAGGAGTTCCTGGGCGCGCCGGATCCGCTGGGTCAGCAGCCACTGCAGCGGGGTCACGCCGGTCACCGACCGGAAGTGGCGGCCGAGGTGACGCGAACTCATGTTGGCCCGGCGGGCCAGGTCCTCCACGGTGAGCGCCTGGTCGAGCCGCTCGATCGCCCAGGGGAACAGTTCGGCGAGCGGATGGTCGTCCTGGGCCGGCACGGGCGTGGTGACGAACTGGGCCTGGCCGCCGGACCGGTGCGGGGGCACGACCAGGCGGCGGGCGATCGTGTTGGCGTGGGCCGAGCCGTGGTCGAGGCGGACCAGGTGGAGGCACAGGTCCATCGCGGCGGCCTTGCCCGCGGAGGTGAGCACGCTGCCGTTGTCGACGTAGAGCACGTCCGGGTCGACCTCCACCAGGGGGTGGCGGGCGGCCAGGACGTCGGTGTGCGCCCAGTGGGTGGTCGCCCGGAGGCCGTCGAGCAGCCCGGCGGCGGCCAGGACGAACGCGCCCGTGCACAGGGACGCCACCCGCGCGCCCGCCTCGTGGGCCGCGCGCACCGCGTCGACGAGTTCGGCGGGCGGGTCCACGTCGACGTCGGCCCAGCCGGGGACGATCACCGTGCCGGCGTGCGCGAGCCGGTCGAGCCCGGCGTCCGGGTCGAGCCGGAACCTGCCGAACCGCACCGGTCCCGGCCCGCAGACGGTGAGGTCGTACGCGGCGTCGTCGAACACCTCGTGCGCCACGGAGAGTTCGAAGTGCAGCATCCCGTCGGTGACGGCCAGCGCGACAGATTCCATGTCCGGAATTGTACGGGGCATGTCGTTCCGGACACTGGCCGCGGTCGGCGGCCCCTGACAGGCTCCTCGTACCGGAAGAGGACAGCGGGCAACGGAGGAAGTCATGGGTTCGGTACGGGCGGTCGCGGTGTTCGGTGCCTACGGGCACACCGGGCGTTTCGTGGTGGCGGAGCTGCTGGACCGCGGGTTCGTCCCCGTCCTGTCCGGGCGTGACGCCGGCAAGCTGGCGGAGTTCGCGGCGTCCCGGCCGGAGTTCGCCGGCCTCGACGTCCGGCAGGCCACGGTCGACGACCCGGCCTCGCTGGACCGCGCGCTCGCCGGCGCCGCCGCCGTGATCAACTGCGCCGGGCCCTTCGCCTCGACCGCCGCCCCGGTGATCGAGGCGGCGCTGCGCACCCGGATCCCGTACGTGGACGTGGCGGCCGAGATCGAGGCCAACGTCGACACGTTCGCCCGGTTCGCGGAGCCCGCCCGTGCGGCGGGCACCGTGGTGGTCCCCGCGATGGCCTTCTTCGGCGGCCTGGGCGACCTGCTCGTCACCGCGGCGATGGGCGACCGGACGTCGGCCGACGAGGTGCACGTCGCGTACGGGCTGAGCAGCTGGCACCCCACGACCGGGACCCGTACGGCGGGGGCGGTCTCGCGGGAGCGCAGGGGCGGCCGGCACGTCCGCTTCACCGGGGGGCGCCTCGAGTACCGCGACGACTCCCCGTCCACCACCCTGAAGTGGACGTTCCCCGAGCCGCTGGGGGTCAGCCCGGTGATCGGCGACTTCACCATGGCCGATGTCGTCACCGTCCCCAGCCACCTGGACGTTCCCGAGGTCCGCACCTACATGGCCGCCGGGGCGGCGGAGGACCTGGCCTCTTCGGAGACCCCGGCGCCGGCCGCGGTCGACGAGCGCGGCCGGTCCGCGCAGACCTTCCTGGTGGACGTGCTCGTGCGCTCCGGCGGTGAGGAGCGGCGCGCCGTGGCGCGCGGTCAGGACATCTACGCCGTCAGCGCGCCGCTCGCGGTGGAGGCGGTCGACCGGGTGCTCTCGGGGCGGACCAGGGCGGTCGGGGTCGTCTCGGCCGGCGCGGTCTTCGACGCGGCCGACTTCCTGCGCGCCCTCTCCGCCCACCTCTCGGTCGAACTGCCGTAGCGGTCCTGAAGGGACGACCGGGCTCCCCGTACGGGCGCGGAGCGATTGCCGGGGCCGTACGGCGGGGTGAGGATCGGAGCATGTTCAGCGGCGCGCACATGGTTCTGTACACCCGGGACGCGGAGGCGGACCGGGCCTTCCTCAAGGACGTCTTCGGCTTCGAGCACGTGGACGCGGGCGGCGGCTGGCTCGTCTTCAAGCTGCCACCGGCCGAGATCGCGGTGCATCCCGCGACGGAGGAGCCGAAGCACGAGGTGTACCTCATGTGCGAGGACCTCACCGAGACCCTGACGGCCCTCGAGGACCGGGGCGCCGAGATCTCACGGGCCATCACCGAGCAGAGCTGGGGCCTGCTCGCCGCCGTCCGGCTGCCGAGCGGCACGGAACTCCCCCTGTACGAGCCGCGCCACCCCACCGCGCACGGCCTGTCACCCTGACGGCCCACCCCCACGTCAAGCCACATCTCATATCTGAGATAACGTGACGCCATGGCAGACGACTACCTCGTACGCATCGGCAAGCTCATCCGTGACGCCCGTCAGCACCGCGGCTGGACGCAGACGCAGCTCGCCGAAGCACTGGCCACGAGCCAGAGCGCCGTCAACCGGATCGAGCGCGGCAACCAGAACATCAGCCTTGAGATGATCGCCCGGATCGGCGAGGCCCTCGACAGCGAGATCGTGTCCCTGGGCTACGCGGGCCCCATGCACCTCAGGGTCGTCGGCCGCCGCCGGCTCTCCGGCGCCATCGACGTCAAGACGAGCAAGAACGCCTGTGTCGCGCTGCTCTGCGCCTCCCTGCTCAACAAGGGCCGTACGGTCCTGCGCCGGGTCGCCCGCATCGAGGAGGTCTTCCGGCTCCTGGAGGTCCTCAACTCCATCGGGGTGCGCACCCGCTGGATCAACGAGGGCGTCGACCTGGAGATCGTGCCGCCGGCCGAGCTGGACATGGACTCGATCGACGCCGAGGCCGCGATCCGCACCCGCTCGATCATCATGTTCCTCGGCCCGCTGCTGCACCGCATGGACCGCTTCAAGCTGCCGTACGCCGGTGGTTGCGACCTCGGTACGCGCACGATCGAACCGCACATGATCGCGCTGCGCCGCTTCGGCCTCGACGTCACGGCCACCGAGGGCATCTACCACGCCCAGGTAGAGCGCTCGGTCTCCCCCGACCGCCCGATCGTGCTGACCGAACGCGGCGACACCGTGACGGAGAACGCGCTGCTCGCCGCGGCCCGCCACGACGGCGTCACGGTCATCCGCAACGCCTCCTCCAACTACATGGTCCAGGACCTGTGCTTCTTCCTGGAGACCCTCGGCGTACGGGTCGACGGCATCGGCACCACCACCCTGACCGTGCACGGCGTGCCGCGGATCGACGTGGACGTCGACTACTCCCCCTCCGAGGACCCGGTCGAGGCGATGAGCCTGCTCGCCGCCGCGGTCGTCACCGAGTCGGAGCTGACGATCCGTCGCGTCCCCATCGAGTTCATGGAGATCGAGCTCGCGGTCCTGGAGGAGATGGGCCTCGACCACGACCGCTCGGCCGAGTACGCGGCGGACAACGGCCGGACCCGCCTGGTCGACCTGACGGTCCGCCCCTCCAAGCTGGAGGCGCCGATCGACAAGATCCACCCGATGCCGTTCCCCGGCCTGAACATCGACAACGTGCCGTTCTTCGCGGCGATCGCGGCGACGGCGCAGGGCAAGACCCTGATCCACGACTGGGTCTACGACAACCGCGCGATCTACCTGACGGACCTGAACCGCCTGGGCGGCCGCCTCCAACTCCTCGACCCCCACCGCGTCCTGGTCGAGGGCCCCACCCGCTGGCGCGCCGCCGAGATGATGTGCCCGCCGGCCCTGCGCCCGGCGGTGGTCGTCCTGCTGGCGATGATGGCGGCCGAGGGCACGTCGGTCCTGCGGAACGTGTACGTCATCAACCGCGGCTACGAGGACCTGGCGGAGCGACTGAACTCGATCGGCGCGCAGATCGAGATCTTCCGGGACATCTAGGGCACCGGCTTCGGGGAAAGGCCGTCGCACCCGCCGGTGCGGCGGCCCTGCTCTCCGTCCGGGGCACGACACGTACGGGGTGCGGACATGCGCGGCGGCGTGCGCGGGTCAGCGTCGTGCGGCCGTTGCGCGGGCCTCCGCCAGGGCCGCTTCGACGGCTGCCAGGCCGTCGGCGTCGGGTGCCGTGCCGGTCCTGCGCACGTCGGCGACCCGCTGCCAGGCCGCTTCGAGGGACGAGAGCACGGGTTCGGCCGGGACGCGGCCCAGGCTGTCGGCGAGTTCGGCGACCAGGTCGCGGGCGTGCGCGGTGAGGGCCGGGAGTTCGCCGTCGTCCGCGACGAGCTGGGCCTCGTGCAGGGTGCGCACGGCCGCCACCCGCTCGACGACGCCCACCAGCGGTGAGCGCGGCGGGATCGGTTTGAAGCCGACCCCCGGGACGAAGACGAGCACCTCGGCGACGGCCTTCTCGGCCCAGTCGGCGGTGAAGGTCGTCTGACGGTCCGCGTCTTCACAGGAGAGCAGCAGGACACCGATATGCACTGTTTTCTCCCTTCCGCGGCCCCCTAGGCGGCGCCCCTACCGGCCGCTTCGCGGGACGTCCGTCCGGGGCGGCCGGCCGTGGGCCCGGTCGCCCTGTCGTCGGGGCGGCCCGGTACGAGGGCGAGGCCGAGGAGCGGGGGCGCTGCGAGGATCAGCCAGGGGACGGGGCCCATGTGGGTCAGGAGGGCGCCCACGGGGGCCGCCGTGGCGAGGACCACGAGGCCGGCGAGCGAGGAGAGCGCGCCGGTGGACAGGCCGAGGACGCGCTCGTCCACGAGGTCGGGGAGGAGGGCCCGGGTCGCGGGCAGCACCAGCATCTGGCCGAGGGTGAGCAGGACGGTGAAGGCGACCGCCGCCCAGAGACCCTCGTACGGCCTGAGGGCGGCCGTCGCGGTGAACGCGGCGGCGATCAGGAGGAGTCCGGCGCGGATCATGGCCGGGCTGTCGAGCCGGGCGGCCGCGAGCCGTTCCAGGGGGCCCGAGCCGAACACGACCAGGGCCGAGGAGAGGGCGAACAGCCAGCCGAGGGCGGCCTGGGAGCCGGTGGCCCGGTCCAGTTCGGCGGGGAGGGCCAGATAGAGCTGGTTGTAGGCGAGGAGGTAGGTGGAGTAGGCGAGGGCGAGGCGTTGGAAGCGCCGCTCGCCGAGGACCGACCGCCACTCCCCCGGGCGCCTTTCCCGGCCGCCGCCCCGGGGCATGAGGCGTACGTGGGCGGCGAGGACGAGCGTGAAGACGCCCGCTCCGGCCAGGCAGGCCGTACGGAAGTGGGCGTCACCGGCTCCGTGCAGGAGCAGCGCGCCGACGACCGGGCCGAGGAGGGCGCCGGCCTGACCGCCGGCCGAGAAGCGGGCCAGGGTCCGGGTGCGCCGGGGGCCGCCGGAGCGTTCGGCGCGGAGCGCCTCGCGGGCGATCTCGGACTCGACGGCCGGGGAGAAGAGTGCGGCGGCGAAGCCGACGAGGACGACGGCCCCGGTCACCGTCCAGGCGCTCGCCGCGAGGGAGAGCCAGCCGAAGCCGACGATCCGGAGGGCGCAGCCCGCCAGGACCACGGGCCGGGGGCCGTACCGGTCGGTGAGGGCCCCGCCGACGACGAACAGGCCCTGCTGGCTGAACGTCCGCAGGCCCAGGACGAGTCCGACGAGCGCGCCGCCGAGCCCCAGGGTGCCGCCGAGGTGGTCGGCGAGGTAGGGCAGGACGGCGAAGAAGCCGACGTTGAAGGCGAACTGGCTGGAGACGAGGAGCCGGGTGAGGGGGGTCGGGCGGGTCACGCGGTGAGCTTTCCTTCGCGCATGGTCAGGACGCGGTCGCAGGTGTGCCGGACGGCCGCGTGGTCGTGGGAGATGAGGAGACAGCCGACTCCCAGGGTGTCCTGGAGGTCCATCAGGAGGTTGAGGACGCCGGCCCGCAGGGAGGGGTCGAGGGCGGAGGTCGGCTCGTCGAGCACGAGGAGCTCGGGGCGGGTGGCCAGGGCCCTGGCGATACCCGCGCGCTGGCACTGCCCGCCGGACAGTTCGTGGGGCAGCCGGTCGCCGTGCGAGGGGTCGAGCCCGACGAGGCCGAGGAGTTCGGCGACGCGCTCGGGTCCTTCGGTCCGCGTCCAGTGTCCGTGCACCCGCAGGGGTTCGGCGATCTGGTCGCGGACGCGGCGGCGCGGGCTGAGCGCTCCGTACGGGTCCTGGAAGACCGGCTGGAACCGGGGCCGCAGCGACCGCAGTGCGCGCTCCGGCAGGGTCGTGAGCTCGACGCCGTCGAACCGGACCGATCCGGCGTCGGGGCGCAGCAGCCGCAGGACGGCGGCGGCCGTGGTCGACTTGCCGCAGCCGGAGGGGCCGACGAGGCCGACGGTCTCGCCGGCGGTCACGTCGAACGACACCCCGTCGACGGCGGTGCGGCCGCCGTACCGTACGACGAGGTCGCGTACCTGGAGCAGGGCGTTCACGCGGCCTCCCGGAGGGGGTGGTGGCAGGCGACCCGGCGCCCGTCGACGGTTCTCGGCCCGGGGTCCTCGCGGTGGCAGAGGGCGGTGGCGCCCGGGCAGCGGGGCGCGAAGGCGCAGCCCTCGCCCGTGGCGCCCGGGAGCGGTGGCGCTCCGGCGAGGACGGGCAGCCGGGAGCGGTGGGGCAGCCCGGCCGTGGGCAGTGCGGCGAGGAGGGCACGGGTGTACGGGGCCGCCGGGTGCCCCAGTACCCGTTCCACCGGGCCGAGTTCGGCGATGCGGCCCGCGTACAGGACGGCCGCCCGGTCGGCGTGGCGGCGTACCGCCTCCAGGTCGTGGGTGACGAGCAGCAGGGCGGCCCCGGTCGCCGCGCACCGCTCCCGCAGGAGGGTGAGGACCCGCTCCCGGCGGTCGGGGTCGAGCGCCGTGGTCGGCTCGTCGGCCACGACGAGGCCGGGCCCGTTGACCAGGGCCAGCGCGATCACGGCGCGCTGGCGCATGCCGCCCGACAGGGCGTGCGGGTACGCGGCGGCTGCTTCCGGGGCGAGGCCCGTGCCGGCGAGCGCCCGCCGGGCGGCCGCACGCGCCTCGCGACGGCCGAGTCCCTGCACGGACCGTACGGCCAGGGCCAGTTGGTCCTCGACCCGGTGGACGGGCGAAAGGGCCGACAGGGCGTCCTGCGGGATCCGGGCGATACGGCGCCCGAGGTCGGCCGGGGTGACGGGGGCGCCGTGGAGCAGTACCCGGCCGGAGACGGCGGCCGTGCGGGGCGCCATGCCGAGGAGGGCGCGGGCCGTGAGCGACTTGCCCGCGCCGGACTCGCCGACCAGGGCGAAGACCTCGCCCGCGTACACCTCGAAACCGATTCCGCGCACGGCCTCGACGCCCTCGGGGGCGGCTCCGGGGAAGGAGACGCGGAGCTCGTCGACGGAGAGGAGCGGTTCAGGAGCGGGGGGCGGCAACGGAGCGGGCCTTCCTGGGGGCGGCGGTACGGGAACTCCCTCGGGCCGGAGCCGTACGGAAGCTCCCGCGGGCCGGGGCGGCGTGGGAAAGGCGGACGGCGAGCGCGGCGAGCAGGGCGAGGGCCACGGCCGGGGCGAGCGCGGCGACGGGGGCCCGTTCGACGTAGTCGGCCGACTCGTCGAGGAGCAGGCCCCACTCGGGCGAGGGCGGCTGGGCGCCGAGGCCGAGGAAGCCGAGCGAGGCGAGGGCGAGGGCGACGCCGGGCAGCCGCAGCACCGCGTGCCGGGCCACGGGGCCCGCCACCGAGGGCAGCACGTGCCGCGTCGCGATCCACAACGGGCCCGCCCCCAGAGCGCGTTGGGCCTGGAGGAAGCGCGAGGCGCGCACCTCCTGGGCGAGGGCCGCCGCGTGGGCGGCCAGCGGCGGCCAGGACACCAGGGTCACGGCGAGGGCGGCCGCGCCCGCGCCGGGACCGGTCACGGCCGCGACGAGCAGGCCGGCGATCACCGGGGGCAGGGCGTTGGCGATGTCCGCGAGCCCGGCCGCCGTGCCCGGCAGGAAGCCCAGCGCGAGGGCGATCAGACAGCTCAGCGCGGTCACCGCGGCGGCGGTGCCGACCGTGGCGGCGGCGCCGTGCCCGAGGCGGGCGAGGACGTCCCGGCCGAGCGCGTCCGCGCCGAGCGGGTGCGCGGCGGACGGGCCGGCGAGCCGGGAGACGACGTCCACGGCGTACGGGTCCCGGAGCAACCCCCAGCCGATCACCGCCGCGAGCACGGCGGCCAGGAGCAGCGGGACGGCGGCGGACACCCGCGCCGGCCGGGGCGGCGGCAGGCTCAGACCCGCCTCGCGCAGCGCGGGCCCGAGCATCCGGCGCCGTACGAGCGAGGCCGCGCCGCCGACCAGCAGGCCGAGGACGAGGAGGGCGAGCACACAGCCCTGGAGCAGCGGCAGGTCCTGCGCCTTGGCCGCGCCGAGTGCCGTACGGCCGATGCCGGGGACGGCGAACACGGTCTCCACGGCGACGGCGCCGCCGGTGAGCCCGACGACCACGAGACCGAACTGCGGGACGAGCGGCGGCAGGGCGCGGCGGAGCGCGGCCCGGGTGATCCGGGCGCGGCCGGTTCCGGCGCCGCGCCACAGTTCCACCCACGGTTCGTCGAGGACGGCGGGGACGGCGTCGGCGACGAGCCGGCCGAGGAGCCCGCCCGCCGGGATCCCGAGCGCCAGTGCGGGCAGCACCAGATGGGACGGTCCTGCCCAGCCGGAGGTGGGCAGCAGTCCGAGCCACACCCCGGCGACGATCAGCAGCGCGAGGGAGAGCAGGAACTCGGGCAGCGACGTGAGCGTCGCGGCGACGGTGCCCGTCGTGGCCCGGCCCCGTACGAGCGCGGGCGCGGCGAGCAGCGCGCCGACGGCGCACGCGACGGCGAGCGCCGCGCCCATCAGGGTCAGCGAGACCCCGAGGCCGCCCAGGACCGAGGGGGCGACGTCGGTGCCGGAGACCCAGGAGACCCCGAGGTCGCCCCGGAGCAGCCCGGCGGCCCAGCCGCCGAGGAGGCCCCAGGGCCCGGCGTCGAGGCCGAGGTCGGCACGGATGGCGGCGAGCGCCTCGGGGGTGGGGGCCTGCTCGGCGGACCGGGCGCGCAGCAGGCCGAGTGCGGGGTCCTTGCCGGAGAGCCACGGCAGCAGCCCGACGACGGCCACGAGAAGGGTGAGGACCACGCCCCGGCCGGTGGCGGCCGCCAGGACGGGCCGCCACCTGGACGGGCCGTCCGTCGGCCTGGGCCGCCGGGAAGCTTCGGGCCCGGCCGTCCTGCGAGGGCTACGGGAACTCCCCGGCCCGGACGGACGGTTGGGACTTCGCGAACTCACCTGCTCTGCGGGGGAGTTCGGGGTCCCGGGTTGAGGCAGGGCGTTCGCCGTCCCCGGTTCCCCGAGCTCGGGTTCCGTCAGGTGGCGCGGCCCCGTCGCGTGGTTCATGGGCGGGCCTTCGTCAGGAGGGTCTTGACCGTCAGGGCCTTCGCCATGAGCAGGCGGGCCGCCAGGGTGGTCATCGCCGGGGACTTCACCGTACGTGGGTGTCGACGGTGACGAGTTCGCGCTCGCGCGGGTCGTGCGCGGCGGCCACGACGTCGGCGGCGTCGCCCTGGATGACGCGTTCGTGCAGCATCGGCACGGCCGCGTCGGTGGCGAGCACGGCGGCCTCGGCGGCGATCACGGCCCGGCGGCGGGGTTCGCCGGTCGCCGTGCCGGTGGCGGTGGCGAGCGCCCGGTCGACGGCGGGGTCGGCGAGCTGGGCGATGTTGAAGGAGCCGTCGCCCGCGAAGTCGCTGTAGAGGTACGCGGCGGGGTCGCCGGAGTCGAGGACCGTGGCGCGGGAGAGGACGAAGGCGTCGAACTTACCGTCGAGCGCGTCGGCCTCGATGGTGGCGTACTCCCGTACGTCCAGCTTCACGGTGAAGCCGGCCTTCTGGAGCTGCTGCTGGAGGAGCTGGGCGACCTCGGGGAGTTCGGCCCGGTCGGTGAAGGTGCCGATGGTGACGGTGGCGCCCGCGGGAGCGGCGGCCGCCCGGGGGCGGCGGACGGGTGCGCGGAGTCCGGCCGCCCAGGGCAGGGCGGGGCCGAGGAGTCCTTCGGCGACGTCGGCCCGTCCTTCGTACACCCCGGCGACGAGGGCGCGCGCGTCGACGGCCTCACGGGCGGCGGCGCGGAGGGCCGGGTCCTTGAACGGGCCCTCACGGGTGTTGAGGTACAGGGTGTTGGTCCGGGGCATGGGGACCTCGGTGATCAGTTCCGGGTCGAGGAGGCGGGCCTGGGAGACGGGGACGGCCTCGACGATGTCGGCCTCGCCGCTGCGCAGGGCGGCGGCCCGGGCGGTGCCGTCGGGGACGTAGCGCACGTCGATGCCGGTGGCCTTGGCGCGGCCGCCCCAGTAGGAGTCGTACCGGTCGAGGGTCGCGGAGGCGGTGCCCTCGGCGCGGACCAGGACGAACGGTCCGGTGCCGGCGCCGACGGGGTTCACGGTCCCGCCCCGGTAGGCCTTGGCGGCGAGGATCGACAGCTGCGGCGAGCTGAGCCGCTGGGGGACGAGGGGGTCGGCGGTGCCGGTGGTGACGGTGAGGGTGCGGGGGCCGGTGGCGCGGGCGGTGAGGGCGACGCCGTCGAGGATGCGGGGCTTGGGCGAGGCCTGGGCCGCGGTGGTCAGGGAGCGGACGGCGGCCTCGGCGGTCAGGGGCGTGCCGTCGTGGAAGGTCACGCCGTCGCGGAGGGTGAAGGTCCAGGTCGGACCGGTCTGCCGCCAGGCGGTGGCGAGGGCGGGTGCGGCGTTGCCGTCGCGGTCGAGCCGGACGAGGGTCTCGGCGGTGGACCACCGGGAGAGCTTGAAGGCGTCGTCGGAGAGCGGGGAGAGGCCGGACCGGGGCGGCTGCATCATGGCGACCCGGAGACGCCCGTCGTGTCCGGCGCCGGTGCCGCGGGTGTGTCCGGTGCCGGCGAAGCAGCCGGTGAGCAGGGTCGCCGCGGTGGTGGCGAGGGCGAGGGCGGTGAGCGCGCGGCGGGGGCGGGCGGAAGGTGCGGGGGTGTTCGCGGGCGGGCCGGGGGGTGCGGGCAGGCGGGGCAAGGGGGGTCCTCGGAGGGCGTGGCGAGCGGGTGTGCGCCGACCATATCAGTATGACAATCATTTTCATTACGCCGGTCCGAAGATGCCCTCGTCGACCCCGCGGGCCCACCCCTACTGTTCCGCCGAGGGCGAAGACCGGCCCGTACGGACGGCCTCCTCAGTACCGTCGTGTCTCATGACGACTGTCACCACGCGCACGGTCGAATACCCGGCCGACGGCCTCACGATGATCGGGCACCTCGCCCTCCCCGCCGGTACCGACCGCCGGCCCGCGGTCCTGATCGGACCCGAGGGAACGGGACTCAGCGACGTCGAGCGCCGCCGGGCCGATGCTCTCGCCGAGCTGGGATACGTGGCGCTGGCCTTCGACCTTCACGGCGGGCGCTATTTGGGCGACCCCGAGGAGATGCTGGCCCGTTGCATGCCACTGCTCGCCGACCCCGACCGGATGCGGGGCATCGGCCATGCGGCACTCGACGTGTTGCGCACCGAACCGCGCACCGACCCCGACCGGATCGCCGCCATCGGCTACGGCACCGGGGGCGCCGTCGGGCTGGAACTCGGGCGCGACGGCGCCGACCTGCGCGCGATCGGGACGGTCAACGCGCTGACCACGGGCCGACCGGGCGAGGCAGCGCGCATTCGCTGCCCGGTGTGGGCCGGCGTCGGGTCGGAAGACCCGATCATGCCGCCCGCACAACGGAACGCGTTCACCGCCGAGATGCAGGCCGCAGGCGTCGACTGGCGCCTCGCGGTCTACGGCGGCGCCTTGCACGCCTTCCACCACCCGCCGGTCGACCACCCCACGGTCCCCGGCGTCGGCTACCACCCGGAGCACGCGCGGCGGGCCTGGCGCGACGTCGTCGGCCTGCTCGCCGAGTGCCTCCCCGTCACGGAGTGAGCCGACGCGCTCAGACGGGCGGCACCACACCGCCCTTGAGCCGTTCGATGTCCGAGGCCCGGACCTGGATCACGAAGAGGGCGATCAGGGCGCCGACCACGGCGAAGACCGCCGCCGTGACGAAGCCCGCGGAGACCCCGGCGGTCAGGATCTCGTCCGCCCAGGGGGGCGGCAGCTGGCCGGTCCTGGCGAACTCGGCCTTCTCCAGCGGGCCCGCCTGGGAGAGGAAGGCGGGCACCTGCTTGTCCGCCTCGGTGCGGCTGGCCGTGCCGAAGACCGTGACCAGGATCGAGAGACCCAGCGAACCGCCCACCTGCTGCATCGCGTTGAGCAGGCCGGACGCGGCGCCCGAGTCCCTGGGCTCGACGTTCGACAGCGCCATGATGGTCAGCGAGACGAACATGAGCCCCATGCCGAAGCCGAAGACGAGGATGGGCCCGAGGATGCTGCCCAGATAGGTGGAGTCCACGTCGGTCAGGGTCAGCCAGGAGAGGCCCGCCGCGGCGAGGACCGAGCCCGTCACCATGAACGGTTTCGGTCCGTACCGGGGCAGCAGGGTGGACGTGAGCCCCGCGCCGACCCCGATGATCGCGCTGACGGGCAGGAACGCCATGCCGGTCTTCAAGGGACTGAAGGCCAGCACCTGCTGCACGAACAGGGTGAGGAAGAAGAACATCCCGAAGATCGCCGCCGCCAGGCAGAGCATGATGGCGTAGGTGCCGGAACGGTTCCGGTCGGCGAACATGCGCAGCGGCGTGATGGGCTGCTGGGAGCGCCGTTCGACGAGGAGGAACACGGCCAGGAGCACCACCGCCGCGACGAACGAGCCGATCGTGTACGGGTCGCGCCAGCCCTCCTGGGCGGCGCGGATGAACCCGTAGACCAGTGCCACCATGCCGAGCGTCGAGGTGAGGGCGCCGGTGAGGTCGAAGTGGCCGGGGCGCCGCTCCGACTCCTTGACGTGACGGGGGGTGAGGAAGGCGATGAGCAGGGCGATGGGGACGTTGACGAAGAAGATCCAGCGCCAGTCGAGCCACTGGACGAGCATGCCTCCGGCGACCAGGCCGATCGCGCCGCCGCCGGCCGAGACGCCCGCGAACACGCCGAAGGCCCGGTTGCGTTCCGGGCCTTCGTCGAACGTCGTGGTGATGAGGGAGAGCGAGGTCGGCGAGGCTATCGCGCCGCCCACGCCCTGGAGCGCCCGGGCGGCGAGGAGTTGCCACTCGCTCTGCGCGAGTCCGCAGAAGAGCGAGGCGAGTCCGAAGAGCAGCACGCCGAAGATGAAGACGCGCCGCCTCCCCAGGATGTCGCCGGCCCGGCCGCCGAGCAGCAGCAGGCCGCCGAAGGTGAGGGTGTAGGCGTTGACGACCCAGGCCAGGCTGGTGGTGGAGAAGTCCAGCGCGGTCTGGATGTGCGGGAGCGCGATGTTCACGATCGTGATGTCGAGGACCACCATCAGCTGGCAGGACGCGATCACGAACAGGGCGATGCCCTTGCCGTCCCCACCGCTCTTCGGAGCGGCGGTCTGTGCCGGTGTCGTCGGCTTGGGGGTACTCATATGGCGCCTCGGGTTCTCGCCTGGTGAGTGATCCGTGGGCCGGTCAGTCCACCTTTCGACACTAAGCCCGGCCCGCACGGGCGACCAGTTGATCAAGCGTGGGTGTGCTCGTCCAGGACCGCGAAGCCGTCGAGCTCCACCAGGGCCTGTTCGTCCCAGAGGCGTACGACTCCGATGACGGCCATCGCCGGGTAGTCGCGGCCCGCCAACCGGTGCCAGACACGGCCCAGTTCGTGGGCGTGGGCGCGGTACGCGGCGACGTCGGTGGTGTAGACGGTGACGCGGGCGAGGTCGGCGGGGGTGCCTCCGGCGTGCCGCAGGGCGGTGAGGAGATTGGCGAGGGCGGTGGTGAACTGCTCGGTGAGGGTGTCCCCCACGACGACGCCCTCGGTGTCGAGGGAGGTCTGTCCTGCGAGGAAGACCAGCCGGGTGCCGGTGGCGGTGACGGCGTGGGAGAAGCCGCTGGGAGGGGAGAGTTCGGCGGGGTTGTGCCGGTGCAGGCTCATGGGGACGGCTCCTCGGCGTGCGGTGTCGTGTCACCATCCTCCCCCGGGAACGGCTCCCCCGGCCGACGGTGGGCGGCGTGCGACGCCTGGGCCGCGTGCGACGCGTACAGCTCCTTGGCGATGATCGTGCGCTGGACCTCGGTGGCCCCCTCGTAGATCCGGGGCGCGCGGACCTCGCGGTAGAGGTGTTCGAGCAGGTGGCCGCGTTGCAGGGCGCGGGCGCCGTGGAGTTGGACGGCGGCGTCGACGACGTACTGGGCGGTCTCGGTGGCGAGCAGTTTGGCCATGGCGGAGCGCCGGGGGACGTCGGGGCCGTCGGGGCCGTCCTCGTCGTACGCGGTGGCCGCCGCGTAGACGAGGAGGCGGGCGGCCTCGGTACGGGTGGCCATCTCGGCGATCCGGTGCGCGACGGCCTGGAGGTCGGCGAGCCGGCCGCCGAAGGCGGGGCGGGCGGCGGTGTGGGCGAGGGCGGCGTCCAGGGCGGCCTGGGCCATGCCGACGGCGAAGGCGCCGACGCTGGGCCGGAAGAGGTTGAGGGTGTGCATGGCGACCCGGAAGCCCCGGTCGGGTTCGCCGAGCAGGTCCTCGGGGCCGACGGGGACGCCGTCGAAGGTGAGGGTGCCGAGGGCGTGCGGGGCGAGCATGTCGAGGGGCTCGCCGCCGAGCCCCGGCCGGTCGGCGGGGACGAGGAAGGCGGTGACGCCCCGGGCGCCCGCTCCCCGGGTGGTGCGGGCGAAGACGGTGGCGAAGTCGGCCTCGGGGGCGTTGGAGATCCACTGCTTCTCGCCGTGCAGCCGCCAGCCGCCGTGCCCGTCGGGGACGGCGTCGAGGACGAGGGCCGCGGCGTCGGAGCCGGCGCCCGGCTCGGAGAGCGCGAAGGCGGCGACGGCCCGTCCCGCGGTGGCCTCGGGGAGCCAGCGGGCGCGCTGCGCGGGGGTGCCGAAGGCGGCGACCGGGTGGGTGCCGAGGCCCTGGAGGGCGAGGGCGGTCTCGGCCTCGGTGCAGGTCCGGGCGAGTGATTCGCGCAGGAGGCAGAGGTCGAGGGCGCCCGCGTCGAAGAGCCGGGCGAGGAGTCCGAGTTCGCCGAGGGCGGCGACGAGGGGGCGGTTGACCCGTCCGGGTTCGCCCTTCTCGGCGAGGGGCTTCAGGCGTTCCGCCGCCAGGGTGCGGAGCTCCGCACACCAGGTGGTCTGTGCCGTGTCGAGCGAGAATGCGGGCATGTGGGCCCTTTCCGACGCCCCCGGGCGTCCTCGTCCCCGTACCGTCGGGCGTCCGTGTCCTGACCCCGTCGGGCGTCCGCGTCCGGGCGCCGTCCGGTGCCTTCCCACGGGCGCACCCCGGCACCCTTGTCGCGAACCGTTGACTGCCGTCACCAACACGATACGCTCGTGGAGCGACGGGCGACCCCACCACGACAGGGGGACGGACTCATGGAGCTGACACCCTCGGCCCACCTCGACACCTTCGCCCGCGACCGGCTGCCGCCGCCGGACCGGTGGCCGCGTCTCCTCTTCGACCTCCCCGAGCTCGCCTACCCCGACCGGCTCAACTGCGGCGCCGAACTCCTCGACCGCACGGTGGAACGGTTCGGCGCCGGCCGGCCCGCCTTCCACGACGGCGAGGGCGGCGTCTGGAGCTACGGGGAGCTCCAGGACCGGGTCGACCGCATCGCCCACGTCCTCAGCTCCGACCTGCGGGTCCTGCCCGGCAACCGGGTCCTGCTGCGCGGTCCCACCACCCCCTGGCTCGCCGCCTGCTGGCTCGCCGTGATGAAGGCGGGCGCGATCGCCGTCACCGTCCTCGCCCAGCAGCGCGCCCCCGAGCTGGCCGTCATGGCGGACGCGGCCCGCTGCACCCACGCCCTCTGCGACGTCCGCACCGTCGACGAGCTCCTCGGCGCCCGGATCCCGGGGCTCCGCGTCACCCCCTTCGGCGGGGAAGGACCGGACGACCTCCTCGCCCTCGCCGCCCGCCGCCCCGGCCCGTACCCGGCGGTGCCGACGGCCGCCGACGACGTGGCCCTGATCGCCTTCACCTCCGGCACGACCGGGCGGCCCAAGGGCTGCGTCCACTTCCACCGGGACGTCCTGGCCGTCGCCGACACCTTCTCCGCGCACGTCCTGCGCCCGCTGCCCGACGACGTCTTCGCCGGCTCGCCGCCGCTCGCCTTCACCTTCGGCCTCGGCGGGCTCGTCGTCTTCCCCCTGCGGGCCGGGGCGAGCGCGGTCCTGCTCGAACAGGCCGGGCCCAAACAGCTCCTCGCGGCGATCGAGCGGCACCGGGTGTCGGTGCTCTTCACCGCCCCGACGGCCTACCGGGTCATGCTCGACGAGCTGGTCCAGGGCACGGCCCCGGACCTGGGCTCCCTGCGCCGCTGCGTCTCCGCGGGCGAGAACCTGCCGGAAGCGACCTGGAAGACCTGGTACGCGCGCACCGGTCTGCGCCTCATCAACGGCATCGGCGCGACCGAACTCCTCCACATCTTCATCTCCGCCGCCGACGGCGACATCCGCCCCGGCACCACCGGCCGCCCGGTGCCCGGCTGGCAGGCCAGGATCGTGGACCGCGACGGCGGGGACGTTCCGGACGGCGAGGAGGGGCTGCTCGCGGTGCGCGGCCCGGTGGGCTGCCGCTATCTGGCCGATCCCCGGCAGTCCGAGTACGTCCGGGAGGGCTGGAACGTCACGGGCGACCGTTACGTCCGCGAGCCCGACGGCTGGTTCCGCTACGTCTCACGGGCCGACGACATGATCATCTCGGCCGGGTACAACATCGCGGGACCGCAGGTCGAGGAGGCGCTCCTCGGCCACCCCGACGTGGTGGAGGCGGCCGTGGTGGGCCGCCCGGACGAGCTGCGAGGACAGGTCGTCGTGGCGTACGCGGTGGTACGGGACGGGGTGCCGCGCGACGCGGTCACGGCCGCCGCGCTGCGGGCCTTCGTCCGCGCCCGCCTCGCCCCGTACAAGTCGCCCCGCGAGATCGTCTTCCTCGACGCGCTGCCGCGCACGCCCACCGGCAAGCTCCAGCGCTTCCGGCTGCGGGACGCCCCGCCCGGCCACCCCCTAAAGTGATCACGTGGCCGAGCAGCACACTCCCCGATCCCTCATCGTCTCCCTCTACGGCGCGTACGGTCGTGCGCCCGACGGGTCGCCGGTGCCGGTGGCCGCGCTCATCCGGCTCCTCGCGGTGCTCGGGGTGGACGCGCCCTCGGTGCGCTCCTCGGTGTCGCGGCTCAAGCGGCGCGGGCTGCTGCTGCCGGGCCGGACGACGGACGGCGCCGCCGGATACGCCCTCTCGGAGGACGCCCGCCGGCTCCTCGACGACGGCGACCGCCGCATCTACGCCCGTACCGAGCCGAAACTCTCCGAGGGCTGGGTCCTCGCCGTCTTCTCGGTCCCCGAGGCCGAGCGGCACAAGCGCCACCTGCTGCGCTCCCGGCTCGGCCGGCTCGGCTTCGGTACGGCGGCGCCGGGCGTCTGGATCGCGCCCGCCCGGCTGTACGAGGAGACCAGGAACGCCCTGGAGCGCCTGGAGCTCTCCTCGTACGTGGACCTCTTCCGGGGCGACCACCTGGGGTACGCGGCCACGGCCGGGGCGGTGGCCCGCTGGTGGGACCTGCCGGCGATCGCCGCGCTCCACGAGGAGTTCCTCGCGGTCCACGGGCCGGTGCTGCGGGCCTGGCGGACGGCGCCGGCGGGCCCCGAGGACGCCTACCGGGACTACCTCCTCGCCCTGGACTCCTGGCGCCGACTGCCGTACGCGGACCCGGTGCTCCCGGCGGAGCTCCTGCCGGACGACTGGCCGGGCCGGCGCTCGGCGGAGGTCTTCGCGGCCCTGCACGAGCTGCTGCGGGACCGGGGCGCGGAGTTCGTCCGCCCGTTCCTCTCCGGAGAGCCCGCTCAGGGGTCCGGAGAGCCCGCCCAGGGGCCCGGCCCGCGCCGGTGAAGGGCACGGGAACCCGGCCGGAACGGGCGGGTTCCCCGGCGCCGTGCGTGGTTCAGGGCTGGCTGCGCGCCTGCTCGGCCGCCCGGTCCGCCGCCGCCCGTTCCGTCCGGGCGTCGGCGGTGCTGAGGCGCCCGCCGCTGCTTTCCAGGTGGGCACGGACGAACCACTGGAACAGCTCAAGACCGCGCAGCTGCTCGATGAGCATGTCCTGGGTGACGGGGTCGGAGGTCTCGGTCGCCTCCATGGCGGCGCGATGGTCCTTGATCAGCTGCGTGTAGACCACGTCGAGGGCGCCCAGGTGCTCGATGGCCTCGGCCCGGCCGATGGAGTAGTCGTCCCAGCTCCGGTCGGAGACCAGCGCTCCCGGCGTGCCCCGGGGGACACCGCCGAGGGTGGAGATGCGTTCGGCGAGGTCGTCGGTCATGGACCTCACCTGGTCGACCTGCGGATCCAGCATCTCGTGCACGGCGATGAAGTGGGGGCCGACGACGTTCCAGTGGACGTGCTTGAGGGTCAGGTGCAGATCGTTCAGCGCGTGCAGCCGCTTCTGGAGCAGCTCGATGATGCCGGTGCTGTCCTGGGCGGACATGCCCGGGACGGTGTATTCGAGGGTGGGCTCGGAAGCCACTGCCGTACCTTCTTCCTTGGGCGGACAGCGTGTCTCTGCGGGCAGGAAATCACCGCCGCCGCCCGGCCGCCGTCGGAGACGGCCGTACGGACGTACGGCGTCCCCCGGACCTAGCAACCGGTGCCGGGACCGTCGGGGCGGGCCGTGTGGTCCGGGTGGCCGTCGGAGCGGCGGACCTCTTTCATCTCCGCCTCGTACAGGTGGTCCTTTCCCTCGGCCAGGTCGGCCAGGGCCTGCCGCTCCACCGACCGGAACGGCTCGTAGTAGGTGCGGTTGTACTCCTCGACGATCTGGAAGGTCCAGTGCCCGGGGATGACGTTGCGGCCCACGATCTCCTGCTGCACGCGGTGGGCCCACGTGGGGTGACCGGCCTCGCGCAGCAGTTTCACCGCCCGGTCCAGCTCCAGGTCCGCGCGTCCGGTCAGCTGGTGGAAGGCGTAGAGGTGGCCGCGGGCCCGCTCGGTCGTCTCCAGGGCCTTCGACAGGGATCCGAGCGCTTCCACCGTGGTGTCGCTGACACCGTCGGGACGCTGGTGGGCGCTGTCGGGCCCGTCGCCGTTCACGTGCATGAAGAACCGTCCTTCCGGGCGCCCGCTCTGCCGGGTGGAGCGGACCGGTGGGTCGCTGTCCCGTCCCAGCCGAGCCGAGCCGCGTCGCGGCGGCGAACGGTGTACGGCCACTCGGAGCAGGCGCCGACCCGGTGGACAGCGCGGCGAGGACCGCTCGGGGAGCCGGCGGGCCGTCGGCTCAGGGCGTGTCGCGGCGGCCGGTCGGGGGGCGGCGGCTGCCCGCGCGGTACGGGGCCGGCCAGGGCGCCGCCGGGCCCTGGTAGTCCTGTTCGGCCGCCGCGTGCAGGGTCCAGTGCGGGTCGTAGAGGTGCGGGCGGGCCAGGGCGCAGAGGTCGGCGCGGCCGGCCAGGAGCAGGGAGTTGACGTCGTCCCAGGAGGAGATCGCGCCCACGGCGATCACCGGGACGCGGACCTCGTTGCGGACGCGGTCGGCGTACGGGGTCTGGTACGAGCGGCCGTAGGCGGGGGTCTCGTCCGGGACGACCTGGCCCGTGGAGACGTCGATCGCGTCGGCGCCCCGGTCCGCGAAGGCGCGGGCGATGGCGACGGCCTCCTCGTCGGTCGTGCCGCCCTCGGCCCAGTCGGTGGCCGAGATCCGGACGGTCATGGGGCGGTCGGCGGGCCAGGCCTCCCGTACCGCGTCGAAGACTTCGAGGGGGTAGCGCAGCCGGCCGTCGAGGTCCCCGCCGTACGCGTCGGTGCGGTGGTTGGTGAGCGGCGAGAGGAAGCCGGAGAGCAGGTAGCCGTGGGCGCAGTGCAGCTCCAGGAGGTCGAAGCCGGAGCGGGCCGCGCGCCGGGCTGCGGCCGTGAACTCCTCGCGCACGGCGGTGAGACCGGCGCGGTCGAGGGCGCGCGGAGTCTGGTTGACGCCGGGCCGGTACGGGAGGGGCGAGGCGGCGACCAGCGGCCAGTTGCCCTCGGGCAGCGGCTGGTCGATGCCCTCCCACATCCGCCGGGTGGAGCCCTTGCGGCCGGAGTGGCCGAGCTGGACGCCGAGCGCGGTGCCGGGGGCCGAGGTGTGGACGAAGTCGACGGTCCGGGTCCAGACGGCGGCCTGCTCGTCGGTCCAGAGGCCGGTGCAGCCGGGGGTGATACGGCCGCCGGGGCTCACGCAGACCATCTCGGTCATGACGAGTCCGGCGCCGCCGAGGGCCCTGGCGCCCAGGTGGACGAGGTGGAAGTCGCCGGGGACGCCGTCCTCCGCGACGTACATGTCCATGGGCGAGACGACGATCCGGTTGCGCAGGGTCAGTCCGCGCAGCCGGAAGGGGGTGAACATGGGCGGGGTGCCGGGCGGGCAGCCGAAGTCGCGTTCGACGGCGGCGGTGAAGGCCGGGTCGCGGAGCCGCAGGTTGGCGTGGGTGACGCGGCGGCTGCGGGTGAGGAGGTCGAAGGCGAACCGGCGGGGCGGCCGGTCGACCCGGTACGCGAGCTCCTCGAACCAGTGGAGGCTGGCGGCGGCGGCGCGCTGGGTGGAGGCGACGACGGGTCGGCGCTCGGCCTCGTAGGCGGCGAGGGCGTCCGGGAGGTCGGCGCGGCCGTCGACGGCGTGCGCCAGGGCCAGGGCGTCCTCGACGGCCAGTTTGGTGCCGGAGCCGATGGAGAAGTGCGCGGTGTGGGCGGCGTCGCCGATGAGGACGGTGTTGCCGTACGACCAGCGCTCGTTGACGACGGTACGGAACGCGGTCCAGGCGGAGTTGTTCGACCGGAGCTCCCGGCCGCCGAGCGCCTCGGCGAAGATCTTGGCGCAGCGGGCGGTGGACTCGGCCTCGTCGAGCTCGTCGAAGCCGGCCGCCCGCCAGACCTCCTCGCGCATCTCGACGATGGCGGTGGAGGCACCGGTCTCGTAGGGGTAGGCGTGCAGCTGCATCACGCCGTACTCGGTCTCGGCGGTCTCGAAGCGGAAGGCGTCGAAGGCGAAGTCCGCGGCGAGCCAGATGTAGCGGCAGCGGTGGGTGATGATCCGGGGGCGGAAGTGCGCGGCGTGGGCCTCGCGGGTGCGACTGTGGACGCCGTCGGCGGCGACGACCAGGTCGTGGTCCGCGGCGAGGGCGGCGGCGGGCGGGGCCTCGGTGCGGAAGCGGAGCCGTACGCCCAGGTCGGTGCAGCGGGCGTGCAGGATCTCCAGGAGCCGGCGGCGGCCGAGGGCGGCGAAGCCGTGGCCGGTGGAGCGGGTGCGGTGGCCCCGGTGCACGACGTCGATGTCGTCCCAGCGGACGAGGTCGCGGCGGAGCGCCTCGTACACGACGGGGTCGGCGTCGCGGATGCCGCCGAGGGTCTCGTCGGAGAGGACGACGCCGAAGCCGAAGGTGTCGGAGGGCGCGTTCCGCTCCCAGACGGTGACCTCGCGGGCGGGGTCGAGCCGCTTGAGCAGGGCGGCGGCGTAGAGCCCGCCGGGGCCGCCCCCGACGACGGCGACCCTCGACGGCCCGGCCGCGGCAGGCGGCCCTGCCATCGTCGACGGCCCGGCCAGGACTGACGGCTCGGCCAGGACCGACGGCCCGGCCGTGCTCGACGGCCCGGCCGTGGTCGACGGCCCGGCCGTGGTCGACGGCCCGGCCGTGGTCGACGGCCCCGCCATGGCTAGCGGCCCTGCCATTTCGGGGGGCGTTTCTCGGTGAAGGCCGCGTGGAACTCGGTGTAGTCGGCGCCGTTCATCAGGAGCGCCTGGGTGGCCGCGTCCATCTCGATCGAGGCGGCGAGCGGCATGTCGAGCTCGGCGGTGAGCAGGGCCTTGGTCTGGGCGAGCGCGAGGGCGGGGCCGTCGGCGAGACGGCGGGCGAGGGCGCCGGCCCGCTCCGCCGCCCGGCCCTCCTCGGTGAGCTCGGAGAGCAGGCCGATGCGCTCGGCCTCGGCGGCGTGGACGGGTTCGCCCAGCATGAGGAGCCGGGTGGCGTGGCCGAGTCCGACCACCCGGGGCAGCAGATAGGCCGCGCCCATGTCGCCGCCGGAGAGCCCGACCCGGGTGAAGAGGAAGGCGAAACGGGTGGTGGGGTCGGCGATCCGGAAGTCGGCGGCGAGGGCGAGGACGGCCCCGGCGCCCGCGGCGACGCCGTGGAGGGCGGCGACGACCGGGAAGGGGCACTCGCGCAGGGCCCGGACGACCTGGCCGGTCATCCGGTTGAAGTCGAGGAGCTCGGCGGTGTCGAGGGAGAGGGTGGCGCCGATGATCTCGTCGACGTCGCCGCCGGAGCAGAAGCCGCGGCCCTCTCCGTCGAGGACGAGGGCGCGGACGGCCCGCTCGCGGGAGAGCTCGGCGAGGAGGTCGCGCAGGTCGGCGTAGGCGCCGAAGGTGAGGGCGTTGAGTTTCGCGGGGCGGGCGAGGGTGACGGTGGCGACGCCCCGGTCGATGTCGAGGCGCAGGTGCCGCCAGTCCGCGGTGCGGGGCGCGGAGCCGGTGAAAGGGCTCATCCGGAAGGGCCTCCTTCCTCCGTTCGGAGGGTATCACCGTACTGTGACCGTCGTCACGAGTGCGCGATAGAGGAGGGCGAGGCGGGTGGCCGGAGGCCTGGAGCCCAGGGACGAAGGTCCCTCGGAGGGGGGAGGGGTGCCCCTGGAACGAGAAATTGCAGACCGTAAGGTTGAAACCGGGACGTCTCGGGATGCCCCGTCCGCCGACCAGCCCTACCTGCTCCACCTGCCCGACCAGCTCCACCTGCTCTGCCCGCCCCGCCCGTGCCATCCGCCCCGCTCGGCGAAGGGAGCCCTCCCCATGCCCGAAGCCGCCGACCCCGCCGCGGCCGGTCCCGCCACGACCGGGCCTCCGGGAACGGCCGCCCCCTGGCGCGTCCGGCTGCCCCACACCACCGCCGCCGTACCGATCGCCCGCGCCCTGATCCGCGGCGCGCTCGACGACATCGATCCCGGGGCCGTGGGCCGCCCCGACCGCGACACGGCGGAACTGCTCACCGCGGAGCTCGTCGCCAACGCCGTCGAGCACACCGCGGGCCTCGGCCCCATCGAACTCGTCGTCGAGCTGCTCCCGGGACCCGGCGGCTGCCAGATCGAGGTCCACGACTCCCAGCCCGTCCGGCACGGCCGGCCGGTCTGCCCCGACCCGGGGACCGAGGTCGACCCCTGGCAGGAGCACGGCCGCGGTCTCCTCCTCGTCCGCGCGCTGAGCAGCGACTGCGGACACCGCCCCACCACGCACGGCAAGGCGGTCTGGTTCACGCTCCCGGCCGTACCGGCCCAGCGGGGCCCGACCCGGCGCGGCCCGGCCCGGCACCGCCGTCAGGAGTCCTGAGCCGTCGGCGTTCCTGAGTCGTCAGGAGCCCTGAGGGGCGGCACCCGCAAGCGTCGCGACCAGGACCGCCTTGATGGTGTGCATCCGGTTCTCGGCCTCGTCGAAGACGACGGAGTGGGCCGACTCGAAGACCTCGTCGGTGACCTCCAGCTCGGTCAGGCCGTGCCGGGCGTGGATGTCCCGCCCGACGGCCGTGCCCAGGTCGTGGAAGGCCGGCAGGCAGTGCAGGAACTTGACGTCCGGGTTCCCGGTGGCGCGCAGCACGTCCATGGTCACGGAGTACGGGGCGAGGGCGGCGATCCTCTCGTCCCAGACCTCCTTGGGCTCGCCCATGGAGACCCAGACGTCGGTGGCCACGAAGTCGGCTCCCCCGACCCCCTCCGCCACGTCCTCGGTGAGGGTGACGGTCGCGCCGCTGGTCTCGGCGAGCTTGCGGGCCACGGCGACGACGTCCTCGGCCGGCCAGTACGCCTCGGGGGCGACGATCCGTACGTCCATGCCGAGCAGGGCGCCGGTCACCAGGTAGGAGTTGCCCATGTTGAAGCGGGCGTCACCGAGGTAGGCGAAGGTGATCGCGTCCAGGGGCTTGTCCGTGTGCTCGGTCATGGTGAGCACGTCGGCGAGCATCTGGGTGGGGTGCCAGTCGTCGGTGAGCCCGTTGAAGACGGGGACGCCCGAGAAGGCGGCGAGCTCCTCGACGGCGGTCTGACTGTCGCCCCGGTACTCGATGCCGTCGAACATCCGGCCGAGGACGCGGGCGGTGTCCTTGACCGACTCCTTGTGGCCCATCTGGGAGCCGGAGGGGTCCAGGTAGGTGGTGGAGGCGCCCTGGTCGGCGGCGGCGACCTCGAAGGCGCAGCGCGTACGGGTCGAGGTCTTCTCGAAGATCAGGGCGATGTTCCTGCCCCGCAGCCGCTGGACCTCGGCGCCCGCCTTCTTGGCGGCCTTGAGCTCGGCCGAGAGCGCGATCAGGGCGCGGAACTCCTCGGCGGTGAAGTCCAGCTCCTTGAGGAAGTGGCGGCCGATGAGGTCTGTGGCCATGGGTCGCGCTCCTATGGGTACGGTCGGGGGACGGCGTTCCGAGACATTGGAAGTGTATACGCACCTCAACATTTCTATACAGCCCCCTCGGGCAGCACCCCGCGGGACGCCCCCTCAGGCGGCGTCCCGCACCACCGGGCAGCTCATGCAGCGCGGCCCGCCCCTCCCCCGGCCCAGCTCGCTGCCCGGGATCTCGATCACCTCGATGCCCTGCTTCCGCAGATGCGTGTTCGTGGTGGCGTTCCGCTCGTACGCGACGACCACGCCCGGCTCCACGGCCAGCACGTTGCACCCGTCGTCCCACTGCTCGCGCTCGGCCGCGTGCACGTCCTGCGTCGCCGTCAGGACCCGGATCTCCCGCAGCCCGAGCGCCTCTGCGATGGCGCTGTGCATCCGCTCCGGCGGATGGTCCGTCACCCGGAGGGGATGTCCCTCGTCCTCCCCGGGTTCGATCGTGTACGAGCGGAGCATCCCGAGGCCCGCGTACTGGGTGAACGTGTCCTCGGCGACCATCGTCATCACCGTGTCCAGGTGCATGAACGCGCGCCGCTTCGGCATGTCGAGCGCGACGATCGCGCGGGCCGAACCGGCCGCGAACATGCCCCGGGCCAGCATCTCCACCGCCTGCGGGGTCGTCCGCTCGCTCATCCCGATGAGCACGGCGCCGTTGCCGATGACCAGGACGTCCCCGCCCTCGATGGTCGACGGATAGTCGGCCTGCCCCTCCGACCAGTGGTGGAAGGCCCCCGCCTCGGGGCCGGTGAAGAGCGGATGGTGCTTGTAGATCGCCTCGAAGTGGACGGTCTCGCGCTGCCGGGCCGGCCAGCGCATCGCGTTGATCGAGACGCCGTCGTAGATCCAGGCCGAGGTGTCCCGGGTGAAGAGGTGGTTCGGCAGCGGGCCGAGCAGGAAGTCGTCCAGGTCCAGGGCGTGGAACCGGACCGAGGTCGGCTCGCGGTGCGCCGCCAGGAACTCCCGCTTCGTCATCCCGCCCACGAGCGCCTCCCGCAGCGCGACCGAGTCCAGCGAGTCGAACGCGTCCCGGAGGTGGTCGGTGGCGAGCGGCCCGTACGCCTTCTCGTCGAAGACCCGGTCGAGCACGAGCGCGCGGGCGGCCGGCACGTCGAGGGCCTCGCTCAGCAGGTCCCCGAAGAGATGCACCTCCACCCCCCGGTCACGCAGCACGTCCGCGAAGCCGTCGTGCTCCTGCCGGGCCCTGCGCACCCACAGCACGTCGTCGAAGAGGAGGGCGTCCTTGTTGGTGGGGGTGAGCCGCTTCAGCTCCAGATCGGGCCGGTGCAGGATGACGCGGCGCAGCCGCCCGGTCTCGGAATCGACGTGGAATCCCATGCGCCCATCCTGGCGGAGCCGGGCCGCCGGGGCCCGCGTTTCGGACGAGGCGGGGGTGGTCGAGGGTGCCGGGGCGGGGGTGGCCGTCGTGGTCGCGGACGTCGGGGCGGTCTCGGTCAGGTGAGCCACCCCCATGCGGCGACCAGGACGATCGCGGCCACGAGGCCACCGATCAGCATCCCGGCGCGGCGCAGGAAACGGCGGGTGTAGCCGTTGCCGGGATCGTGCGGGTGGCCGGAGGACCCGGGCGCGGGCCCTCCGGGGCGGGGGGCCCTACGGGGCACGCCGTACGCCTCCTTGAGGAGGGTCAGCCAGACCGCGTCCGGCAGACCGGGACGCTCGCCGTCGACGATCAGCCAGAAGGTCTCACGGGCGGACGGAACCGGGCTCGTACGGAGCCGGGAGAGCAGCGCGGCGACCGTGCCGAGGGGGGCGTCACCGCGATCGAGGAGGGGGCTCACCGCCCAGCGGTGCAGCGCGGCGGCGTTGGCCGCGCGCTGCTCCTCCGGCGGGTCGGACGGATCGGCCGCGCCGCCCGGCGGCGCGACGGCCCAGAGGTCCTGGCCGAGGGCCACGTCGCAGAGCTCCCTGCGCAGCGGATGCCCCCAGGACGGCAACCGTCCGGCGGTCTCCCGCAGGAGGAGCGTGAGGACGACGTACGCCTGCGGGCGGCGCAGCGCGTCGAGCAGCTCACGGCTGCCGCCCCGCTCGACGAGGGCGCGGGCCTCCTCCACGGTGCGCGCCGCCGGCAGCTTGTGCACGAGCCCGGTCTCGACCTCCCGCTCCCGGCCGCGCGCCCGGGCCCAGGACCGGCCTTCGACCGCGCCGGGCCCGGTCCACACGGGCGCGACCAGGGGAAGTACGGGGCGGGGGTACGGGTCGGCCCCGGGCCGCCCCTCGGGGGCACGCGCCTCGGGGGCACGCGCCTCGGACCCGCCCGGCGGTACGTCGCCTTCCGGGGGCGTGGAACGGGCGCCGGGCTCCGGAGGGCGCTTCGACAGATCGGCCGGGTGGGAGGGATCCGCCGGGACGGGCGGGTACGGGTGGGCTTCCCGGGCAGGGCGGTCGCCGACGGCCGGACGGTCGAGGCCGGTCGGAGGGCGCGGGTCGGAGACGGCCGGACGGTCGGAGGCGGCCGAGGGGCGCGGGTCGGGGGCAGCCGAGGGGCGTGGGTCGGGGACGGGCGGGTGGTGGTCCTCGGGTGCGGTCCGGTTGCCCTCGGGTGCGGCCGGGAAGTGGGGGGCGGAGGCCGACGGACCGCGCTCCGGCGCCCCCGCCTCGCTCCCGTACGGCGCGGGCCGGAGGTCACGCGTGGCCGGCGGGCGGGTCCTGTCCCCCGGCAGCGGTTCCTGGCGGAACCACAGGTCCGGGCGTTCCGACGGGCCGGGGCCGGCGGTCCCCCGGAACTCGCCCGCCGGCGGCGGGACCTCGGCCGCCGGGCGTTCGGAGGAGGGCGCGTCCTCGGTGGCCCGGCCGCCCGAGGACCGGCCCCACCGCCGGCCCGTGGGCCTCCTGGCCGGCGTCTCCGCCCGGAGGGCGGGCTCTCCGGGCGGGGCCGGAGAGCCCGGGGCCTCCGGGTCCGGGGTCCCGAAGCCCCGGGAGGGAGCGCTCGGACCGCCGTCGCGGCTGTCGAGGGCGTCGAGCGCGCGCGTGGCCGTATCGAGGAGAGGGGCGCGGCGGGCGGCGGAGGCCGTGTGGAGGGCGCTGCCGACCGCGTACTCCGCGCCGTCGCCCTCCGCGACGCCCCGCAGGTGGTGGCGGACGAGCCGGGCCGCGATCTCCTCCGCCCGGTCACCGGTCCGCTCGAGCGGGTCGACGCGGCGGCGCTCGGTGTTGCGACTCGCCGCACCGGCCCAGCCGCCGACGAACACGTAACGGAGCGCGGGGAGTTCGGCGGTGTCGTGGGTGGCGAAGGTCCACCGGCGGTCGGTGAGCGTGCCGAACATGCTGTGCAGTCCCCAGAGGACGGAGCAGGCGGTGTCCCCCCGCTCGTCGAGGACGGTGAAGCGTTCGTCCGGATGGCGGAGCAACTCCGCGACCGCGCCGGTGAGTTCCTCGGCCGCGTACGCCAGGATCCGGTCGAGCTCCCCCTGCCCCCGGCCGGTCGCAGGGACGAGGACCTCCTCGGGGACGACGGGGAGCCGCCCGCGCGCCTCGGCGGCGTTCAGGTCCGCGCCCTGCCAGTTCCAGGCGTGCAGCCCGAGGCAGACGGCGGGTTCGAGGAGCGCGGGCGAGCCGACCAGGCCGTGACAGAGCACGGAGGTGCCGCCGCCGGCGTCCGTGAACGGGACGCGCCGGATCAGCATCACCTCGGCCCGCCGCTGGAGCCTGATCAGGGCGGGCCGGGTCTCCTCGCCGCTCGCGCGGAGCACGGGCCCCGAGGTCCTGAAGAGGTTCTCCGCCTCGTCACGGGGGCCCGACCAGGCCACAGGACCGAAGCCGGTGCTGCCGGAGAGGTTCTCGCTGTCCCACCGGAAGACGATCTGGTCGACCTCGTTCTCCGACCGTGTCATCGGACGATCCCCTCCGTAGGTCTCACGGGTTGCGCCCCGGGCAGCAGCCCGCACATGGCGAAGAGCGAAAGGAGTGGCGCGAGGACCCGGCGCGGCCGGGCCCCGTGCGGAAACCGGTCGCCGCGCGCCTGTCCGCCGGTCGCGGCGACGAAGTGCAGCGTGCAGTCGGCGCAGTCGTCGAAGGGCTTGAGCCAGGCGGCGCCGGCGTGCTGGGCCAGGAAGGCGTACGCGTCCCGGCTCTCGGCCGACGGGGCGACGGCGTCGTGGCGGCCGGGCAGGGCGCGGCCGAGCCAGCGGTCCACTACCGGTTCGAAACGCACCAGGTCGCTCTTGTTGACGGCGAGCGCGGCCGGCGCGGCGACGAGCCCGCCGCGCTGCCTGGGGATGCGGTTCAGGACGGTGGTGAAGGCCTCGTCGCCGAGCTCGCGCCGGTGCAGTCCGCTCTGCTTGCGCACCGGGTCGAGGGAGGGCAGCCGGAGCGCGCGCAGCGGGTCGAGGACGAAGACGAACGCGTCGACGCCCATGAGGAAGCGGCCGACCTCGCTGTCCTGGGCGAGGTCCTCGCCCGCGAGGTCGAAGAAGACGACGGGCCGGGGCGTCGCGCCGCCCGCCGAGACGAGCAGACCGTCGGCGAAGCGCGCGAAGGTCTGCTGTCCGGTACGGCCCAGCTGCCGTCCCTGTTGGAGACTCTGCACGCGTTCGCGCAGATAGGTGCGGTGCGCCTCGGGGTTGAGCGGCCGGCACTTCAGCCCGTACGGTTCCAGGCCGCCGAGCTCGACCTCGCCGAGCATGGCGGCGAGCAGGTGGGTCTTGCCGACGGAGGAGCTGCCGACGAGGGCGATGGAGAGCGGTTCCCCGTTCGTGAGGTACGGCACGGGCAGTTCGTGCCCCTCGTCGCCGTCCCGTGTGTGGGGGCAGAGGTGGTACGCCTTGCGCAGGGCGTCCGTGCGGTGGCCCGGCCGGCGTTCGGTGCTGAGGTCGAGCGGGATCCGGTTGCCCTTGGCGTCGATGGTGACGAGCAGCCGTTCGTCGTACTCGACGGGGAGCAGGCAGTGCGGGCACATCCGGCTCCGGGACGGCGGCGCCGGTACCGGTTCGGGCGCGGGCACGGCGGGGCGGCGCGCCTCGTCACCGCCGCCGAAGACCCGGCGGAACACGGAGGTACGCGGGGAGGTACGCGGGGAACGCTCGCCCTGGCCGTGGACCTCCGGGGTGTCCGCGTCCGGTCCCGCGCCCGGCGGGGCTCCCGTGGACAGCGCTCGTTTCCGCGCGACCTGGGTGTCGTACTCGGCGCGCCACCGGTCGAGCGGGTCCGCCGCGCCGACGCCGGTGGCGAGCGGGTCGGGCACGTCGAGGAGGCGCAGCAGCTCGGCCGGGTGCGGGCGTTCCCCCGCGTGCGGGGAGAAGAGACCGCTGTGCCCGAGGGCCGCCAGGCGCCGGTAGTCGGCCAGGTCCCCCGGCGGGCCCTCGCCCCGGTCCTGGCGGTCGGAGAGCAGCCAGTAGGCGAGTTCGGCGACGGACCACAGGTCGTCGCGCGGGTCGGCCGCGCCGCGCCCCGCGCGCTGTTCGGGCGAGGCCCAGGGGGCGGTGCCGAAGGGCTCGCGCTCCTCCCCGGCGCGCAGCGCCGCGTACGGTTCGCAGAGCCGTACGCGCGCACCGTCCCACCGTACGGTGTCGGGCGTGATCGCCCGGTGCACGAGGCCGAGTTCGCCCAGGAGGCGGACGGCCATGGCGAGTTGGCCGGTGATCGCCTCCGGGTCGTCGGTGCCGAGACGACCGGCCCAGGCGGAGAGCGGCCGCCCGCCTGGGGGCCGGTACAGCACGAAGGGCTCGGCGGCGGTCAGGTCGAAGCCGACGATCCGGGGCAGCACGGCGACGAACTGCGCGGTGCCGTACCGCCGTTCGAGGGCGACGGCGGCCGCCACCTCCCGCTCCAGGAGCCCGTACGCGTGGGGGTCGCGGTGCCCGGACGAGGTCAGCCGGTACTGGAGGACCGGCACCGCCCCCGTGCCCAGGACCGCCCGGCGCGCGAGGACCCCGGGGCGGCCGGGTGGCCTGTGGTCCTCCCCGTAGCGGACGGCGAAGCGGAGCTGCGCCTCCTGGGGGGTGAGGAACTCCAGCTCCTGGTAGTACGGGTGGGGCGGCGGACTCGGCTCGCTGAGGTGGTCGGGATGGTCGGGGCCGAGGGGGAGACGGGGGTCGGCGGGCGGGCGGCCCGGGTCGTCGTTCGGGTCGTTCGGGTGGATCGGGTGGATCGGGTCGGTCACGGTTCTCCCGCCTCCTCGGCGCGGACGGTGTGCACGACGTCCGCGCGCAGCGGTACGAGACGGAGGATTCCGGCGTGGCGTCCCGCACCGGTCCACACGACGTCCTCGGCGGTGCCCCGCCAGACGTCGTCCCCCGCCGCCCCGCGCCGCATCGCCTCGGGCACGAAGCGGACCTGCCGGGCGGCGAGCGGGTCGTGGGAGAGCAGCCGCAGGTGTTCGGGGCCGCAGAGCGCGACCGTGCGGCCGGGATCGTCGTCGGACAGGAGCAGCAGGGCCACCGCGTCGGGGGCGACCCCGGTGAGCCGGGCCGCGTCGGGCCGGTCGGAGCGGTCGGTGAAGGCGGCGAGTCCGGAGAGCGCGTCCGGGTCGCGGAGGCCCTCGTACCGGGGCGGCGGCGAGGCCGCCACGTCGCGCTCCAGGCGGAGGCGGGTCTCGTCAAGGAGCTCCGCGATCCGCTGCTCGTGGACGGCGGGCACGGTGGCTCCGGGGTCGCGCTCGATGCCCGCCCAGCACCGGTCGAGGATCAGGAGGGTGCCGGCGACCAGATCGCCGACGAGCGTGTCGACGAGCAGCGGTCCCCCGTCGCCGTACCGCCGCTCCAGCCACGCGGGCGCGGGGCCGGGCCCGTCGACGGACTCGGGGACCGGGACGGTGTCGCGGTCTCCTTCGTACGGGCCGGACGGGGACGGAGACGGGTACGGAGACGCGGACGACGACGGCGGTGCGGGGGGCGCCGTGGGTGCCGGTTCCTCGTCCATGTCCGACCAGACGTCCTCCTCCCCGCCGCCGTCCGTCCAGTCCTGCCAGTTCCAGGAGGCCGTGCCGCCCTCCCGGTCCGGCGGCGGCCCGTCCTCCGCCCGGGACGCCGTCTCCGGTGGCGCGGCCGACGGGCCGGACCGCCGCGGGTACGCCCGCCCGTGCGCGTCGGCCGTCTCCGCGAGGCCCCTGAGCAGCCGGGACACCGCCCCCGCTCCCGCCGAGCAGTGGTGGCGCACCTCGGCGAAGAGCCAGTCGTGCACGGCGGTCGTGACGACGAGCGTCTGCGTCTCCCGCAGGATCCGCCAGGCCTCCTCCGGGTCCGCCCGCGCCCACCAGTCGTCCACCGCCCGCGTCCAGTCGCGCAGCGCGAGCAGGACGACGGCGGTCAGGGACACGGTGAGCGCCGCCGCCGCCAGCCACGCCGGCGGGCCGAGGAACTGGCCCGCACCCGCCCCCACGAGACCGCCGAGCAGACCGCCGAAGAGCCGGGGCGCGGCGCCCGTGGCACCGCCGCCGTCGATCCGCCCGTCCGGGGAGCGGTTGGGCCTGCGCCGCAGCATCAGATGGGCGAGTCCGGCGGCGAGCACGCCGACGGCCGGTCCGAGGACCCAGCCGAGGACCGGCCAGATCCCGGCGAGCAGCGCCAGGACCCCGGTCACGGCGAGGGCCGCGGGGCGCGGACCCCCGGCCGTGAACGGGTACCGGCCGCCGAGCCGCCGCAGCCGCTCGGGTCCGCAGATGACGTCGAGCCGGGCGAGCCGGGCGGCGCTGCCGACGGGCGCGGTGCGCGCGGCGAGCGCGCCGAGCCGGGCCGCCACGGAGCGGAGCGGGAGTCCCTTGCCGATCAGGTCGTGGGTGTGGTCGCGCAGGGCCGGGACGATTCCCGCCCGCGATATCTCCCGCGGCATCTCCGGCAGTTCGATGCCCCGGTCGCGGAGCACGCCCCGGTGCTCGGCGGTGAGCCGGCTGCCGCCCGCGGCGCCGAACGCGTCCGCGACGGCGGTACGGAACCGGGCCAGTTCCTCCGTCACCCGCTCGATGTCCCCCGGCAGGTCGGCGGTGCGGCCCGCCCCGGTGAGGAGCCCCGCCGCGCCCCGCACCCGGTGGTAGCCGTCGACGGCGGCGCCGACGGCCTCCTCGCAGGCGGCGAGCCCGGCCCCCGCCCTGCCCTGCGGCGGGAGCCAGCGGTGTCCGGAGAGGGAACGCGGGACGCCCTCGTCGAGGAGCAGCGCGAGGGCGCCCGGCACCTGCTCGGCCGCGGTGGCGACGGCCGGGACGTCCGGGCCGGTAAGACCCTCCATCGCCTGCCGCCAGGCGCGGGCCCTCGCCTCGTCGGTGAGGTCGTGTTCGAGGACGCGCACGGCGGGCACGGCGACGCCGTGCACCACCTCGCCGAGCGCGTGGAGGACGGCGTCGAAGACCTCGGGAGTGGACAGGACGTCGACGAGCGGACGCAGTACGGCCTCGGCCGGGACGCCGTCCTCCACCGTGTCGAACAGCCACAGGACGCCCGCGGCGGGCGGGCGGAGGGCGAGGGTGCGGCGCAGGTTCCGCTCGCCCCGGGCGCCGACGGCCAGACAGACGACGTGGGCGGGCCCGTAGGAGGAGAGGCGTTCGTAGAGCAGTTGGTGGGCGACGAGCCGGTCGGCCTCGTCGAGGACGAGGAAGCGGCGCTCGCCGCCGGGCTGCGGGGCGTCCAGGGCCGCGCGGACGACGGCGTCGGGGTCGTACGGCCCGGCGCCGTCCGTACGGAGGGTACGGAGGTCGAGGCAGACGGCGTGGCCGGGCAGCGGCCGTTCGGGAAGGACACGCGCGTTCACTCCTCCTCCCCGGGACCGAAGTCCGCCTCGAACTCCGGCCCGAAGTCCGGCTCGGGTTCCAGCTCCCAGTCGCCTTCGTACGCGGACGGCTGGGGTGGCTTCGCCGCGGGCGCGAGGGTGGGCGTCTCGCCGTAGGCGGTACGGGGATCGGGCCAGGCCCCTGCACCACCGCCGGTGCCGTTCCCGGACGGCGGGCTCTGCGTGGTGCCGTACCCGGTGCCGTACGCGGGCGGCGGGCTCTGCGCGGGTCCGTGCCCGTGCCCGTACGCGGGCGGCGGGCTCTGCGGCGGCCCGTACCCCTCCTGCACCGGCACCGGCCCCTGACCGGATGCCTGCGGGCCGGGTGCCGGGACCCGCCCCTGTCCTGCGCGCGGTCCGTGGCGTTCGTAGAGGGCGCGCAGGGTGGACCTCGTCGCGCGGGCCGCCCGGGGGAAGCGCATGTCGAGGGCGCCCGGGTAGGTGACCTCCCAGAAGTGGCGCAGCGGGGCGAGCCATTCGGTGTCCGCCTCGCCGTACTCCCCGTATTCGGCGACGAGTCCGTCGATCAGGGCGAGCTGGCGCGGGGCGACCTGCTCCACGAAGTGGGTGAAGAGCGGCGAAGGGGCCGCCGGCACCTGGGCGAGGCCCTTGGGCAGGGCCTGCATGAGGCGTTCGCAGAACTGCTCGATGATCTGTCCCTCGTCGAGCAGCGCCCAGCGTTCGTACGCGCGCAGCAGCCCCGCCCAGCTGGAGAGCGAGCCGTCGAAGCCTTCCAGGCGCAGCGACATGGTCGCGGACTCGCCGTCCTGGAGGCGGATGCGGACGACGCGCGGCGACCCGGCCGGGCCCTCGGCGTCGACGTGTCCGTTCCACATCGCGCAGAGCAGCCGGTGCAGGATGCGCTGCCGGTCGTGTTCGGTGGAGACCAGCCAGTCGTCCTGGTAGCCGAGCCGCTGGCGCCAGTGCAGGAAGTCGTCCTCGCCGGCCGCGTCGCGTGCCTCGGCCCAGAGGCCGAGGACGCCGCGGACCTCGGAGATGTCGGTGAGGTTCATGCCGCTGCGGAAGAAGACGACGGTGATGGAGTCGGTGTCGCCGGCCCGGCTCTCCGGGGTGACCCGGGAGGGCAGGTTGAGTTCCTGTTCCAGGTAGTCGCGGGCGCGGCCGTCGGACTCGCTCGCCGGGTGCACGATGAGGATCTTGAGCGGGCCGCTGCCGTCGGGGACGAAGCCCACCGGGATGAGTCCGGCGAGGCGGGCCCTGAACTGGTCGAGCCAGCGCGGGTCGACCTTCGCCTCGGCGGTCTCGTCGCCGGAGGCGGCGCGCAGGAGCAGCTCCATGGAGGGCAGCAGGGGGCGGGCGAAGGCGTCCTCGTTGGCCTCGCCGAAGAGCCGCTTGACCCGCCGTTCCACGACCTGCTTGATCTCCTTCACCGCCGCGCCGGAGGAGCGGCGTACCGCGTCGAGGGCCCGCCGCCAGTCGTCGGGGCCGACGAGCCGGCCGAGGAGGCTCGCGGCGTCGGCGGACTCGGGCAGGCCCAGGCTCTGGGCGAGCCGGTCGACGACGTCGTCGTAGAAGGCGCGCAGGGTGTTCTGCGGGGGCAGCAGATAGGCGATGCCGGCCCGGTCGTCGCGGTAGAGGTCGCGGCGGCGGTCGGCGAAGGCCTTCGCCTCGTCGTGCTCGTGGGCGCGGAGCGCCTTGGCGAGTTCGGCGACCTCGACGGAGACGCGGTTCAGGGACGGCCGCCACTGCGCTTCGCCGGCCTGCCAGCCGCGGTGCCAGAGGGTCCGGGCCCGCCACTGGTACCAGGCCTCCTGGGCGGCGAGGGCGTCCTGGACGTCGGGGTCGCTCCAGCGGGCGGGCACGATGCCGCCGACGCTGCCGCTGACCGGGGGGATGGGCGGGGCGGAGGCCTGGACGTTCGGAGGGCGCTCGGGTTCGTTGCGGCGGTTGTCGAGCATGCCGGTGAAGCCTTCCCTGGCCACCCGGTCGGGGTGGCCGGGCAGTCCCCCGAGGACGACCTCGACCTGGAACGGGTCCATGTGGCCGAGGAGTTCGCGGATGCCGGCGCCCGGCCTGAAGTCCTCGGTGAGCCGCGGGATCTCCCGGGCGAGGCCGCTGTCGAGGCGGCGCAGTGCCTCCTCCATGTCCCCGAGCCGGTTCCGCAGCTCCTGGGTGATCTTCCCCTTGCCCCGGGGGAGTTGCTCGGGCGCGGGCACGTCGGGCGCCTCCCGGGTCCAGAGCCGGCCGATGCCGGAGCGGGTGAACAGCTCCCTGACCTGGTTCTGCCCCTCCCGGTCGGGCCGCCGGGCGCGCTCGGACATGCCGCGTACGGCCTGGGCGAGGAGGCGGGCGGCGACGATCTCGGCGAGGTCGTCGACGGGCACGGTGAGGGAGGCGGCGAGGCTGGTGGACATGCCCCGGTAGCCGATGCCCGTACGGGCCGGGGTGGAGCGCTCCACGCTCTTGTTGATGAAGCTGGCGGCGAAGGACTGGTAGTCCTCCTCGACGCGGGTCGCCGAGCCGTTGTCCTCTCCGAGGTCGGTGCCGATCAGCGACATCACCATGGCGGCGATGGAGCGGCGCAGGTCGTCGCTGCCGATCACGGAGGGCTTGGAGAAGAGGAACGCGGTCTGCATGGTGGCGGGGCGCAGCGCGACGACGCCGTCGCCGGGGTACGTGACGCTGAGCCGGCCGCGGTCCTCGACGTCGCCGACCTGGTCGAGGGCGTCGGGCACGTTCTGGTCGTCGACGAGCCGCGAGAGGTCCACGAGGGCGCGGGCCGAGTTGAGCTCGGCCTCGCGCCCGCCGCCGGCCTCGGGCGGGAACGCGGAGGGCATGACGACGAGCGGGTAGATCTTCACCCCGGGCACCCGGGCATTGCGGAACTCGTGCCCGATGAGATGGATGAAGTCGTAGAAGATGCCGGCCCCGGTGCCGCCCGCGACGGAGAAGGCGACGAACACGTCGCAGCCCCGGATGCGGCCGCCGCCGACCCGCCGGAGGTCGCCCGCGGACTGCCCGATGGCCCCGATCGCCTCGCGGAGCTGGCGCAGGACGGGTTCGAGCCCGGAGCGCAGGGTCGCGAAGAGCGCGGCACGGCCGACGGTCGGAAGCTGTCCCGCACCGTTGTTGAGGGGCGCGACGCGGGGCTGCCGGGCCTGGGGCGGCAGCCAGAGCCGGGTCTCCTCGGGGACGGAGACGCGCAGCATGCGGGTCACCTCGGGCGAGGAGTCGAAGTCGGTGGGCAGCAGGTCGCGGACCATCCGGGAAGTACGGGCGAAGGCGGCGCCCTCGGCTCCCTTCGCCCGGAACTGCGGCTGGCTCAGCAGCTCGCCCTCGCTGAAGTCGGCGTAGACGAACTGGAGGCAGTCGGGCAGCTGGAAGGGGAGGCGGCGGCCGCCGTCGACCAGGTCGGTGCCGTCGGGGCCGCACAGCTCCCGGCGCAGGCTGCGTTCGAGTTCGCTGCCGATGCGTCCGCCGGTGCCGCCGAGTCCGACGAAGAGCATGGGCTGGTAGATCTTCATGTCGTTCTCCTCGGTGACCCGTTCATGGGTGGCGCGTTCCTCGAGGGCGCGTTCGGAGGTGGCGTGTTCCTCGGTGGCCCGTCCATCGGTGGCCCGTCCATCGGTGGCCCGTTCATCGGCGACCCGTTCAGAAGTTGCCCCGTTCAGAAGTTGACGTCGTAGTCGCTCGCGCCGGGGGAGGCGTCCGGGCCCGTGTCGGCGGCGGGGCGGCCGTCCGGCGCCCCCGCTCCCCCGCTCCTGCCGCCGCCCGCCGGCCGGCGGGACCACGGGGTGGCGCGGGCGCCGCCCGGTGCCGGCCTGCCGCCCCGTACGACGAGTTCGTGGTCGCCGAGTCCGGTCGGCTCGCCGGTCCTGACGGGGATCTGCGCGCCGCCCCGGGGGCGCAGCAGCAGCTCGCCCGCGCCGGTGCGGCGCAGGACGTGGGCGGTGGACGAGCCGCCGGGGATCCGGCGGAGGGCGGGCGGCGCCCCGTACGGTTCGTCGACGGCGAAGGCGTACGCGCCGCCGGGGCTCTGGCCGCGGCGGACGGTCAGCGAGTCGACCGGCCGCCCGTCCTGGCACAGTTCGAGCGTGACGCTGGTGAGGTCGCGGCGGCGGCGGCGGGCCGCGAGCCGGATGCCCACGAACGCGCCGAGGACGAGAAGGGCCGCCGCCCCGCCCGCCACGACCTTCCACCAGCGTTCCCACCAGGTCGGCGGCGCCACCACCCGGACGTCGAGGAAGGCGCCGCGCAGGACGCGGTCGCCGTCGCCGGTGTCGACCACCGTGATCCGGCCGCCGAGTTCGCCGAGGGGCGTGCCGTCGCCGACGGTGACGGTGAAGGGGACCCGGGCGCTGCGGTTCGGCCGGGCCGTGACGGTCGCCGGGGTGACGGCGAGCTCCGCGCCGGGGGTCTGGTCACCGAGGGCGAACCGCAGGGTGCGCGGCGCGGAGTCGTTGTTGGTGACGTCGAGGGTGCCGTGGACGGTGCCGCCGGGGTGCACGGTGGCCCCGTCGACGACGAGGGCGGCGGTGACGAGCGGGGCGTCCCCTGCGACGACCGCGTGCAGCGGGCGCCGGTCGGAGGTGATCCCGGGCGCCTCCATCCGGGTGACGAGCTCCAGGTCGCCGGTGGCCCCGGCGGGGACGGTGAGGGTGCCGGTGAACCGTACGTCGCCGGCCTTGGCGTCGGGGGCCTTCCCGTCGTCGGCGAGCCGGAAGGCGACGGGCCGGAAGCCCTCGCCGCTGAGGTCGGCGGCGACCGAGAGGCCGGCCAGCTGCTTCGGATCGGTGACGACGACTCCGCGCCGGGTCTGCATCCGCACCTCGACCCTCACCTGCTCCCCCGCGCGCGGGGACGCCGGGTCGAGGACGACGGTGGAGCGGAGCCGGCCCTGCCAGATCGCCCGGACGGCGACCTCGCGGTCGCGGTGGCCCTCCGGCGCCTCGACGTGGACGCGCCAGCGGCCGGGCAGCGGGTTCTTCACGCGCAGCGCCTCGACCGGGCCGTTCTGTCCGCTCACCTCGAAGCCGGAACCGTCGAACTCGCCCCGTACGGGCACCTTGCGGCCCGCCGGGTCGAAGTACGTGACCCTCACCTTCGGGTCGTGCTTGGCGACCGTGAGGGAGCCGTCGGTGGCGATGGGCGGGATGACGACGGTCAGGTCGGCGGGCGGCTTGCCGACGGTGCCGTGCTCGATCCGGGCGCAGCGGGCGGCGGCGAAGGTCTCCTGGAGGGCCTTGTCGATCTCGGCGGAGGTGTCGACGACCCGCATGCGCGGCACGGATCCCGGGACCTCGGAGCAGCCGCCCAGGTAGCCGCCGCCGGCCATGACGGCGAGGGCGGCGCGGTCGATCTCGCCGCCGAAGCCGAGGGGCCAGATCTGCACGCGGGCGGCCCGGGCACGGGCGAGTTCCTCGGTGAGCCGGCGTGCTCCGTTGGCCTGGCGGCTTTCCCGGTCGGAGCCGTACTCGGGGCTGTCGGCGACGTCGAGCCTGCCGTCGGTGAGCAGGAAGACGACCTTGGGGGCGCCGCCTTTTCGGCCGCCCTCCGTGAGGCGGGTGACGGCCTGCCGGATCGCCGCCGGGAAGTCGGTGCCGGGACCGGTCCGCGCGGGGTCGCGGCGGCCGAGTTCCTGGACGCAGTCGCTGAGCCGTTCACGGCCGGCCGCGTCGGCGACGGTGAGCGGGCAGACCTCGCGCACGGGCGACTGGCCGGGCTTCTCCGAGCTGCCGAAGCCGATGACGGTGGCCCGGGAACGCTCGGATATCTCACCCTGACCGATCAGCGCCGCCGCCTCGGTCTCGCGCGCGAGGTCCTTGTCGGCGAGGCTCGCCGACTGGTCGACGACGACGGCGAAGTCGATCGGGTCGGGCCCTTCGGCGGGGGCTGCGGGGGCCTCGGCCGCGGCGGCCTCGCCGACGGGGGTCCGGTAGGCGGCGGCCTTGTCGGCGGGCCGGGGCGCGCCCGAGGCGGTGGTCGCCGCGAACGGGCCGGACAGCGCCAGGAGCACCCCGGCGAGGAGCAGGGCGCCCCCCTTGTCGGTCCACTGCATGTTCTCTCTCACCACAGTTCGCTGAAGAGGGCCAGGAGGGCGCCGAGCACGAGCGCGCACACGCCCAGGCGCAGCCACCGGTACTTCGCCGCGAGCACGAGCCCGTGCACGCTGGCCTGTTCGAGGAGCCAGCCGGTGGCGTCCGCGCCGGACGCGGTGAGCCGCTCGCGCAGCGCGGGCTCGGACGGCCCGGCCGTCAGCTCGCGCAGCAGCGTGCGGTCGGCCCCGATCCGGGTGCGGGGCAGCACCACCGAGACGAGCATCAGGACGCCCGCCGTCCACAGCGCGCCCGAGAGCAGCAGGAACGCGAGCCCGGCGCCGGCGGTGGGCAGCGGGCCCCGGTCCGCCGAGAACACGACGGCGAGGAAGGCGAGGGCGCCGGAGAGCAGGATCGCGGCCTTGGTGTCGGCACGGCCGATGTCCTCCCGGACGGTCGTAAGCAGCCGCTCGGCCATGAACCGGAGCTCTTCGGGCGGGACGGCGGGGGGCGTGGGCGACGGGTTCGGTACGGGGAGCCCGGACGCGGGCGCGGGTGCGGCCGCGGGGTTCGTCACGGGCTCCGGTGCGGGCGCGGGCGTGGGCACGGCGTTCGTCACGGGGTCCCGCGTCGGGTCCGGGGTGGTGCTCACGCGTCGTCCCAGTCGTCGAACTCGGAACTGGGCCGGACCGGGCGGGCGGACCGCCGGGGACGCTCGCGCCGCTCGCTGTCGTACGGGTCGTCGCGGTCGTACCGGTCGTTCCGCTCGTACGCGTCGCGCCGCTCGTACGGGTCCTCCTCCTCGTACCGGTCGTGGCCGTCGTCGTGGCGGTCCCCCGGCCGGCCCCGGTCGCGGGAGTCGCCCTCGTGGTCCCGTTCGCGCGCCCTCCCCCTCCCCCGCTCCCGTTCGCGCTCGAAGCCGGACTCGACCCGGGTCGGCTCGTAGACCCGGGGGTCGCGCGGGGCGTCCCCGTGCTCCTCGTCCCAGTCCGGGCGGTTCGGCTCCGGCAGCGCGTCCTCCAGGGCGAGGCGGCGCGGCGGGGTTCCGCCCGAGGGGTTGAGGACCCGGTCGGTGATGCCGCCGAGGACCGTGCCGGTCTGGGTCCGCAGGTACATGAGGACCTGGTACATCTGCTCGCCGATGTCGTGCCGTTCCAGGACCCCGGTGTCCAGGAGCCGGTTGAAGACGGCCAGGTAGTCCTCCTGGCCCTCGCGCCGCTCCCGCTGGAGCTGGGTGCGGATCTCCCACTGCTTGTCGGGGTGCATCGCCATGTGGTGGGCGATCTGGGCCAGGTCGCCGCGCCGGAAGAGGGCCTCCATCTCGCGGGCCCGGTCGGCGACCAGGACCCGCTCGGCGGCCTCCCTGCGCCGCTCCGCCTCGGCGACGCGCTCGTCGGCCTCCATGGTGACGCCGACCCTGTCGCGCCGTGAGACCTCGGCCTTGACGGAGTCGTCGAGGTCGATGAAGACGAGGACGCGGGTCCGCAGCCCGATGTCCCGGCCGAAGCTGAGGCGTCCGGCGCTCAGTTCCTCCCGTACGGCCTCGTCGGCGCGTTGCGCCTCGGTGATCCGGAACCTCCTGGAGAGCCTGCGCAGTCCGTCGAGGAGTTCGTCGTGGAGCAGCTCGGCGACGTCCTCGACCTGTTCCCGTACGACGAGGTACGGGTCGGTCACGACCCACTGGACCTTGGCGACGGCCTCGAAGAAGACGCCGTCCCCGGCGGCCGGCAGCTGGAGCCTGAACTCGGTGACGTTACGGCCGAGCTGGACCTCGAAGACGGTGTAGGGCTGGCGGAGCAGCGGCTTGTTCACGTCCTCCTTGCGGTCCGGCCAGATGACCCGGTGGCCGCCGTTGCGGTAGAGGAGCACGGCGGCGACCCGGCCGCTCCGGCGACGGTACGGGGGCGCGTACTCGCCGATCAGCGGTCCGCGCGGACGCCCGCCGGACCCGCCGGCCTCCCCGCCCCACGGCCGCTGCCCCCGTTCCTGCCCCTGTGCCCGTACCCGCGCCCGTTCCCGGTCCTGCTCTCCGCCCTGGTCCTGCCACGGGTCCGGGTCCGTGTCCAGGTCCTCGTCGGGGCCACCGGGCGGCCGGCCGCCGTCGCGCCCGTCGTACCGCTGCCGTTCCCGGCCGTCCCGTTCCCTGCCGTCCCGAACCCGCTCGTCCCGTGCCCGGCCGTCGCGCGCCCGCTCGTCCGGCCGTGCGTTCCTGTGCTGCTCGGGTCCGGTCATCGGTTCGCTCCTTCCGTCACGGCGTCCCACATCCGGCGCGCCGCGGCTCTGTCCAGGGGCCGGTCGCGGTCCCGGACCAGTTCGTTCAGCAGGGTCCTGAGCCGGTCCCGGTCCCGGCGGTCCACCGCGAGACGCGGCAGGAAGGCGCGGACGTGCCCGAGGGACTCCGGATCCTTCGCGGCCCGCCTGAGCAGACCGCCGAACGCCTCGAGGGCCGCTTCCCCCGAGCGGGCCGTGGTGAGGGTGTGCCGCAGCAGCGCCGCCAGCTCCGGTGCGAGTTCGGGCCGGGTCGCGAGCAGGGCGACGAGGAGCGGCCGGGCCGCCTGTCCGTCGAGTTCGGGGACCTCCCGCAGGCCCCAGAGGTGGGTGGTCCGGGTGTTCAGGGCGCGGATGACGGTGAGGTGGACCAGATTGGCCAGGTTCAGCCGGCCGTCCTCCAGCCAGTCCCTGAGCCGCCGCAGCACGGGTGCGGGCTCACCGGAGGCGAGCAGCCGCGCCACGCTGAAGGAGGCGGGCACGAGGACGTCGACGTCGGTCGCCTCACGGGTCCTGACGACCCGGGCCAGGGCGTCGAGCGAACCGGGGACGCCGCCTGCCGCGAGGACGTAGCCGTGGGCGAGCAGCGCGGTCCTGACGAGCGTGTCGTCGTCGGACGCCGCCCAGTCCTTGAGCACGGCGGCGACGGCGGGCCGGATGCGCGGGTCGCGCGCGGACTCCGCGAGCGCGGTCGCGGCGGCCATGCGGGCGACCGGCTCGTCGGTCACGGCGAGCGGTACCACCAGCTCGCGGAAGCCGTGGATCCAGTCCCAGGAGCAGAGCACGCCCGCCGCGACGGAGGCCCGCACCCACACCTCGGGGCGCGGGTCGTCGCAGAGAGCGCGCAGCCAGCGGGCCACCGGGCCGCGGACGTTGTGGTAGCCGTGCCAGACCTCGCCGAGGACGGCCCCGGCGAGGGCCTCGCCCTGGAAGCGGACGGCGCGCACCGGCACCTTGGCCGGGCCGAGGTCCAGCTCGCCGTCCTCCAGGACGGCACGGGCCCGCACCGGCCGGTGCTCGGCGTGCGTCCCGAACAGGCGTCGGCCCGGGTCGTGTTCGGGGTCGAGGGTGACCGCGAGTTCCCAGCCGAGGAGTTCGGCGGCCTCGGCGGCGAGGCTGTACGCCGAGCCGTCGAAGACGGCGACGGCGATACGGAACGCCACGGCGTTCAGGGCCGGCAGAGCCTCGGGGAGCGCGCCCGGCCGGTCGGCGCCCGCGAACCACTCGCGGGCCTGGGAGCGTACGAAGGAGGCGCAGTCGGCGAGGAGTTGTTCGTCGGTGGCCTCGCCGCGCCAGTGCCGGGCGAGGTGGTCGGCGAGCCGGGCGGCCTCGCGCGGGCGCAGCTCCTCGAGGCCCAGGGCGTCGATGACGTCCTGCCGCGCGGCGCGCTCCCGCGCGGCCCCGAGGGCCTCGTCGGACTCGGCGCGCAGCCGGTGCCAGAGGTGGCGCTGCAGGACCTCGTCGGCCGGCGGCGGCGCGCAGTACATCCCGTACCGTCCGCGCAGCAGCCGGTCGGCGAGCTCCCCGTTCTCGACGAGGACGACGCCGTACGCGTCCCGGCCGCGCAGCAGGTCGGCGAAGCGGTCCAGGTGCAGTTCGGAGAGGCGGGCGGCGGGGCGGCGGGTGACGGTGGTGTGCTCGCCCCGCCCGGAGCGGGAGGGGCGCGGTTCGCTCTCGGTGGGCATGTCGTCGGTGAGCAGTTCCAGGAGGTGGCCGCCGCTCTCCTGGAGGACGTCCTCGGTGATCTCGTCGACGCCGTGGCGCGGGTCGAGGCGGAAGACCTTGCCGCCGGTCAGCTCGTCGAGCAGGGCGAGGGCGGTGGTCTTGCGGCCGCTGCCGGGTTCGCCGCACAGGACGAGGACCCGGTGGTCGCGGAGCCGGTCCCGCATCCGCCGGTAGCCGGCGGTGGCGCAGTACACCCGGCCGAGGTGGTCGAGCGTCTCGGGCGGGACGGGGCCCTGCACGAAGTGAGCGGAGCGGTCGGAGCCGTACAGGGCGAAGATCTGGTTGCCCTCGAAGACCGTGCCATCGCCGTGGATGGTGGTGAGGCGGTCGGCGCCGCCGCCTGCCCAGGTGCGGACGGCCCGGCGCGCGGTGGCGGCGCCGCCGGTGTCGCTCTCGCCGCCGAGGGGTCCCCGGTCGGCGGCCGCGAAGACGCTCGGTTCGCGGGGCTGGTCGCCGGTGCCGTCGGCCCGGTCGGTCCCACCGGCCCGGTCGCCGTCCCGGTCCGCGCGCCGGCCTCCACGGTCCGAGCCTCGATCCGAGCCACGGTCCGCACCCCGGTCGGAGCCCCGGCCGGAGCCCCGGTCGCTTCCGCGGTCCGGCGCGTCCCCCCGGTCACCGCGCCCCGGTCCGGCGTCCCGTGCGTCGTCCTGCGGCGCGGACGCGTCCTCGTCGCTCACTCCGCCTCACCCGCCCCCGCCCCCGCCGCGGCCCCGGACGCGGCTCCCGGACCCGCGCCGGTGCCTCCGCCTTTCCTTATGCCGGTGAAGCCGCCATGGATGGTGTTGCCGTGGACGTCGAGGAGGTCACCCCCGACGTGGTACGTACGGTTCCCTCCCCCGGTCCGGGGGGGGGGGGGGGGGCCCCCCCCCCCCCCCCCCCCCCCCCCGCCCCCCCCCCCCCCCCCCGCCCCCCCCCCCCCCCCCCCCCCCCCCCCCCCCCCCCCCCCCCCGCCCCCCGCGGG
>NZ_JBHXRW010000008.1:0-20339 GCF_042716635.1 Streptomyces sp. NPDC058664 | reverse complement strand
TCTCTCTCTGGGCCCCCCCCGTCGTTTTCACTCGGGTCCCCCCCCCCGCGGGGGGGGGGGGGGCCCCCCCCCCCCCCCCCCCCCAACGCCGGTCCGTGACCCCCCTGCCGGCCGCGCCCCCGGCACCGGCGCCGCCTCCCCCTCGGGCCCCACGAGCGGCGGCGCGGGTCTGCGCGGTACGTGGAACCAGGCGGCCTCGTCGGTCTCCTTGGACCGGATGCGGGCCTGCCGGTAGTGGTCCGGCTCGACGTACCGCCCGCCCTCGGCGACCACGTTCACGTACAGCCAGTCGGAGACGACGACGAGCAGGTCGACCTCGGGGTTCTCGTCCATGGTCCGCTTGGCCGGGGGGCTGTCGCAGAGCCGGGCGGCGAGGTCGACCGCCCGCCCGACGAGCCCGTGCCGGTCCTGGACCACGAGCCCCGCGTTCATGCCGATCCGCAGCCGCAGCGGCCGCGTCCGGCCCTTGTTGTGGGCGCGCAGGCTCTCGTACAGGGTGTCGATCCACCGTCCGACCATGAGGGTCGGCGGCACGTCGGGGCGCAGGGCGGCGAGGATGCCGTCCCCCCGGTCCTCCTGGTGGAAGGTGCCGGGCTCGACGCCGACGGAGCTGTACGCGTCGTCGAACGCGGCGTACATCGCCGCGCGCTGGAGTCTCTTCTCGTCCATGTCCAGGGTCCCGGACCCGCAGATGTCGCCGAAGACGACGAACCGGTGGATGCCGCCCGCTGCTTCCGGTGCCTCTCCGCCCACTTCCCCGTTCACTCCCGCAGTGCTCACTCGGACTCCCTGTGTGCTGCCCCGGTGCCGTCGGTGCCGTTGGTGCCGTGGTGGTGCGTGTCCAGACTGGCCGCGTTCCGCGACCGGCGATGTAGCCGTTTACACACCCGGTGGAGATTCGTCCGCCGGGTCTCCGCCGGGGCGCGCGCGCCCCTCCGCGAGCAGCACCAGGACCCGCATGTCGATGACGACGACGGTGCGGTGCGCGGTGCGGACCACGTCCTGTTCCCGCAGCAGGCGCAGCGCCTTGGCGACCGCCTCCCGGGTGGCTCCGACGGCTGCCGCCAGGTCGTGCTGGGGCAGCGGAAGTTCGAGTACGGTCCCGGTGTCCCCCCGCCGTCCGGCGCGCTCGGCCAGCTCGACGAGCCGGGCCGCGAGGCGCTGGAGGACGGTCTCGGACGCGAGCGCGCGACGTTCGACGTCGGCGCTCCGCAGCCGGGTGGCGAGCTGGCGCATGATCAGCGCCGTGGCGTGCGGCCGGGCGGCGAGGAAGCCCCGGAACCGGTCGCCGGAGATGGCCACCGCCTCGACCGTGCCGAGGGCCGTGACGCTGGCGCTGCGCGGGCGCCGGTCGACGGCGGCGAGGTCGCCGACGACCTCGCCGGCGCCCCGGAGGGCGAGGATGAGCCGCGATCCCCGCTCGGTGCCGACGGAGACGACGGACCAGCCGGTGAGGAGCGCCAGGACGAAGGCGCTGGTGTCGCGTTCACGGATCATCACCTCCCCTGGTTCGTAGACGCGCCGGGCGCCCTCGGCGAGCAGGGACCGCCGGTCGGCCGCCGGGAGGGCGTGGAGGAAGGAGCGGTCCTGGCCGAAGAGACTCACCGCCCGCTCACCCCCGTACCGTCCTCGGGCCCTCCGGGGAAGACCGCCCACCGGTGGTCGCCCGGCGTGTTCACGTGTGCGTCGGTGCCTCATGTGCCGTGCTCAGTAACATTGTTGACACTGTGTCACGTCGTGGGGTGAAGAACGCTAGAGGGTGCGGAAGAAACGCGTCAACGGGCACGGGGGGCGCAGGGGAGCGCCGTCCCCGGCACCTCTGCGCCCCCCGTCGGGGCCATGCGCCGCCCGTGCGGAAACGGGTCGAACACCGCGCGGAACATCGGTGAAGCGATACGAAGACCTTGCGAAGACCCGCGAAGCGGCACGAGGGTCCCCGAAGCCCCCACGGAGCCCTCGCGAAGACCCGCGGGGCCCGGACCGGGGTCGACACGGAGGCCCCCGGCCGAGGCGTCGAGCGGAGCCGACCGGAGCAGCCGACCGGGGCCGTCACATGGGAGCGGGGCCCGGGCAGAGCTCCCGGACCCCGTCGAGGGCGACACGCGGACCCCGGCCGAGGCCTCACGCAGGCCCGCCCGGGGCCGTCATGGAAGCCCCGCCCGGGCCTCGCGAGGCCCGGGCGGGGTCGACACGCGCGCCCCGGAGAGAGCCTCATGGCGGCGGCGGCCCTGCCTCGGAACTCGGAAGCTCGGGGCTCAGAGCCTCGGGTCCACCGGTTCCGATTCCAGCGCGAGGACCGCGAAGACGGCCTCGTGGACCCGCCAGAGCGGTTCCCCGTCCGCGAGGCGGTCGAGCGCTTCGAGGCCGAGCGCGTACTCGCGCAGGGCCAGCGACCGCTTGTGGCCGAGGAAGCGCTGCCGCAGCCGCTCCAGGTTCTCCGGCCGGGTGTACTCGGGGCCGTAGATGATCCGGAGGTACTCCCGGCCGCGCACCTTCACGCCCGGCTGGGCGAGCCGGCCCTTGGCGTCGCGGACCAGCGCGGCGAGCGGCTTGACGACCATGCCCTCGCCGCCCGCGCCGGTCATTTCCAGCCACCAGTCGACGCCCGCGCGGACGGAGGCCTCGTCGCCGGTGTCGACGACGAGCCGGCGGGTGACCTGGAGCAGCCCGGTCGGGTCGTGCTCCACGAGCCGGTCGAGCCAGGCCAGCTGCTCGTCGTGGGGGACGGCGGCGAGCGAGCGTCCGGTCGCCGCGAGCAGCTGGAAGGGGGCGAACCGCACACCCTCCAGGCCTTCGGTCGGCCAGCAGTACCTGCGGTACGCCTCGGTGAACGCGGCCGCGTCCGCCGCCCGCTCCCGCTGCTTGGCGAGCAGCCCGTCGATCCCGTCGACCCCGCGTGCCACCGCCCGTTCGAGGGCGGTGACGGCGCCCGGGAGGACGGCACCGGAGGCGGCGCCGACCGCCGCGTACTGCTGGCGGAGCAGCCCGGCCGACTTGAGCGACCACGGCATCAGCTCGCCGTCGAACAGCAGCCAGTCGGCCCCGAACTCGTCCCAGAGTCCGGCGGCGCCGATCGCGGTCCGCAGCCGGCCGAGGACCTCCTCGGTGACGGCCGCGTCGTCGAAGAAAGGCCGTCCGGTGCGGGTGTACAGCGCACCGGTCACCCCTTCGCCGTCCACGCCGAAGTGCTCGCGGGCGGCCTCGGCGTCCCGGCAGACCAGGGCCACGGCCCGGGAGCCCATGTGCTTCTCCTCGCACACGACCCGTTCGACGCCGTCGGCCCGGTACTGGGCGAAGGCCTCGGCCGGGTGCTCCAGGTAGCCGTCCTCCTTCGATGTGGCGGTCGGTGCCATCGTCGGCGGCAGGTAGGCGAGCAGCCGCGGGTCGACCGCGAACCGGCTCATGACCTCCAGGGCGGCCGCGGCGTTCTCCTCCCGTACGGCGACGTTGCCGTGCTGCCGGGTCTCGACGGTCCGCCGGCCGTGGACGTCGGCCAGGTCCAGGGGGCGTCCCTGGTGCCCGCCGGGCGCCTCGGTCGCGAGCGGCCGGGCCGGCTCGTACCAGACGCGCTCGGCCGGTACGTCGACGAGTTCGCGCTCCGGCCAGCGCAGCGCGGTCATCTTCCCGCCGAAGACGGCTCCGGTGTCGAGGCAGATGGTGTTGTTGATCCAGGAGGTGTTGGGCACGGGCGTGTGTCCGTAGACGACGGTGGCCCGTCCCCGGTACTCCTCCGCCCACGGGTAGCGCACCGGAAGCCCGAACTCGTCGGTCTCGCCGGTGGTGTCCCCGTAGAGCGCGTGCGAGCGCACCCGGCCCGACGTGCGGCCGTGGTACTTCTCCGGCAGTCCGGCGTGGCAGACGACGAGGCCGCCGCCGTCGAGCACGTAGTGGCTGACGAGGCCGTCGATGAACCGTCCGACCTCGGCCCGGAACTCCTCGCTCTCGTGCCCCAGCTGCTCGATCGTCTCGGCGAGGCCGTGCGTCTCCTGTACCTTGCGGCCCTTGAGCCAGCGGCCCAGCTTGTTCTCGTGGTTGCCGGGGACGCACAGGGCGTCGCCCGCGGCGACCATTCCCATCACCCGGCGCAGGACGCCCGGCGAGTCGGGTCCCCGGTCGACGAGGTCGCCGACGAAGACCGCCGTACGCCCCTCGGGGTGGTGCCCGTCGACGTATCCGAGCTTCGCGAGCAGGGTCTCCAGCTCGGAGCGGCAGCCGTGGATGTCACCGATGATGTCGAAGGGTCCGGCGAGGTGACGCAGGTCGTTGAAGCGGCGCTCCAGGACGACTTCGGCGTCCTCGACCTCCTCGACGGACCGCAGGACGTGCACCTTGCGGAAGCCCTCGCGCTCCAGGCCCCGCAGCGAACGGCGCAGCTCGCGGCGGTGGCGCTGGATGACGTGCGCGGGCATGTCCGCGCGGTCGGGGCGTGCGGCGTTCCGGTCGCGGCACACGTCCTCGGGCAGGTCGAGGACGATCGCGATGGGCAGCACGTCGTACGACCTGGCCAGCTGGACGAGCCGGCGCCGGGCCTCCTGCTGCACGTTGGTGGCGTCGACGACGGCGAGGCGTCCCGCCGCGAGGCGCTTGCCGACGATGTAGTGGAGGACGTCGAAGGCGTCCCGGCTCGCGGACTGGTCGTTCTCGTCGTCGGCGACGAGCCCCCGGCAGAAGTCGGAGGAGACGATCTCGGTCGGCTTGAAGTGGCGTCGGGCGAAGGTGGACTTGCCGGAGCCGGTGGCGCCGACGAGCACCACGAGGGACAGATCGGTGACGGGGAGCGTACGGGTCATGCCGCGACCTCCTTCGGGGTCTCGTCGATGCGGGTGGCGTCGGTACGGGTGAAGACGGCCATCTGGGTGGGCGGTCCGACCTCGGGGTCGTCGGGGCCGACGGGGGTGAACCCGACGTCGTACCCGTACCGCCCGGCCACCGAGGCCGCCCAGTCCCGGAACTCCTCGCGGGTCCACTCGAAGCGGTGGTCGCGGTGCCGGACGTGTCCGGCCGGGAGCGATTCCCAGCGCACGTTGTACTCGACGTTCGGCGTGGTCACGAGGACCGTACGCGGCCGGGCCGAGCCGAACACCGCGTACTCCAGGGCCGGCAGCCTCGGCAGGTCCAGGTGCTCGACGACCTCGCTGAGCACGGCCGCGTCGTAGCCGGTCAGCCGCTTGTCGGTGTACGCGAGCGAGCCCTGCACCAGCTTCACGCGGGCCGCCTGCCGCTCCCCCATCCGGTCGAGCCGCAGCCGGCGCGCGGCGACGGTCAGGGCGCGGACGGACACGTCGACACCGACGATCTCGGTGAACCGGACGTCCTTGAGCAGGGCCTGCACCAGCTGGCCCTGGCCGCAGCCCAGATCGAGGACACGGCTCGCGTCCGCCGCGGTCAGGGCGGCGAGGATCGCCTCCCTCCGCTGCTCGGCCAGCGGCACCGGCCGCTCCTCCGTGTCGGTCGACTCGTCGACGGCGTTGTCGACGTCGTCGACGTCCAGGCCCTCGGCCTCGGCGAGCCGCACCAGTTCGAGGCGCTCCGTCGCCTCACGGGCCAGGCCCCAGCGGCGGGAGAGGTAGCGTGCGGTGATCAGCTTCCGCTCGGGATGACCGGCGAGCCAGCCGTCACCGGCGCGCAGCAGCTTGTCGACCTCGTCGGGCGCGATCCAGTAGTGCTTGGCGTCGTCGAGGACCGGCAGCAGGACGTACAGGTGGTTGAGGGCGTCCGCGAGCCGCAGCTCGCCCTCCAGGACCAGCCGTACGTAACGGGAGTCGCCCCACTCGGGGAACTCCGCGTCCAGCGTCACCGGCTCGACGTCCACCGTGTCCCAGCCCAGCGGCCCGAACAGCGCGCGCACCAGCTCGGCGCCGCCCCGCGCGGGCAGCGCGGGGACCTCGACGCGCAGCGGCAGCGGCGCGGCGGCCCGCTCGGGCATCGCCTGGCACACGCCGTGCAGCGCCGTCTTGAAGACCTTGGCGAGCGCGACGGCGAGCAGCGAGGAGGCCGCGTAGGGCCGGTCGTTCACGTACTGGGCGAGCGCGGAGTCCGGGGCGCCGCCCCGTCCCTTGCCCTTGCCGCGACGCACCAGCGCCACGGGGTCCACCTCCAGGAGGAGCGCAGCCGTGCACCGCTCGGCGCTCGCCTCGGGGTAGAGGACGTGCGCGGTGCCGTGGGACGTACTGGCCGAGAACGCCCTGTCGGGATGCTTGTGGAGGAGGAACCCCAGGTCAGTGGCGGGGTTCTGGTCGTTGCCGGTGGTGGAGATCGTCAGGAACACGTGCTGAGTATGGGCAGGTGCGGTCCCATGGCGGTACTGGATTTACCCGGGGCGGCAGCCCCTCAGACGGGCGGTATCAGATCGCTCTCGCTGATGGTGTACGTCAGCGGGGGATAGACGAAGTCCGTTTCCCTGTTCTCGCGGCCTCGCAGTCGGTAGAACTCGCGCCTCTGATCGTCGTCGGCCGACATGAGGCGCGCACCCTGCGGGAGGTACGCCTGTCCGTCGCGAAACCGGACGAAGGTCTTCGACGTCCGAAAGGTCACACCCAGCCATTGGTTGTCCGCCGCCCGGGCGGGCGCCTCCAGCACGATCTTGTGCCTGAGTCGCCGATTCGAGTCGACGGAGAACGCGACGACGCTGTTGTGGGCGAGGGGGATCCCGAACTTCTCACCATCGCCCCCCTTCGATTCGAAGATCAGCTTTCTCGGCGGGCCCGCTTCGGGATGCTCGTAGCAGGAGAAGACGGCGATGAATGACTCGTCGGCCAGATCGAGGGCCTGGTCGGAATGGCTGCCCATGGTCGTGTAAGCGTTCGTGTAGCTCTCGATGAGAGCGTTGTTGAAGCCGACCGAGAACGCCGCACGTTCTTGGATCCGTTGCGCCAGCCGTTCGTGCACCGCCCGGAAACGCTGCGTCGGACTGCCGTATCGGGTGGTGGTGCGTACGAGAGGCACACCACCCGCCTCGTCGACCTTGGTGAGCGTGGCACCTCGCCGGCCTTTCCCCACGTCCTCCAGACGAGCCGACGCGGAAAGCTCCTCATAGAGATCGTCCTCGGCCGGCAAAGCGTACGAGAGGATCTCAGCCGAGATCGTGGACTCGGGGGGCAAGATAGTCTCCTGTGTTCATGCTGAAGAGGAATTCGTCGCCGTAGTCGATGAAGGACGAGGTCCTGTTCTCCTCGGCGTACAGCCCGCGCAGCTCGTCCATGCCGGCCGGCGTGGGCGGCTCCAGCTTCACCAGGTCCCCGGCCACTTCGAGGAACGTGTGGCCGTTCTTGTGGACGGCTTCGGTGCTCGAACAGCGCACCACGTACCCCAGGCGGGTCGGGAGCAGTTCGGCGTCCAACCCCGAGGGCCGAACCTCGTGCGTGTACAGGCGGTTGGTGGACAGCGGCATGAAGAACACGGAGCCGGGATGAAGGGTCAGGGTGAACTGCGGGGGGAGCGCGACCCCGTCGTGTTCTTCGACCGGCTCCTTGAGGCGGAAGTGGAGTCTGGTCAGCCCGCTGACACCCTTCACACCGTGGTCGAAGGCGTCTTCGGCCAGGGGCTGCAGCTTGTCGAGCCCGTCGTAGAAGGTGCAGAAGGCCATGATGCCGTTGGCGGGCATGTCCTTGGTCTTGTCGGCATGGGCCGAGATCCTGGCCTTGGACTGCTTGCGCTCGGCCGTGGCAAGGGTGTTGTGGTAGATCTGGGCGAGGACGTGATTCAGCGGTGCCTGGTTCCGGAAGACGGCGGCGGCCTCGCGGTTCAGAGCCTCGACGATGTGCGTGTCGGTCGGGCGGAAGCTCTCGGTCGGCCCCGAGAAGTTCGTGGAGCACCGGAGCAGACGGAAACGCAGTTCGTCACCGTTTCGCGTGACGGGCGTCAGATAGATTCCGCTGCGATGGGCTGTTCCGGGCTTGGTGGACTCCGTCAGGGACTGGAACGCGTGCTCCGCACGGATCCGTCCGAAGTGATCGTCGCCGGGTTCGAAGAAGCGGCGGTAGTACACGCCGACGCCGTGGACGCGGAGGGGAACCCGGCCGAGGCCGACGAGGGTCCAGCTCTCGTCGACGTCCCCGTGGTAGCCGTGCGACAGCTCCCGTACGACGAACACCCGTGCAGCCGAACGCAGTTGACGGCCGCTGATCCCGGATATGTCACCACACAGGTAGACGTCCTTCTGTGCGAGGTCGGGCGGACCTGAAGCAAGGTCCTCCGGAGTGATCGTGGACCCGAAGAAGTCCCTGATCACGTCATCGTCCTGCACCGTCGAAGGCGCGACCAGGATGTTGTCCGCATCCTCGATGCGGGCTTCTGCCGGCTCTGTCGTACGCATCAAGCGGTACCTGTCCTTCACAGATCTTGATGAATTGCTCGAACTTCCACAGCTCGCCCGACGCGTCGGCGGGCCCCGGTGGCGCGGGCCCCTGTGCTCAGCCCCGTCCGCCAGTGGTCAGGGAGGACGCCAGGGCGGCGATCGTGGGCGGGCCCACCCGGCAGCAGCCGCCGACGAGCCGGGCACCGGCCGCGGCCCAGCCGGTGGCGCGGGCCGGGTCGAAGGCCACGTCCCCGTGCCAGCCCCGCCCCCGCGCGTCCCACCGCTCGCCGCTGTTGGGGTAGACCACGACCGGCTTCCCGGTCACGGCGGCGGCGAGTTCCACGGCGGGCCCGGCCTCCGCCGGGTCGCAGCAGTTGACCCCGACCGCGACGACCCGCTCGTTCCCTGCGGCGACGGCGAAGGCCTCCGCCAGGTCCTGTCCGGCCCGGGTCCGCCCGCCCTCGACCGTGTACGAGAGCCACACGGGCACCCCGCACCCCTCGGCCGCCCGCAGCAGCGCCTCCGCCTCCTCCGCGTCCGGAACCGTCTCCAGGGCGAGCACGTCCGGCTCCGCCGCGGCGAACACCTCGATCCGGGGCCGGTGGAACGCCTCGAGTTCCCGCACGGACAGCCCGTACCGTCCCCGGTACTCGCTCCCGTCCGCGAGCATCGCGCCGTACGGCCCCACGGAAGCGGCCACCCAGACCTCCTGCGGTACGCCCCGCGCCGCCGCCCTGGCGAGCTCCACGCTCCGCGCGAGGAGCCCGGCCGCCTCGTCCCGGCCCACGCCCCGCCGGGCGAAGCCCTCGAAGGTGGCCTGGTAGCCGGAGGTGATGAGGACCCGGGCCCCGGACCGTACGTACGCCGCGTGGGCCGCCTCGATCTGCTCGGGGGCGTCGGCGAGGAGCCGCGCGGACCAGAGCGCGTCCGAGAGGTCGCAGCCCTGCTCCTCCAGCTGGTTGGACAGCCCGCCGTCGAGGACGAGGACGTCCGTCCCGAGGGCCTCGGCGAGCGTACGCACCGGCTTCACCGGAGTGCTCCTCTCATCCCAGTTGCGTCTGGACCCGTGCGGAGATCAGCTCCAGGTGGTCCAGGTCGTCCAGGTCCAGGACCTGGAGGTAGACCCGGGACGAGCCGATGTCCGCGTACCGCCCGAGCTTCTCGACGACTTCTGCGGGCGAGCCCGCCAGGCCGTTCGCCTTCAGCTCGTCGACGTCCCGCCCGATGGCGGCGGCCCGGCGGGCCACCTCGGCGTCGTCCTTGCCGACACAGACCACCAACGCGTTGGAGTACACCAGGTCGTCGGGCGCCCGCCCGGCGGCCTCGGCCGCGGCCCGGACCCTGCCGAACTGCCGCTCGCTGTCCTCCAGGGAGGCGAAGGGGATGTTGAACTCGTCCGCGTACCGCGCGGCCAGGCGGGGCGTGCGGCTCGCGCCGTGCCCGCCGATCAGTACCGGGATCCGGTCCTGGGCCGGCTTGGGCAGCGCGGGAGAGTCGGTGAGCCGGTAGAACTCCCCCTCGTAGCTGAAGGTCTTGCCGACCTCGGTCTCCCACAGTCCGGTGACGATCGCCAGCTGCTCCTCCAGCCGACCGAACTTCTCCTTCGGGAACGGAATGCCGTAGGCCTTGTGCTCCTCCTCGAACCAGCCCGCGCCGAGGCCGAGTTCGACCCGCCCGCCGGACATCCGGTCGACCTGGGCGACCTGGATGGCGAGAACGCCGGGGAGCCGGAAGGTGCCGGCGGTCATCAGTGTGCCGAGACGGATCCGCTTGGTCTCCCGGGCGAGCCCGGCCAGGGTGATCCAGGCATCCGTCGGTCCGGGCAGTCCGTCGCCCGATCCCATGCTCAGATAATGGTCGGACCGGAAGAAGGCGTCGAACCCCAGCTCCTCGGTGGCCCGCGCCACCGCGAGGAGAGTGTCGTAGTCGGCCCCCTGCTGGGGCTCGGTGAAGATACGAAGATCCATGCTCCCATCCTGCACCGTCAGGTGCGTGTCGACCTCTTCGTCGGCCTTTCCGTCAGTCTCCGTGTCAGTCCCTTGATCGGCCCGGCTCGGTCGGGTGAACATCCGGCCCCTGGCGGGCCGCGTCCGCCGTGGCCAGTGACCGTGGCCGGGCGCCTGTCGTTGGCTCGGACGGAGCCGGACCGCCCGGCCCGCGTGCCGGCGGCCGCTGCCGGCGCGCCGCTCTCTCTCGTGACCCCGTCCTCGGCGACGGGGTCCGGGCCGAGGAGGCCGCCATGTCCCAGGAAGCCGCGCCGGAACGGGCCGTACCCGAGCAGCAGCCGCTGCCGCAGTCCGTACCGGAGCAGAAGGGCACGGGTGCGCCCAAGGGCCTGCTCCAGCAGATGGAGGAGCTGATGGCGGCGCTCTCCGCCGACCTCTCCCAGCTGGACGCCGACCTCCAGTCCGGCTCCGGCCGCCCCGGGAAGGACCAGGAGGACCACTAGGGCCAGGAGGCCCGGTGCGGGCAGGCCGGTTCCGAGCAGGTCGGTTCCGAGCGGCGCGCCCTCCAGGAGTTCCGCCTTCCCGGCCGGCCGGTGTGCGGCGCTCACCACCGGCCCCGCCCCGGGCCCGCGCGGCCTCGGGCGGCGTCGGGCGGGCGGGCCCGCTCTCCGTCACGGACGGCGAGGCGACGCAGCATCCCGCGCACCCGGTCGCTGGACTCGTCGACGGCGTCGATGGCCTCGATGCACTGCCAGTAGAGCCCCTCCTCGTCGGTGGCGCAGGCCACGCCGACCAGCGCGATGCCCACCTCCCCGAGCAGCTCCCCCAGCAGGGTCAACGCCCCGCCCGGGTCCGCCACTTCGGCCAACTGGGCCGCACGCGGCCCACCGGCGCCCCACGCCGGGTACTCCTCGGTCTCGCTCAGCCCCCGCGCCTCGCCACGCAGTTCCTGCGGTCCGCAGAGCGCGAGATGATTCCCTATCGCCTGCGCGAGCGCCTGGGCCTGCCAGGCCTCCGCCACGATGTCCTGTGCCGTTCCGCTCTCGGCCAGCGCGTGCCGGCCAAGCGCGATGAGTCGCTCCGCTTCCATCAACGCCGCCCCCGTTCGTACGACTTATCCGCCCACTCAGTCCACTACCCAGAGTGAGGCCGCCTGAGCCGCGTCACCAGGGGAATTCGGAAATCTGTGGACAGGAGGCTCGATGAGGAAAAGTCGATCACTCCGAAGAGTGACGATCTCCGGTCGAACCCCCGCCCTCGCCCCCTTCACCCCGCCTCCGGACGGGAAATCGGACCTCGTTCCTGTCGATCTTCGACGCGAGCGCGGCCAGTGGATCGACGCCGAGCACCCCGCAGAACTGGAGCAGATAGGCGAGGACGTCGGCGACCTCGTCGGCGACCCGGTGCGCCGAGTCGGGGTCCTCCATCACCCGCTCCGCCTGCTCGGGCGTCAACCACTGGAAGATCTCCAGGAGTTCGGCGGCCTCCACGCTGAGGGCCGCCGCCAGGTTCTTGGGCGTGTGGTAGGGCTGCCAGTCCCTGGCGGCCGCGAACTCGGCCAGCCTGCGCTGCAGTCCCGCTACGTCGTTGCCGTTGTCGTTGTCGGTCACGCGCCCAGGTCTACCACCGTCACCCCGGGCGTCCGGCGGGCCTCGTCCGCCGTCCTGTCGCCGACCGTCCCCGCGACCCTGACGTGTCCGTCGGCGGCGATGCCCGTGGCGAGCCCGAGCAGTTCGCTCACCTGTCGCCCGTCGAGCCCGCGGTCGAGGCCGTCGGCGAGCAGCGTCAGGGACTGCATGGCGTCGGGCACCTCGGCGATCCGGTCCATCGCCAGCACCCCCGGGCCGGTGAGCAGGGTGAGCGCGAGCGCCAGGTAGCGCAGTTCCCCGTCTCCCAGGCGGCCGAGCGGGGTCGCGGGCCGGCTCCCTCGTTCGAGGACCGCGCGGACCGTCCCCTCCGGGAGCTCCTGCACCCCGAGCCCGGTGACGGGGCCCGCGCAGCCCGCGCCCGCCACGGACGCGAGGCGGTGGTGGCGGCGCGGGCAGCCGGTGTGGGTGCGGTGCAGGACCTCGGCGAGGTTGCCGCAGCCGCGCCACAGCCGCCCCTCGCCCGGGAGGACGGGGGCCCGCATCCGCTCGGGCCGCGGGTCGCAGGCGAAGGCGGACCGCAGTCCGATGACCACCTGTTCGGCCGCGGCCAGGACCTCCAGCTGGCCCGGGGTCTTCCCGGCGACCCGCAGCGGCAGCAGAGCCGTACCGAGGAGGTCGTCGGGGAGCGGCGCCCGGGTGACGGGGGTGGATCCTGCCGTGTGCCACTCGGCCTGGACGGTGGGGCGGCCGGGGTCGCGCAGCGCGGTGGCGAGCAGGGTGCGGCCCCGGCCGGTGAGGCGCTCGCCGACGATACGGAGCCGGGGTTCGGCCTGGACGGCGAGGTCCAGGTGGACGGGGCCTTCCGGTCCGTCGACCGTGCACCCGATGCGGAAGCCGCGCCGGCCCTGGGCGTCGGGCCTGGCCCGTTCGGGAACGCAGTCGGCGGCGTCGGGGAACACCTCCCCGAGCGGGTCGCCCGCGCCGAGCCGGGCCAGCGCCTCGTACGCCCTCAGGGTGGTGGACTTGCCGCTTCCGCTGGGTCCCGCGAAGAGGGTGACCGGCCCCAGCGGGTGCACGGCGGCGCGGTGTCCGGCGAAGGCGGACAGGCGGAGCTCGGTGACGGCCGGGCGGGCGCGGAACCGCCCGCCGCCCCCGTCGGGCGCCCCGCCCGCCGCCCGCCGTCCGGGCCCGCCCCGCGGCCGGTTCTCCGAAGCGGCCGGACCCCGCGCCTCGGGGACGGAGGCGAGCGGGCCGGGAGCGAGCGGGCCGGAGGTACCGGCTCGGGCAGGGGCCGTACCGGGAGCGAGCCCTCGGGCGGTCGCCCTGTCCGAGGGGATTCCACGGGTGGGGGCGCCGGGGGAAGGGACGACGGTGGAGGAGTGGTCGCGCGTGAAGCCGCCGGTGAGGTCCATGCCCGGACCGTACGCAGTCCACTCCCTGACGAACCGTTACGTCCAGATGACCTTCCTACGATCGGGGGACGCCGGCCGTCCTGCCGCCGGCGGCGCCCTCCTCGTCCTCGCCCTCCGCGCCCTCGACCTCCGTACCGGCCGGGGCGAGGAGGAAGACGTTCCGGTCGACGCGGTGCATCACGCTGCCGAGGCCGAAGACGACACCGCTGCTGAAGTCGAGGATGCGCTTGGCGACCTCGGTGTCGGCGCTCGTCAGGTCGAGGAGCACCGGGATCTGGGCGAGGAGGTACTCGGCGACCTCGCGGGCGTCGGCGAACACCTGGACGCGGAGCACGACCATACGGCGCTGCTCGGCGGATTCGTACTGCTCGGGAATCGTGCGGTGGTCGACCCTGGACGGCCATTCGTCACGGCCGCGCAGGGGCACGACCTGGGCGAGGCCCTCCCACTGCTCGTCGGTGACGTCGTACCTCTCGTACCTACTCATGCCCCCATCCTCCCGCCCCTCACCCGTTCGGCCCAACAGCGACACGAGGTGTCGCCCGGTTGGCGGAGCCCGGCACGGTCCGAAGGGCGGGCCCGAGAGCCCCCTGACGCCCAGGACACCCCTCGGAGCCCGAGGCCGTTCTATCGCCCCATGGCGTGGATCTGCGGCGTCGGGGCGGGACGGGCCCGGGACAGTTTCGCGGCCGTGCCGCGGGCCGTTTCGAAGGCGGCGACCGGGTTCCCGTCCTTGCGCCAGGGCCGGGCTCCGCACCACGGCCCGATCAGGCGGAACTGTTCCAGGGCGGCCGCGTACATCATCGACCGGAGCATGTAGGAGGCCAGCAGGTGGCGCAGGGCCGGCAGACGCTCGTCGTCGGGTGCGACCTGGGCGAACGAGGCGGCGACCTGCTTCAGCAGACGCCTCGTCATGGGCGTGGCGGGCAGCGCGACGGCGGCGGGCCGGTCGGTGAGTTCGTTCAGCGCGTGCAGGTAGATCCCGGCGAGCGGGCTGCCGGCCGGGGCCTTGCGGACCGCCTGGCGGGCGAACCGCATCATCCGCCGGTCGCTGCCGAACCACTTGGCGCACCAGTACTGGAGGGCCTGCCAGTGCCCCTCGTAGTGGTGGGGCGCGCGGGCGGTGAGCTCCTCCCAGAGCGGTTTGAACTGCGCGCGACCGTACTGCGCTCCGCGCGCCGCCGTGATCATGACGACCCAGGGGCCCGGGTTCGCGGGGTCGAGCAGCGCGGCCTGCCGGGCCTCCTCGATCGCGGCCGGGAGCATGGCGCGGAAGCGGTTCATGTCCGAGGTCATGACCTCGTGGGCGTAACCGCTGCCCCGGATCTCCCAAGCGCGATGGACCATGATGCTCGCGTGCAGGGTTGCCGCGTCGCAGTTCCCCGGCTCGGCGGCACGCCAGGCGTCGAGCCAGGCGTCGTCCTCATGAGCGACCTGCTGGAGGAGTTCGAGGCGGGCCCAGCGCTCGTCCCAGTCCTCGCCCGCCGCCCGGACGAACCGCTCGGCAGCCCTCCAGTCCCCTTCCCACGCGGCGTGGGCGACGGCCTGCCGCCTCTCCGTCCGGTGGGCCGGCGGGGGCGGTCCTGCCCGCTCCGGGTCGAGCTGCCCACGGGGCGGAAGCCCGTAGTCCGTCGCCGTGAAGTGCTCCGCGACCCAGCCGTCGACACGGCCGGGGGTGATGAAGAGGCGGTGGAGCACGAGGAGGAACACGCCGAGTACGACGGCGAGGGAGATGGTCACGGCGGGAAATCATTCCCGAACCGGCCACTCCCTGCAATGTTCAGGCCAATGATGAGGCCAGGTCGGAGCAGTGGGCACGAGTCCATGCCCCTTGGTCGACTCGGTGACGGCGAGCGGCAACCGGCGACCGGCGAGCCGCGCGCCGGTCGCGCCGCCGGTCACGCCGCTCCGTCAGACGCGGTCGGAGGCCGCCTCGGACGCCGAGGTCTCCGCCGCCGTCCCCGGCACCGCCGTCCCTGACGCCGTGACCGCCGCGGACGGCAGGGGCTCGGACGACAGGGGCTTCGCGCGGCGCCGGGTGAGGCGGGCGGCGACGGGCTCGGTGAAGCGGGCCGTCAGCGGGCCGACGACCACCAGGATCAGGACGTACGCGGTGGCGAACGGCCCCAGTTGCGGCTGCACCCCCGCGGTGACGGCGAGTCCCGCGATGACGATGGAGAACTCGCCGCGCGCCACCAGGGCGCCGCCGGCCCGCCACCGCCCCTTGACCCCGATCCCGGCGCGGCGCGCCGCCCAGTACCCGGTGGCGATCTTCGTCAGTGCCGTGACGACGGCCAGGGCGAGCGCCGGAAGGATCACCGGCGGAATGCTGGCGGGGTCGGTGTGCAGACCGAAGAAGACGAAGAAGACCGCGGCGAACAGGTCACGCAGCGGGCTCAGCAGCGTGTGGGCGCCGTCGGCGACCTCACCCGACAGGGCGATGCCGACGAGGAACGCCCCGACCGCCGCGGAGACCTGGAGCTGCTGGGCGACGCCGGCGACGAGCAGCGTGAGGCCGAGGACGACGAGGAGCAGTTTCTCCGGGTCGTCACTGGAGACGAAACGGGAGATCAGACGCCCGTAGCGGACGGCGACGAACAGGACGGCGCCGGCCACGCCCAGGGCGATGGCGAGCGTCGCGCTGCCGGCCGCGAGGCCGACGCCGGCGAGGAGGGCCGTGATGATGGGCAGGTAGACGGCCATGGCGAGGTCTTCGAGCACCAGGATGCTGAGGATGACCGGCGTCTCGCGGTTACCCAGGCGCCCGAGGTCGCCGAGGACCTTGGCGATGACGCCGGAGGAGGAGATCCAGGTGACGCCCGCCAGGACGACGGCGGCGACCGGCCCCCAGCCGAGCAGCAGCGCCGCGGCGGCGCCCGGGAGGGCGTTGAGGGCGCAGTCGACGAGCCCGGCGGGGTACTGGGTCCTGAGGTTGGAGACGAGATCGCTCGCGGTGTACTCCAGGCCGAGCATCAGGAGCAGGAGTATCACCCCGATCTCGGCGCCGATGGCGACGAACTCCTCGCTGGCGCCGAGCGGCAGGAGGCCGCCGTTGCCGAAGGCGAGCCCGGCCAGGAGGTAGAGGGGTATCGGGGAGAACCGGAACCGGCCGGCGAGGCGTCCGAGGAGACCGAGGCCGAGGATGATGGCGCCGAACTCGATCAGGAAGACCGCGGAATGCACGCCGCCCTCACTCCCGACCGAGGATCGTGGCGGCCGCGTCGACGCCCTCGCGGGTGCCGATGACGATGAGGGTGTCGCCACCGGCGAGCCTGAAGGCGGGCGTCGGGGACGGTATCGCCCCGGAGCGGCGGAGTACGGCGACGACGGAGGCGCCCGCCTCGGTACGCATCCGGGTCTCCCCGAGGACGCGCCCGTTCCAGTACGAGTGGGCGGAGAGCTCGACGCGTTCGGCGACGAGCCCCAGGTCGGTGGTGTGCAGCACGCTGGGGCTGTGGTGGGCGGGCAGCAGCGCGTCGATCAGCGAGGTCGTCTCGGCCTCGGTGAGGTGCAGCGACTGCGCGCAGGCGTCGGGCTCGTCGGCCCGGTACACGTTCACCGTGCGGGTCCCGTCGCGGTGCGCGATGACCGACAGCTGGCGGTGCTCCCGGGTGGTGAGGTCGTACTGGACTCCGATGCCGGGCAGGGGTGTCGTTCGCATCCGTGGAGCAGGCACGGGCCCGTCCTCTCCTGTCGTTCGTCGGTGATGAGGATGGTGGTGATGGTGGGGCGTGGCGGATCCATGGTGTCATCCGTCCGGAACCGCCGAGCGGACCGTGGGTGGTCCGGGATCCCGCCTCGGCCCCCGACGCGGGCGGGACGCGCGTCGACCCCGTTCGGTGAAAGCCGGAGAGCCGGAGAGCCGGGGGAGGGGAGGCCGAAGAGGCCGCCGCCGTCGCCCGCGCCCTGCCGAAACGGCGGCGGGAGTACGCCGCCGTCCGCATGTGCGCGCGGCGGGCGATGAGCGCGCTCGGCGTGGCCGTAGTGGCGCTCGTGCCGGAAGACGCGGCGCTCCGCGGTGGCCCGCCGGTCTCGTGGGGAGCATGGCCCACTGCGCCGGATACCGCGCGGCCGTCGTCGGCCGGGTCTCCGGCCACCACGGGCTCGGCATCGGCGCGGGGACGTTCACCGCGTACGTCGGCGTCCCGGACGACGGTCCGGACGACGGTCCGGACGACGGTCCGGACGACGGTCCGGACGACGGTCCGGACGACGGTCCGGACGACGGTCCGGACGACGGTCCGGACGACGACCGTCCGAAGGTGCTCGAGGGGCGCCGGCTCTGCCGCGACGGGCTCGTCGTGACGGACTCGTCGTGACGGCCGTCGCCCTCCGGCGCGCACAGCTGGTGGCAGGGCGCGGCAGCGCTCGGGCGGCCCGGCAGCGCTCGGACGGCGGGGCAGCGGTCGTGCGGTGGCGGGAGCGGGCGGGACGGCGGGGCGGAGACCGCCCGGTTCAGCTGTTCCTGACGGTGATGTCGCCGTTGCTGGTGCGCACGTCGAGTTCGTACTCGCCGGCCGGGTCGCTGGGCACGTCGATCGACCGGTCACCGTTGTCGGAGTCGACGGTCATCTTGTAGCCGGCCCGCGGGACGGTGAGGGTGACATCGCCGTTGGAGGTCTCGGCACGGACGTGGGCCGGGGTGTCCGGGGCCAGGTCGATCCCGCCGTTGGAGGTCTCGGCCACGATCCGGTCGCCCTTGATGCCGGTGCCGTGGATCCGGCCGTTGCTGGTCCGCACCCGCACGGTGCCGGTGACCCCGCTCATCTCGACGCGGCCCGAACTGGTCCTCACATCGACCGAACCGACCTGGGCGAGGCGGATCGCTCCGCTGGAGACCTCCCCGCTGACCGGGATGCCGGCCGGCACGTCGACGGTGTAGTCGACCGAGCAGCGGTTGCCGCAGCCGCCGAGGATCAGCACGCCGTTCTCGATCCGGTGGGTGGCGCCCTCGGGCCGTTCGCCCCGGAACTCGACCTCGCGGTGCAGCGTCAGGGCGCCGCCCTTGACCCCGTTGACGGTGACACCGCCCGAGCCGTTGTCGAGGCGCACCGAGGTGATCCTGCCGGAGAGGGTGCTGTCGTCCTCGTAGGTCTCCCCCTGCACGAGCCCGCAGGAGGCGAGCGAGCCGACGGCGACGCCGGACACGGCGAAGATCCCGAGGCCGCGGAGCAACTGACGCATGAGGGTCCCTCAGTTCTGGAGAGCGGCCCGAACGGGCACGGGGAGCAGGCCGGTCCGGGCCCCTCGTGGGCCCGGCGCTCCGCGACGCTATCGCCCCTGCGACGACAGCGGCCATGGGGCAGACCCCCGGGTCACGGCACGGGCTGGCCTTACCCCCGGGCGGTGACCGGAGCGGTTAGGACTGCGACCGGAGCGGTGACCGGGGCGGTACGGCGGGCCGCTGACGGTACGGAGACCGCCGGGATCGGGGGCCGGCTCGGATGCTACGCGGCAGCGCCCCTCAGCCCGAACGCCCCGGCCAGCCGGCGGAGGCCCTCGCGGATCTCCTCGGGAGAGTGCGTGGTGAACGACAGCCGCAGCGACGCCGGATCCGGTGTGCCCGCGAAGAACGGCGCCCCCGGCACGTACGCCACGTCGTGCTTGATCGCGACGGACAGCAGCTCCGTCGCGTCGAGCCCCTCGGGGAGCCGTGCCCAGACGAACATGCCGCCGTCGGGGTGGTTCCAGTCGCTCCCGGCCGGCAGGGCTCCGGGCAGGCCGTCGAGCAGCGCGTCACGGCGCTCGCGGTAGGCGGAACGTACGACCGCGAGGTGCGCCGCGAGGTCGCGGTCACGCAGGTAACGGGCTGCCGCGGCCTGGTCGATGGTGGAGGTGTGCAGGTCCGCCGACTGCTTGGCGATCACGCAGGCCCGGCGCAGCCGCTCGGGCGCCCGCAGGTAGCCCAGCCGCATCCCGGGCGCCATGATCTTGGAGAAGCTGCCGAGGAGGACGGTCCGGTCCGCCACGGCCGGCTCCGAGGAGATCCAGGGCACTTCCTCACCGCTGTAGCGGAGTTCGCCGTACGGGTCGTCCTCGATGATCCAGAAGCCGTGCCGTTCGGCCGTCTCGGCGACCGAGCGGCGGCGCTCCGCGGACATCGTCCGGCCGGTCGGGTTCTGGAAGGTCGGAATGACGTACAGCAGCTTCGGGCGCTCCCGGACGACGATCTCCTCCAGGGCCGCCGGGTCGATCCCCCGGTCGTCCGTGGGCACCGCCACGATCCGCGCGCCCGCGAGCGAGAGGGACTGGAGGGCGGCCAGGTAGCAGGGGTCCTCGACCAGGACCACGTCGCCGGGCTCCACCAGCGTGGTGGTCAGCAGCGTGAGCGCCTGCTGTGATCCGGTGGTGACGAGGAGGTCGTCGGCCCCGGTGGGGAGGCCGCGCGCGGTCAGCCGGGCGGCGGTGAGGGACCGCAGCTCGGGATCGCCCTCGCTGGTGGAGTACTGCAGCGCCCGCTCCGCGCTCTCGGCCAGTACCCGGTCGTAGGCGGCCCTGATGCCCTCGGCGTCGAACAGCTCGGGGGCCGGCAGACCTCCGGCGAACGAGATGACCTCGGGGCGCGAGGTGAGAGCCAGGATGTCGCGTACGGGCGACGAACCGACCGAGGTCGCACGGGCGGCGAGAGGGAGCTCAACAGGGGTCATGCCCGCAGCGTAGTAGAGCGCCTCGCGGTGGAGAACGGCTCCGGACGCAACTCGATCTCCCTCGTTATCAAGGGAGATGACCCCGGCCCTGCCGGACGCGCGGGCGTCCGGCGGGACGCCCGCGCGAACCTCCGTCAGACGGCCGCGGGAGCGCCGAGCAGTGCGGACGCGTGGCGGATCGGGTCGAGGGCGCGCGGGGGCGCGACGCTCCGGGGCAGGTCGCGGCAGGTGAATCCGAGCTTGGCCATGGCCCGCATGACCTCGTCGGCGCTGAAGTCGCGGCGGTCCTGGCGGGTGATGACCTGGCCGACCTGCTTGGCGGGGTAGGTGCGGCGGCCGATGATCACGGACGCACCGGTGACCTCCTCGGGCTTGACGCCCTTCATGGAGTCCAGGACGCCGCTCTTGGTGAGGTCGAAGGGGAAGCGGGCGATGACACAGCGCACGAT
>NZ_JBHXRW010000007.1:0-213564 GCF_042716635.1 Streptomyces sp. NPDC058664 | reverse complement strand
CTCCTCCGCCTTGCGATCGCACGCACCAGACGCCGCTCCCTGATCCGGCCTGATCCGAAGGACAGGCCCCAGGGCCTGTCCTTCGGATCAGGCCGGGTGACCGTTCTCCAGCTCCACCGGTCCCGTGCCCGTCGCCAGGACGTCCAGCGAGGCGAGGACCCGCAGGCCCAGGCTGCCCGGAAGGTGGGCGGTGACCTCCTCGCGCTCGATCAGCTTCCAGGAGAGCAGTTCCTCCTCCTGGAGCCGGATCTCCGCGAACCGCTCCTCGGCCAGCACCCCGCCGTCGTACACGTACGCCACGATCGGCGGCCGGGCCGAGCCGTGCGACCAGTCCACCGCGAGCAGCGGACCCAGGGCCGTATCCAGGCCGATCTCCTCGGCCGTCTCCCGGCGGGCGGCCTGCCGGGGAGTCTCGCCGGCGTCGGACTCGATCGTGCCGCCGGGCAGCGCCCAGCCCTCACGGTAGTTGGGCTCCACCACGAGGACGCGCCCCCCGGCGTCCCGGAAGAGCGCGGCGGCGGCGGCCAGGACGCGGGGGAGACCGGCGATGTACGTGGCGTAGTCGGTGGTGGTCATGGCGGCAGCGTAGCCAGCCGCAAGGTCCGCTCGGCCCGTGTCAGTCCTCGTCCTCGGGAGGCTCCGCGTCCGTGCGCGCCTTCGCCGCCCGGCGCAGCCGGTGGTGGCGCGTCCCGCCCTGCTCGGTGATCGCCTCGCCGACCAGGGCCCGCACCGCGTCCCCGAGCCCGTGCAGCGCGTGGTGCCGGGCCGGGCCCGCTCCCGGGTTCTCCCGCAGCCCCTTCAGGAGCGCCCAGCACAGCGCCGGCATCACCACCACGAACGGCAGCGCCACCAGGATCGTCGCCGTCTGGAGCGACTCGAGACCGCCCACCACGAGGAGGACCGCCGCCACGGCGGACATCAGGACGCCCCAGGTCACCACCAGCCAGGTCGGCGGGTGCAGCGAGCCGCCGCTCGTCAGCGAACCCATCACCAGCGAGGCCGAGTCCGCGCTCGTGACGAAGTACGTCATCACCAGGAGCATCGCGATGACCGAGGTGACCGTGCCGATCGCAGGAAGTGGGTGAGCGGCTCCCCGACCCCGTAGAACATCAGACCGATGCCCATGCCGGCGCTGAACATCATCGCGATCCACGCCAGAGGGGTGAACTCCGGCTCCGAGTCGTCCGCTCCCAGCCTGATCCGGCCGAAACGGCTCAGGGCGATCACCACGCACAGGACGAGGAAGGTGTCCGCGGCGACCACGAAGAGCCAGGCGAAGTTGGACAGCACCCACCGGAGAGCCGTGTCCGACGCGCTGCTGAAGGAGTCCTCGCCCAGGGCGGCCCAGCCGACGGCCGCGACGACGGCCGCGCTCCCGATTCCGATGACCTTCACATCGGGCTCGCCGTCGGAAACGATCTTTTCCGTGCTCATGTGACCCCCCTATGGTGCGGAATATCGGCTTATCCGGGGGTGGCACGCCGTCCGGGGGTACGGATAGGGTCGGCCTCGGCGCGACTGCACGTTCGAAAGCAAGGGATGCAAGGTGACGGACGGAGCAGCAACTCAGGTCGCTCACGTACTCGTGGCGGCCGACAAGTTCAAGGGTTCGCTCACGGCCGTACAGGTCGCGGAGCGGGTCACGGCGGGACTGCGACGGGTAGTCCCCGAGCTCACGGTGGAGACTCTGCCCGTCGCGGACGGCGGCGACGGCACCGTCGCGGCAGCCGTCGCGGCCGGATTCGATCGCCGCGAGGTCCAGGTGACGGGACCGCTCGGTGAACCGGTCACCGCCGCCTTCGCGCTGCGCGACACCACCGCGGTCGTCGAGATGGCGGAGGCCTCCGGCCTCCAGCTCCTCCCGCCCGGCGTGTTCGCCCCGCTGACCGCGACCACGTACGGCTCCGGCGAACTGCTCCGCGCGGCCCTCGACGCGGGCGCGACCACCATCGTCTTCGGCGTCGGCGGCAGCGCCACCACCGACGGCGGCGCCGGCATGCTCGCCGCGCTCGGCGCCCGCTTCCTCGACGCCTCCGGGGCCCCCGTGGGCCCCGGCGGAGCGCCCCTCGCCGACCTGGCCACGGCCGACCTCACCGGCCTCGACCCCCGCTTCGCCTCGGTCGACCTGATCCTCGCGAGCGACGTCGACAACCCGCTCACCGGCCCCAAGGGCGCCCCCGCCGTCTACGGCCCGCAGAAGGGCGCCACCCCGGACGACGTCCGCACCCTGGACGCGGCCCTCGCCCACTTCGCCACCGTCCTGGAGAAGGCCGTCGGCCCCAAGGCCGCCGAGGCGGCCGTCGCCCCCGGCGCGGGCGGCGCGGGCGGCATCGGCTACGGCGCGCTCATCCTCGGCGCGAGCTTCCGCCCCGGCATCGAGCTGATGCTGGAGGTCCTCGGCTTCGCCCCCGCCCTGGAGCGCGCCACCCTGGTCATCACCGGCGAGGGCTCCCTCGACGAGCAGACCCTGCACGGCAAGGCCCCGGCGGGCGTCGCCGCTGCGGCCCGCGCCGCCGGCAAGGAGGTCGTCGCGGTCTGCGGCCGCCTGGCCCTGCCGCCCGAGGCCCTGGGCACGGCCGGCATCCGCCGCGCCTACCCCCTCACGGCCCTGGAATCCGACCCGGCCAAGTCCATGGCGAACGCGGGCCCGCTCCTGGAGGACGTGGCGGCGTCGATCGCCCGCGACTTCCTGTCGTAGCACCTGAGGCGGGACGCCGAGCGCCGTACCCGGCCGGGTACGGCGCGCCCGTTCCCTACGGCGCGGGCAGCTCCCGCTCCGGCTTCCCGGTGCGCGGATCGAGGCCCACGGTCGTCACGGTGCCGTCGACGGTCGTGAAACGGAGGGCGTCCGGGCCCGCCCAGACGACGTCCACCAGCCCACGGGCCTCGTCGAAGGAACCGGCCCGCCAGTGGTGCGCCCCGAGCCCCGACCCGTCGACGACCGACACCCGCCAGATCAGGTCGATCATGGCGGATCCCTGCTCCACCACGAGGTACCGGTCCGCGCCTCCCGGCGCGGCCTTCCTGTCCGTCTCCTCGAAACCGCCGCTGGACATCGGGAAGACGACCATCAGGAACCACACGGTGCCGATGACCGCCGCCGCGCACACCGCGAGCACCCGCCTCCGGATCGCCGCCCGCTCCGTCAGCAGCCGCACCGCCGTGCCGAGCAGCAGGACCGCCACGAGGAAGCTCGGCCAGCGGTACTCGAAGGCGCTGACCAGGACCAGCAGCCCCATCGACTCGGCGACCCGGGGGCCGACCAGGCAGGCGACTCCCGCCGCCACCGCTCCGGCCGACAGCACCCGCCCGACGGCCCTCTGCCGGGGGCGGTCCGTACATATGTCCACAGTGATCGTCACGGGGTCATCCTCGCAGCCCCGTTCGGCCGTCGGAGCCGTTCCGACGGCCGAACGGTCCGCGACCGTCAGACGGAACCCCCCGACGCCGTCAGGCGGAACGCGTCCAGGGCCAGCGTCATCTCCGTCAGGTCCCGCGGCCGGGACAGCGACCGTGACGTCAACTGTTCGAGCCGCCGCAGCCGGTTGAAGACCGTGTTCCGGTGGCAGTAGAGGCGTCCCGCCGCCCGGCCCGCCGATCCCTCGCAGTCCAGCCACGCGTCCAGCGTCTCCAGGAGCACCGCCCGGTCCGCCGGGTCCAGCTCGAGCAGGCCTCCCAGGACGTCCGAGACCAGCAGGCTCGCCATCTCCGGCTGGCCCACCACCAGCGCACCCGCCATCCGGCGGTCGAGCCGCACGATCTGACGGCTGCCCGGCGGGCAGGTCCGCAGGGCCAGCTCCGCGAGCCGCCGCGCCCGGCCCAGCTCGGTGAGGCCCACCACCACCGGACTGATCCCGCCGGGCCCCGGGCACCGCCCGTCGAGGAGCTCCGACAGCGCGTCGAGACCGGTGTCACCGGCCAGCGCCACCACCCCCAGCTCGCAGTCCGCGCCCATCCGCCACAGGAACCGCACCCCCTCGCCCTGCACCTGCCGGTGGAACGGCTCCCGCTCCTCCCGCCGGTCGTAGCGCAGCACCACCACCGCGTACCGGCCCTGCTCCGGCAGGTCGAGGCCCGCCGCCGCCCGCGACACCAGCTCGGGCGACCGCCGGCCCTGCAGCAGCGCGTCCAGGAGCGCCTGGAGCTGCTCGTCGGTCCGGCGGCGCAGCTCCAGCTCCGTCTCCCGGTACGCCTCCGACGCCGTGTCCGCCTGCGCGTCCACCGCGGACCACACCGTCGTCGCCGACTGCATCAGGGCCGCCAGCTGCGCCGTGTCCGACCCCGCGCCCTCGATCAGCGCGTCCCACACCAGGTGCCCGGCGTGCCGGTACGCGTGCACGACCAGTTCCAGCGGCATGCCCTGCGCGGCTCGCCGCCGGCCCATCTCGTTCGCGTGCTCCAGGTCCCGGCGGGGCGAGTTCCGGGGGGCCGAGATCATCTCGATCCCGATCCGTATCGCCTCCTGGGCCTCCTGCCAGTGCTGGTCGTACGGAATGATCCGCCCGTAGGCGGGCTCGTACGCGTGAAGTTCCCTCAGATGCTCGTCCACCAGCTCCGGCACCCGCTCCAGAAGCGCCGTGCACGCCTGCGCGAGCATCTTCCAGTCGTCACCGGTCCGCCTTCTGCGCCGTCCCATGCCGGGAGGATCCACCGCCCCGGCCCCCTCCGCACAGCCCTGACGCGCACTGTTGTGCGCATGCACAGTCCGCCCCATTCCCCGCTGGTCACCGGCAGCGTTTCGGCCGCGGGACGTGGACGCGCGGCCGGGCGCGGTGTTGGGGTGAGCGCCATTGAACGGCCGAGTAACAAGAACGGCCGGGGAAAGGGGAACCATGGGAGGTACCGCACCCGCTCTCCAGGTGACGGACCTGACGGCGGGATACGGACCGGTGCGCGCGCTGCGCCGGGTGTCACTGACCGTGCCGGCGGGCGAGGTCGTCACCGTCCTGGGCGGCAACGGAGCGGGCAAGTCCACACTGCTGCGGGCCGTCTCGCGCACCCTGCGGTTCCACGGCGGCGCCGTGGTCTCCGGAACGGTGAGCCGGGACGGCCGACCGCTCGACGGGCTGCCGCCCGACCGCGTCGTCGCGGCCGGCGTCTCCCAGGTGCCCGAGGGGCGGCAGGTCTTCGCCCGGATGACGGTCGAGGACAACCTGCGGGCCGGCGCGCTCGGCAGGCGCGGCGGCCGGGTGGCGAAGGCCGACGCCCTCCGCCGGGTCCACGAGCTGTTCCCGGTCCTCGCCGAGCGCGCCCGCCAGCAGGCCGGGCTGCTCTCCGGCGGCGAGCAGCAGATGCTGGCCGTCGGCCGCGCGCTGATGGCCGCGCCGGGCCTGCTCCTCCTGGACGAGCCGTCCCTCGGCCTGGCCCCGCTGATGGCGGCCCGGATCGCGGACGCGATCCGCGAGATCAACGCCCAGGGCACGGCGGTGCTCCTCGTCGAGCAGAACGCGGCGCTCGCGCTGCGGCTCGCCTCCCGCGCGTACGTCCTGGAGGTCGGCGAGGTCACCCTGTCCGGTCCGGCCGCCGAACTCGCCGCGTCCGACGAGGTGCGCCGCCGCTATCTGGGCGTGGTCGACGAGGACGCCGCCGCCGACGCGGCCCGCGCCCGCGCCGCCCACCCGGTCCTGTCCCGCTGGGAGGAGAGCCGATGACCGACGCACCAGCGACCCCCGCGGCCGCCCCCGGCGTCCCCGCCCTCGTCGTCGAGGGCCTGACCGTCCGCTTCGCCGGGCTCACCGCCCTCGACGGCGTCGGGTTCACCGTCCGGCCCGGCACCGTGCACGCGCTCATCGGGCCCAACGGCGCCGGCAAGTCGACCTGTTTCAACGTGCTCTCCGGCGTCTACCGGGCCACCGAGGGCTCCGTCCGCCTCGGGTCGCACGAGCTGACCGAGCTGCCCCCGCACCGGATCGCGGACCTCGGCGTCGGCCGGATCTTCCAGAACCTGGCCCTGCCGCCCCGCGCCACCGTCGAGGACAGCCTGATGCTGGGCCGCCACCGGCTGACCCGTACCGGCTTCGTCGCCGCCGGCCTCCGGCTCCCGTCCGCCGCCCGCGAGGAGGCGCGCCACCGCGCCAGGGTCCGGGAGATCGCCGCCTTCGTCGGCCTGGAGAAGCAGCTCGCGCAGCCCGCGGGCTCCCTTCCGTACGGACAGCAGAAGCTCGCCGAACTCGCCCGCGCCCTCTGCATGGAGCCGAAGCTGCTGCTGCTCGACGAGCCCGTCGCCGGCATGACCGCCGACGAGCGGGTCCGTACCGCCGCCGTCATCGCCGGTGTCCGCGACAGCCTCGGCATCTCGGTGCTGCTCGTCGAGCACGACATGGGCCTGGTGATGCGGCTCGCCGACTCCGTCACCGTCCTCGACTTCGGCCGCCGGATCGCCGACGGGGCACCGGCCGACGTCCAGAACGACCCCGCGGTCGTCCGCGCCTACCTCGGAGAGGAGTCCGCCGCGTGAGCACGTTCGCCGAGTTCCTGATCAACGGCATCTCACTGGGCTCGATCTACGCCCTCATCGCCCTCGGCTTCGTGGTCATCTTCCGCGCCACCGAGGTCGTCAACTTCGCCCACGCCTCCCTGCTCCTGGCCGGCGGCTACGTCACCGCCGTGCTCCACGAGGAGATCGGCTTCTGGCCCGCCCTGCTCGCGGGCATCGCGGGCGCGGCGGTGGTCGGCGCGGCCGTCGAGTTCTTCGTCATGCGCCGCCACCGGGGCGGCGACCACAGCGTCCTCGCCATCGTCACCATCGGCGTCGACATCCTGCTCGCCACCGAGCTGACCCGCAGGATCGGCACCGACATCCTCTCCCTCGGCGACCCCTGGGGCGACGCCGTCGTCACCGTCGGCCCGGTCACGATCGCGGAGACCCGGATCGCCGCCCTGCTCGCCGCGGCCCTCCTCATCACCGCCTTCCTGCTCGCCTTCCGGTACACGTCCTGGGGCGTCGCCATGCGGGCGGCCGCCGAGAACCAGGAGACCGCCGCCCTGATGGGCATCCGGCTCGGCCGGGTCTCGCTCGGTGCCTGGGCGGTCGCCGGCGGTCTCGCGGCCGTCGCCGCGCTCTTCCTCACCGTCTTCCCGACACCGGGCCTGGAGCGGGCCACCTCGCTCGCCGCGCTCAAGGCCTTCCCCGCCGCCATCCTCGGCGGCCTCGACTCCACGACGGGCGCCCTCGTCGGCGGTCTCCTCGTCGGCGTCACCGAGTCCCTCGCCACCGGCTACCAGGGCGACCTGGCGTTCCTCGGCCGCGGGATCGGCGACCTGGCCCCCTACCTCGTCATGGTCGCGGTGCTCCTGATCCGCCCGGCCGGACTCTTCGGCACGAAGGAGCTGGCCCGTGTCTGAGACCCTCGCCCGGAGCGGCCTGCGGGTCCGTACCCCCGCGGTGTACGGGTGGGCCGCCGCCGCCCTGGTCCTCGTCGTCCTGCCGTTCTACCTGGACCGCTTCTGGCTCCAGGCGGGCCTGTTCGCGATGGTCGCCGCCCTCGGCGCGATCGGCATCAACCTGCTGACCGGCGCCACCGGCCAGCTCTCCATGGGGCACGCCTTCTTCCTCGCCGTCGGCGCCTACGGCTACTGCCTCTTCGCCGGTGACGGCGCCGACGGGCTCGCCGGACTCGGCCTGCCCGGCTGGCTCGCCGCCGTCCTCGCGGTCGCCCTCTCGGGCCTGGCGGGCGGGGTGTTCAGCCCCATCGCCGGCCGGCTGCGCGGTGCGTACCTCGGCATCGCCACCCTCGCGCTGATCTTCATCGGACAGCACGTGCTCTTCAACGCCCATGACCTCACGGGCGGCTACAACGGCCGCGCGGTCCCGCCGCTCAGCCTCTTCGGCCTCACCTTCGACGACAGCGAACTCCTCGTCGCACAGGTGCCGTTCGGCGCGGTGGAGAAGCTCTGGTACCTCGGTCTGGTGCTGCTCGTCGCCGGGGTGGTCTTCGCCCGCGGGGTGCTCAGGGGCCGCCCGGGCCGCGCCATGAACGCCATCCGGGACCACCGGATCGCCGCCGGGGTGATGGGCATCCCGGTGGCCCGCTACCGCGCCGCCGTCTTCGTCCTGTCCTCCATGTACGCGGGCCTGGCGGGCGTCCTGCTCGCCCTGGTCTTCCAGCGCACGGTGCCCGAGTACTTCGGCATGGCGCTCTCCCTCGAATACCTGGCCATGATCGTCATCGGCGGTCTCGGCTCGGTCGCCGGGGCGGTGGCCGGAGGCGTCTTCGTCTCCCTCCTGCCGCAGTTCCTCAACCGGTACAGCGAGGCGCTCCCGCTGGTATCCGCCCCGGGAACCGGCGGCATCGCCCCGGGCGAGGCAGCCCGCTACCTGTACGGCGCCGCCGTCGTCGCGGTGGTGCTGTTCCTGCCCGGAGGCCTGGCCCGGCTCGCGGCCCGGAGGCCCGGCAAACCCGAGAACCCCACACCCGACACGCCCGCATCCACCACCTCCACTCCGCCCGACACCTCTTCCACCGAACCCTCAGGGGAGCCACGATGACCCACAGACGACAGGCCGCGCGGGGCCTGGCCGCCGCGCTCGCCGCACTGGTCGCCCTCACCGCCGCCGGATGCAGCTCCAAGGCGAAGACCGACGACGGCAAGCAGACCGGCGCGGGCGGGGTGAAGACCGGCGAGGGCGTCACCGACAAGACGATCTCGCTCGGCGCGCTCACCGACATGACCGGCGTGTACGCCACCCTCGGCAAGAGCGTCACCCAGGCCCAGCAGCTGTACGTGAAGCAGGTCAACGCCGCCGGCGGGATCTGCGGCCGGCAGCTGGAACTGACGGTCCGCGACCACGGCTACGACCCGCAGAAGGCGCTCGCCGCCTACACCGAGCTGGAGCCGAAGGTCGTCGGCTACCCCCAGTTCATCGGCTCCCCGTTCGTCGCCGCCGTCAAGTCCCGGGTGGACGGCCAGGACAAGGGCCTCGTCCTCCCGCAGGCGTGGTCGGCCTCACTGCTCGGATCCCCGTACATCCGCGTCCTGGGCTCCACGTACGACATCGAGACGATCAACGCCGTCGACTTCCTGGTGAAGGAGAAGGGCCTGAAGTCGGGCGACAAGCTCGGCCACGTCTACTTCGAGGGCGACTACGGCGAGAACGCCCTCAAGGGCTCGAAGTACGCGGCGGAGAAGGCGGGCCTCACCGTCGTCGAGCAGAAGATCAAGCCGACCGACAACGACATGTCGGCGCAGGTCGCGGCGCTCAAGCAGGCCGGGGCCAAGGCCATCGTCATCAGCGCGGGCCCGCGCCAGGCCGCCTCCCTCGTGGGTGTCGCCGCCGCCACCGGCCTCAAGGTCCCGGTCATCGGCAACAACTCGGCCTTCGCCCCGCAGCTCCTCGGCACCCAGGCCGGACCCGCCCTGGAGAAGATGTACTGGTTCGCCTCCCCGAGCCTCCCCATCGGCGCGGACACCCCGGCCGCGAAGAAGCTGGTCGCCGACTACAAGGCCGCCTACCCGAGCGACGCCCTCGACAACGGCATCGTCGCCGGCTGGACCGCCGCGAGCGTCTTCGGCGAGGCACTGAAGAAGGCCTGCGCGGACAAGGACCTCACCCGTGACGGCGTCGGCAAGGCGCTCCTCACGCTGACGGCCCACGACGCCGGCTTCGGTCTGAGCCACGACCTGGGCGACCCGAAGGCCCCGTCGTCCCGCGAGTCCGTCATCATCCAGCCGGACAAGGCGGTCCCCGGCGGCATGCGCACGGTCCGTGAGCCCTTCGTCTCGGACGCCGCGAAGGCCTACACCCCCTGACCGACCCCGCTCCACCCCGTGGGCCGGGCTTCACACGCGTGAAACAACACGATGTGAAGCTCGGCCCATGAACGTGATGATCGAGGAGAACCGCTCCCACCCGCGCCTCCCTGACCTGCTGGCCGCGTACCACCTGCTCAACCAGGCCGAGAAGGGGACGCCCGTGGCGGCGGTCACCGAGCTCCCGGCCGTATACCGTGCCGAGGCCGAGGACCCGGCCGCCGCCTTCACCGCCGACACGGTCCTGCTCGCCACCCCGCCCGGCGAGGACCTCCCGGCCGGCTGTGTCGTCCTCAAGGCCCCGCACGAGGGCCGGGCGCCCGAGATCAAGCGGCTCTGGGTGGCGCCCGAGGCCCGCCGCAAGGGGATCGCGAAGGCGCTCATGGGCGAGGCCCTGCGCCGGGCGTCGGCCTCCGGCGCCTCCGTCGTGCGCCTCACGGTCTGGGACTGGCGGGAGGAGCCGCTGACCCTCTACCGGAACCTCGGCTTCCGGACCGTCGCCTCCTGGGACGAGCGGCCCGGCCTCGTCTGCCTGGAGAAGCCCCTCGCGGCCGCCGACCGCGTCGTACGCCTCACCGCCGACCAGGTGCGCGCCCACGCCCCCGACGGGCTCGCCGCGCTCCTCGTCGACGCCGTGGACGGCGGGGCCTCCGTCGGCTTCCTGGCGCCCCTGGAGAGCGCGGAGGCGGCCGCCTGGTGGGCCGGGGCCGCCGAGGAGGTCGCGGAGGGCGTACGGGACGTCTGGGCGGCCCACGCCCCCGACGGGCGCCTGACCGGTGCCGTCACCCTCGTCCGCGCCTCCACCGCCAACGGCCGGCACCGCGGCGAGATCGCCCGGCTCCTGGTGCACCGCGCGGCCCGGGGCGGGGGCCTCGGGCGGCGCCTGCTCGCCGCGGCCGAGGCCCACGCCGCCGCCACCGGGCTCCGGCTGCTCGTCCTGGACACCCAGACCGACAGCCCGGCCGAGCGTCTCTACCGCGGGGCGGGCTGGACGGCCGCCGGGACGATCCCCGACTTCGCCGCCGACCCGGCCGGCGTCCTGCGCCCCACCACGCTGTACTACAAGCGACTCGGGTAGCCCCCGGGCACGCGAAAGGGCCCCGGGGCTTTACGCCTCCGGGGCCCTTCTCGTACGTCGTCGTCGTCCGCTACGGCAGCTGTGCCGCCCGCGCCTCCCGGCTCTCACGCCGGTTGCCGCGGAAGGTGTTCACCCGACGGGCCGTCGCGAAGAGGGGGATCACGGCGCCCATCACGACCTGGAGCGCGCAGCCGGCCTGGAGCAGGAACGCGCCGCCCGGGGCGTCGAACGCCCAGGCCGCCAGCATGCCCATCGCTCCGACGATCCAGCTGAGCATCGCCACCGCGAGGACACCCCGCGGCTTCGGGTACTCGACCCGGCTCACCATCAGCCAGGCGACACCGATGATCGCGAGCAGCGTCGGGACGAACGGCAGCTCCAGGAGCACGATCGAGACCACCGTCAGCGCGCCGAAGGGGCTCGGCATGCCCTGGAACATGCCGTCCTTCATCGTCACGCAGGAGAATCTCGCGAGCCGCAGCACCACCGCGAGCAGCACCACGATCGCGGCCACCGCCGAGACCTTCTGCTGCGCGCCGGGCGTGACCATGCCGTACACGAGGACGAAGTAGGCCGGGGCCAGACCGAAGCTGATCAGGTCCGACAGGTTGTCCAGCTCTGCGCCCATCGGGGACGAGCGGAGCTTGCGCGCCACGATTCCGTCGAAGAGGTCGAAGATCGCCGCGGCGAGCATCAGGATCACGGCGGTGGCGGCGCTGTTGCGCGCCATGCCGGTCTCGGTGCTGCCCGTGAGGTGCGGGATGAGGATGCCCGTGGTGGTGAAGTACACCGCCATGAATCCACAGGTGGCGTTACCGAGAGTGAGGGCGTCCGCTATGGACAGCCTCAGCGACAGCGGCATCTCCTCGGCCTCGTCGGCCGCCTCCGCATCGGTGCCGGCGACCCAGTCGGCGGCCCGTGTGTCGGGATCAATCACGGTCAATGCGAGTCACCCCCGCCGTGGTGACCTGGCCGACCTCGACGTCGACCTCGACACCCTCGGGGAGGTAGATGTCGACGCGGGAGCCGAAGCGGATCAGACCGATGCGGTCGCCCTGCTCGACCTTCGTCCCCTGCGGGATGTACGGCACGATGCGCCGGGCGACGGCACCCGCGATCTGCACCATCTCGATGTCACCGAGCTCGGTGTCGAAGTGCCAGACAACGCGCTCGTTGTTCTCGCTCTCCTTGTTGAACGCCGGGACGAACCCACCGGGAACGTGCTCCACGGACGTCACGGTGCCGGCCAGCGGCGCCCGGTTGACGTGGACGTTCAGCGGGCTCATGAAGATGGCGACCCGGGTGCGTCCGTCCTTCCACGGCATGATGCTCTGCACCACACCGTCGGCGGGGGAGATGACCCGGCCCTGAGCGATCTCACGCTCGGGATCGCGGAAGAACCACAGCATGCCGGCCGCGAGAGCGGTGGTCGGCACGGCGATGGCCGCGGCCCGCCTCGACTTGCGCGCGCGCACGAGGCTGAGCGCCGCGGTGGCGACGGTCGGCAGAAGCCACGGCGATGCTCCGCGCGCGAGGCGTACGCCGGAGAGGCTGTCGCGGTGTGCAGAGGTTTGGCTGTGGGGCATGGATGACCTTCGTAGCGGATGATGCCGCACTGGCAACGGGGACGGCGGCTTTCCCGCGATGCTATCGGTTGCGGGGCGCAACTGGGTAAGCCAGGAACCGAGTCGACGGCCGGAAGACGAACACAGGGTGTGATCTTCTTCGCGGCCGTATCGACCCAAATCCGACAATCAACCCTGGAATCGGTACTCCTCGAGCAGCCGACGACCAATGATCATTTTCTGGATCTCGGCGGTACCTTCGCCGATGAGCAGCATCGGCGCCTCGCGGTAGAGACGCTCGATCTCGTACTCCTTCGAGAACCCGTAGCCGCCGTGAATGCGGAACGCGTCCTCGACGACCTCCTTGCAGTATTCGGAGGCGAGGTACTTCGCCATCCCTGCTTCGAGGTCGTTTCGTTCCCCGGAGTCCTTTTTGCGTGCTGCGTTCACCATCATGGCATGGGCGGCCTCGACCTTGGTAGCCATCTCGGCGAGCTTGAACTGAATCGCCTGGTGTTCGGCGATCGCCTTGCCGAAAGTGTGACGTTGCTGGGCGTACGAGACGCCCAGTTCGAACGCACGCTGAGCGACGCCGCAGCCACGCGCCGCCACGTTGACGCGGCCGACCTCCACGCCGTCCATCATTTGGTAAAACCCTCGACCGGTGGTGCCGCCGAGGACCCGATTGGCCGGAATGCGCAGTCCGTCCATGATGAGTTCGGTCGTGTCGACGCCCTTGTAACCCATCTTGTCGATCTTCCCGGGGATGGTGAGGCCGGGGCGGACCTCTCCGAAGCCGGGCTCCTTCTCGACGAGGAAGGTCGTCATCGACTTGTGGGGGGCGGTGCCCTCCGGGTGTCCTTCGTCACTCCGGACGAGAACGGCGACCAGGTTCGACGTTCCGCCGTTCGTCAGCCACATCTTCTGGCCGTTGAGGACGTACTCGTCGCCGTCCTTGACCGCCTTGGACGTGATGGCCGACACATCCGAGCCGAGAGCCGGCTCCGACATCGAGAACGCGCCACGCGTCTCGCCGGCCGCCATCCGCGGAAGGAAGTACTCCTTCTGCTCCTGCGTGCCGTGCTGCTTCAGCATGTACGCCACGATGAAGTGCGTGTTGATGATGCCGGAGACCGACATCCAGCCACGGGCGATCTCCTCCACGCACAGCGCGTAGGTGAGCAGCGACTCACCCAGACCCCCGTACTCCTCCGGGATCATCAGACCGAAGACGCCGAGCTCCTTGAGCCCGTCGACGATCTGCTGCGGGTACTCGTCGCGGTGTTCGAGCTCCGTCGCGACCGGGATGATCTCCTTGTCGACGAAGTCCCGGACGGTGGCGAGGATCTCCTGCTGGACATCGGTCAGACCGTGGGTCTGGGCGAGGCGCGCCATGGCTACTTCCCCTGTTCCTTGAGCTCCGGGCGGCCGGGCTGCTCGCCGCCGCGCGCTTCGATGTACTCGGCGGTCGGGACCATCACCTTGCGGCGGAAGACGCAGACGAGGGTGCCGTCCTGCTTGTAGCCCTTGGTCTCGACGTAGACGATGCCGCGGTCGGTCTTCGACTTCGACGGGGTCTTGTCGAGGACGGTGGTCTCGCCGTAGAGCGTGTCGCCGTGGAAGGTCGGCGCCACGTGCCGGAGCGACTCGATCTCCAGGTTGGCGATGGCCTTGCCGGAGACGTCCGGGACGGACATGCCGAGCAGCAGCGAGTAGATGTAGTTGCCGACGACCACGTTCCGCTTGAAGTCGGTCGTGTTCTCCGCGTAGTTCACGTCCATGTGCAGCGGATGGTGGTTCATCGTCAGCAGACAGAAGAGGTGGTCGTCGTACTCGGTGACCGTCTTTCCGGGCCAGTGCTTGTAGACGGCACCGACTTCGAACTCTTCGTAGGTACGGCCGAACTGCATCGGACTCAGGCCTCCGGGATCTCGAACTTGCTGGTGCGCTGCATGCCGGCGGCGCGGCCCTTGCCGGAGATGACCAGGGCCATCTTGCGGGAGGCCTCGTCGATCATCTCGTCGCCGAGCATCGCGGAGCCCTTCTTCCCGCCGGCCTCGGACGTGTAGTAGTCGTACGCGTCGAGGATCAGCTCGGCGTGGTCGTAGTCCTCCTGCGAGGGCGAGAAGATCTCGTTCGCGGCGGCGACCTGGTCCGGGTGCAGCACCCACTTGCCGTCGAAGCCCAGGGCGGCGGCGCGCCGGGCGACCGCCTTGTAGCCCTCCTGGTTGCGGATCTGCAGGTAGGGGCCGTCGATCGCCTGGAGGTTGTTGGCGCGGGCGGCCATCAGGATGCTCATCAGGATGTGGTGGTAGGCGTCCGCCGGGTAGCCGGGCGGCTGCTCGCCCACGACCAGGGACTTCATGTTGATGGAGGCCATGAAGTCGGCCGGGCCGAAGATGATCGTCTCGACGCGCTGGGAGGCCTGCGCGATCGCGTTGACGTTGTTCAGTCCCTGGGCGTTCTCGATCTGCGCCTCGATGCCGATCTTGCCGACCTCGAAGCCCATCGTCTTCTCGATCTGCGTGAGCAGCAGGTCGAGCGCCACGATCTGCTGGGCGTCCTGGACCTTCGGCAGCATGATGCAGTCGAGGTTCTGGCCGGCGCCCTCGACGACCGTGACGACGTCACGGTAGGTCCAGTGGGTGGTCCAGTCGTTGACGCGGACCACGCGGGTCTTGCCGGTCCAGTCGCCCTCGTTGAGGAACTTCACGATGGTGTGCCGGGCCTCGGGCTTGGCCAGCGGGGCGCACGCGTCCTCCAGGTCCAGGAAGACCTGGTCGGCGGCGAGGCCCTGGGCCTTCTCCAGGAAGCGCGGGTTGGAGCCGGGGACCGCCAGGCAGGAGCGGCGGGGGCGCAGCCGGTTCACGGGGGACGCGGGGCTGGTCATGCGGGGACCTCCAGGGGGTCGAGCTTGTTCGCTGTCCGGATCTCGTCGACGATACGGCCGATGATCTCCGTGATACCGAAGTCCTTCGGTGTGAAGACGGCGGCGACACCCGCCCGCTTCAGTTCTGCGGCGTCGGCGTTCGGGATGATCCCGCCGACGATGACCGGAACGTCGGTCGCGCCCGCCTCGCGGAGGCGCTCCAGGACGTCCGGGACCAGCTCGGCGTGCGAGCCGGAGAGGATCGAGAGACCGACGCAGTGCACGTCCTCGGCGAGGGCCGCGTTCACGATCTGCTCGGGGGTCAGCCGGATGCCCTGGTAGACCACCTCGAAACCGGCGTCACGCGCGCGTACGGCGATCTGCTCCGCCCCGTTGGAGTGCCCGTCAAGACCCGGCTTGCCGACGAGCAGCCGCAGCCGCCCGACGCCCATCTCCTCGGCGGTCCGCGCCACCTTCTCCCGTACGAGAGCCAGCGGCGTGCCCGCCTCGGCCGTCACCGCGACCGGGGCCGACGACACGCCCGTCGGGGCGCGGAACTCACCGAAGACGTCCCGCAGCGCCCAGGACCACTCCCCGGTCGTGACGCCCGCACGCGCGCACTCCAGGGTGGCGGCGAAGAGGTTGCCGTCGCCGGCAGCCGTCGCCTTCAGCTTCGCCAGGGATTCCTGGGCGCGGGTCTCGTCGCGGTTGTCGCGCCACTCGTGGAGGGCCGCGACCACCCGCGCCTCGTTCGCCGGGTCCACCGTCATGATGGCGGTGTCCAGGTCGGCGGTGAGGGGGTTCTCCTCGGTCGCCTGGAAGATGTTGACGCCGATGATCTTCTCGTCGCCGGCCTCGATCCGGGCGCGCCGCTCGGCGTGCGAGGAGACGAGCTGCGACTTGAGGTAGCCGGACTCGACGGCGGCCATCGCGCCGCCCATCTCCTGGATCCGCTCGATCTCGGCCAGGCACTCCTCGACGAGCGAGTCGACCTTGGCCTCGATGACGTGCGAGCCGGCGAAGATGTCCTCGTACTCCAGGAGGTCGGACTCGTGGGCGAGGACCTGCTGGATGCGGAGCGACCACTGCTGGTCCCAGGGCCGGGGCAGCCCGAGGGCCTCGTTCCAGGCGGGCAGCTGGACGGCACGCGCGCGTGCGTCCTTGGAGAGCGTCACGGCCAGCATCTCGAGGACGATCCGCTGGACGTTGTTCTCCGGCTGGGCCTCGGTCAGACCGAGCGAGTTGACCTGCACGCCGTAGCGGAACCGGCGCTGCTTCTCGTTCTCGATGCCGTACCGCTCGCGGGTGACCTTGTCCCAGATGCGGCCGAAGGCGCGCATCTTGCACATCTCCTCGATGAAGCGGACGCCCGCGTTCACGAAGAACGAGATGCGGGCGACCACTTCGCCGAAACGGTCCGCCGGGACCTGCCCGGAGTCCCGTACCGCGTCGAGCACCGCGATCGCGGTGGACATCGCGTACGAGATCTCCTGGACCGGGGTGGCGCCCGCCTCCTGCAGGTGGTAGCTGCAGATGTTGATCGGGTTCCACTTCGGGATGTTGTTCACCGTGTAGGTGATCATGTCCGTCGTGAGGCGGAGGGAGGGGCCGGGCGGGAAGACGTGCGTCCCGCGCGACAGGTACTCCTTCACGATGTCGTTCTGGGTGGTGCCCTGGAGCCGGGTGACGTCCGCGCCCTGCTCCTCCGCGACCACCTGGTAGAGCGCCAGGAGCCACATCGCCGTGGCGTTGATGGTCATCGAGGTGTTCATCTGGTCCAGGGGGATGTCCTGGAACAGCCGCCGCATGTCACCGAGGTGCGAGACAGGGACCCCGACCCGGCCGACCTCGCCGCGGGCGAGGATGTGGTCGGGGTCGTATCCGGTCTGCGTCGGCAGGTCGAACGCGACCGAGAGGCCGGTCTGACCCTTGGCGAGGTTGCGCCGGTACAGCTCGTTGGACGCCTCGGCGGTCGAGTGACCGGCGTACGTCCGCATGAGCCACGGCCGGTCCTTCTGGCGCTCAGTCATCTGTGGTCCCGGGGTCAGATGTTGCGGAAGCGGTTGATGGCGTCGATGTGCTTCTCGCGCATCTCCGGGTCGCGCACGCCCAGGCCCTCCTGGGGCGCGAGCGCGAGGACGCCGACCTTGCCCTGGTGGAGGTTGCGGTGCACGTCGTAGGCGGCCTGGCCGGTCTCCTCCAGGGAGTAGACCTTCGACAGGGTCGGGTGGATCTTGCCCTTGGCGATGAGGCGGTTGGCCTCCCACGCCTCGCGGTAGTTCGCGAAGTGCGAGCCGATGATCCGCTTCAGCGACATCCACAGGTAGCGGTTGTCGTACTCGTGCATGTAGCCCGAGGTCGAGGCGCAGGTGGTGATCGTGCCGCCCTTGCGGGTGACGTACACGGAGGCGCCGAAGGTCTCGCGGCCGGGGTGCTCGAAGACGATGTCGATGTCCTCGCCGCCGGTCAGCTCGCGGATCTTCGAGCCGAAGCGCTTCCACTCCTTCGGGTCCTGGGTGTGCTCGTCCTTCCAGAACTTGTAGCCCTCGGCGTTGCGGTCGATGACCGCGTCGGCGCCCATCGCCCGGCAGATGTCGGCCTTCTCCGGGGAGGAGACGACACAGATCGGGTTGGCGCCGCCGGCCAGGGCGAACTGGGTGGCGTACGAGCCGAGCCCGCCGCTCGCGCCCCAGATCAGGACGTTGTCGCCCTGCTTCATCCCGGCGCCGTTGCGGGAGACCAGCTGGCGGTACGCGGTGGAGTTGACGAGACCGGGGGAGGCCGCCTCCTCCCAGCTCAGGTGGCCGGGCTTCGGCATCAGCTGGTTCGACTTGACCAGGGCGATCTCGGCCAGGCCGCCGAAGTTGGTCTCGAAGCCCCAGATGCGCTGCTCGGGGTCGAGCATCGTGTCGTTGTGGCCGTCCGAGGACTCCAGCTCGACCGAGAGGCAGTGCGCGACGACCTCGTCGCCGGGCTTCCACGAGTTCACGCCCGGGCCGGTGCGCAGCACGACGCCCGCGAGGTCGGAGCCGATGACGTGGTACGGCAGGTCGTGGCGCTTGCTGAGGTCGCTGAGCCGGCCGTAGCGCTCCAGGAAGCCGAACGTCGACACCGGCTCGAAGATCGAGGTCCAGACCGAGTTGTAGTTGACGGAACTGGCCATGACCGCGACCAGGGCCTCGCCCGGGCCGAGCTCGGGCAGCGGCACGTCGTCGAGGTGCAGCGACTTGCGCGGGTCCTTGTCACGGCTGGCGAGCCCGGCGAACATCTCCGCCTCGTCCTTGTGGACGGTGACCGCCCGGTACGACTCGGGGAGCGGGATGTTCGCGAAGTCGGCGGACGAGGAGTCCGAGGACTGGATCGCGGCCAGGATGTCCTTCACGGGGTTGCCTCCGGCGGTGCGGCGTCCTGGGGCGGACGCGCTGAGGGTTACGTCTTGGAGTGCTGCTGTGGAGGTGTGCCGTCGGTTCGGCGGGTGGAGCGGTGGCTGCGCCGGTGGGCGCGGTGGGTGCCCCGCGAGGGGCAGGTGCCTGTGACGCAGGCGTCCGGGCGCACAATCACGATCGCTTGCGGGGACAGCCGGCGCACGAGGAGACCTCTGCGCGCCGGCCGCCCGGACAACATCAACGTATGGCACGCCGTGTCACGTGACAAGGCACTGCGTGCCAACAATTTCACTCATATGCAATCTGCCGGTCACATGTGAGCGATGATCGATCGAAGAAGAGGCGAAAACGGACGAAGGCCGCCCCCTTCCCAGGGGGCGGCCTTCGTTTCTCGGTCTGCTCGGGTTCAGCTCTTCCGCAGGGCCTGCTGGATCGTGCGCATGACCTCGTCCAGCGGCGCGTCCGTCCGGGCCACGGCGACCACCACGTCGCCCTCCGTGGAGGCCACGGCGGCGGGCCCCGGGGAGGCCGGCTGCGGAGAAGTGGCGGGCCGGGCGCCTATGCCCGAGCCGAAGGTCTCCCGGACGATCGCGAAGGCGTGGTCCAGCTGGGCCTCCACGTCGCCCTGCCCGCCCGCCCGCAGCCAGCGGCGCAGGACGTGGTTGTGGGCCGTGACGACCGCCGAGGCGGCCACCTCCGCGAGCAGCGGGTCGTCGTTGCCGTCGTGGTGGTCCCGCTCGTCGAAGTGCCCGAGGAGATAGCGCGTGAACAGGCGCTCGTAGCGGGCCACCGAGGCGATCTCCCGCTCCCGCAGCGTCGGCACCTCACGGGTGAGCCGGTACCGCTCCACGGAGACGGCGGGGGACCCCGCGTACATCTTCATGACCTCCTTGATGCCCCGGCACACCGTGTCGAGCGGGTGCTCGTGCGGCGGGGCCGCGTTCAGCACCGCCTCCGCGCGCACCAGCGTGTCGTCGTGGTCCGGGAAGATCGCCTCTTCCTTGGAGCGGAAGTGACGGAAGAAGGTCCGCCGCGCGACCCCGGCCGTGGCCGCGATCTCGTCGACCGTCGTGGCCTCGTACCCCTTGGTCGCGAAGAGCTCCATCGCGGCGGCGGCGAGCTCCCGGCGCATCTTGAGCCGCTGGGCGGCGGCACGAGTGCCGGCCGCGCTCTCCGGAGCATCGGACGGGGAGGTGGCACGGGGTGTCTTCGCGGCCTTGGGCATGGTCCGAACGTACTGCATCGGAGGGAGAGTGTGCCCAGGTGGGGGCGGGGAGGCCCCCGGGACACCGACGGTGCCCGGGGGGCTCAGCAGACCGCCCCAGCCGACCCCTCCGGGCTCAGCGTCGGGCATATTCGCGGAAGCCGCGCCCCGTCTTGCGGCCCAGGCAGCCCGCCGCCACCAGGTGCTCCAGGAGCGGGGCCGGGGCGAGGCCCGGGTCGCGGAACTCGCGGTGCAGCACCTGCTCGATCGCGAGCGAGACGTCCAGGCCGACCACGTCGAGGAGCTCGAACGGGCCCATCGGGTAGCCGCCGCCCAGCTTCATCGCCGCGTCGATGTCGTCCAGGGTCGCGTAGTGCTCCTGGACCATCTTGATCGCGTTGTTCAGGTACGGGAACAGCAGCGCGTTCACGATGAAGCCGGCCCGGTCGCCGCAGTCCACCGGGTGCTTGCGGATCTTCGTGGTGACCTCGCGCACGGTCGCGTGGACGTCGTCGCCGGTCAGGACCGTACGGACGATCTCGACCAGCTTCATCGCGGGCGCCGGGTTGAAGAAGTGCATCCCGATGACGTCCTGCGGGCGCGAGGTGGCGCGGGCACAGGCCACGACCGGCAGCGAGGAGGTCGTGGTGGCGAGCACCGCGCCCGGCTTGCAGATCTTGTCGAGCCGGGCGAACAGCTCCTGCTTGATCCCCAGGTCCTCGGCGACCGCCTCGACGGCCAGGTCGACCTCGGCGAAGGCGTCCAGCGTGCCCGCCGCGGTGATCAGGGCGAGCGTCGTGTCGCGCGCCTCGGCCGTCATCCGGCCCTTGTCGACCGAACGGGCCAGCGACTTGGCGATACGGGCCTTGGCCGTGTCCGCCTTCTCCTGCGAGCGGGCGGCGAGCACGACCTCGTAACCGGCCTTGGCGAAGACCTCGGCGATGCCGGAGGCCATGGTGCCCGAGCCGGCGACGCCGACCGAACGGACCTCGCGGCCACCGGCGGCCTCCGCGGAGCCGAGCGGGGTCAGCGCGTCCCGCACCACCTCGCCGGAGCCCGGCGCCTCGTACGTGTAGAAACCGCGGCCCGACTTGCGGCCGGTCAGACCGGCCTCGCTGAGCTGCTTGAGAATCGGGGCCGGGGCGTGCAGCCGGTCGTGCGAGTCCGCGTACATGGCCTCCAGGACCGTACGGGCCGTGTCGACGCCGATCAGGTCGAGCAGCGCAAGCGGACCCATCGGCAGGCCGCAGCCGAGCCTCATCGCCGCGTCGATGTCCTCGCGGGAGGCGTACTTGGCCTCGTACATGGCGGCGGCCTGGTTCAGGTAGCCGAAGAGCAGCCCGTCCGCGATGAAACCGGCCCGGTCGCCGACCGCCACCGGCTCTTTGCCGAGGTCCTGGGCCAACCGGGTGACGGCGTCGACGGCCCGCGGGTCGGTCAGCACCGAGGAGACCACCTCGACCAGCTTCATGGCCTGGACCGGGGTGAAGAAGTGCAGCCCGAGGACCCGCTCGGGGTGCGCCGAGTCGGCGGCGAGCCGGGTCACGGAGAGCGCGTTGGTACCGGTGGCCAGGACGGCGTCGGGCCTGACGATGCCGTCGAGGGCCCGGAAGACCTCCTGCTTCGCCTCGTACGACTCGGGCACGACCTCGATCACGAGGTCGGCGTCGGCGGCCGCCTGGAGGTCGGAGAAGGTACGGAAGCGGGCCAGGACGTCCTGCCGCTCCTCCTCGGTGATCCGCTCACGGGCCACCGCGCGGGCGGTGGAGGCCTCCAGGGCGGCGACGGCCTGGGCCGCGGCGGTGTCGCTGATGTCGATGCCGATGACCTCGCGGCCGGCGCGGGCCAGGACATCGGCGATACCGGTGCCCATGGTGCCGAGACCGACGACGGCGATGGTGGAGAGAGGGGTGTCCATCAGGGGACTCCTGAGAGGAAGAGTGACGACTGAGGGCAGTGCGTGCGAAGGCGATACGCGCGGGTGGTGCCGCTGAATTGCGCGAGGAGAAGTCGCGCGGGAGAAGGCCCGAAGAAAGGGCGGTGCCCGGTGAAAGGGGCGACGGACTCTGTCCCGGAGCCGCGTCGAAACTGCCGAACCGACGAAACGCTCGCAACGGCTGCGTCACCAGGCCGTTGTGAGAAGTGCGGGTGGGTGTCCCGCTCACCTGAGACTAACCGGCCGGTAACGAGCGCGCCAGTCCCGGGAAGTTGAGGAAAATGTGATCTGGATCGCGGATAGGCTCGGATTCATGGAATACGCCGAGGATCCGGAATTCTGCTCGATGATCGATCGATTGCGGGACGAGATCGAGAATGAGACCGGAGAGATCCCCGCCGCATTCGAACACCTCGCGCGAACCGCCGATCCGGAAGAGCTGCACGGCGCCCTCACCGCACCCGCGCAACCCCTCTGGGCCCGCGAGATCGCCGCCTACGTCCTCGGTGTCGCGGGCGACCCGCGCGCCTTCGAAGCGCTCGTCCTCCTCCTCAACCACCGCGACCCCGAGCGCTGCGTCACCGCCGCGCACGCCCTGACCCGGCTCGGCGACCCGCGCACCGCCCGCGCCGCCGCCGCCCTCGCCACCAACGAACTCCGCGTCGCCTACGCGCTGCTGCCGGTCCGGCTGCTCGCCGCGCTCGGCGCCCCCGAGTCCGTACCGGCCCTGATCACCGTCCTCGAACGGCGTCTTCCCGCCGACGACCCCCACTGGCGGGTCGGCCTCGCCTGCGTCGAGGGCCTCGGAGCCCTCGGCGACCCCCGGGCCCGCCCCGCCCTGGAGGCGGCGCTCCCGCACCCCCGGCTCGGCGCGGCGGCCGAGCGGTCCCTGATCCGGCTCGCCCCGGCCGCCGAGTAGGCCGGCGGACGGGCGGGCGGCGCGTCGACGGAGCGGACGCGGCCCCGCCCCGGGGTCGTCGGCCGGATCCACCGGCGGTGCCCGCCTCCCCGGGGGCACGGACACCGCCGGTGGGTCCACCGCGACGTCAGCGCACGTGGCCGAGGAGCCCGTGCAGGGTGGCGCCGGTCCTCTCCGTACGCAGGGCGCCGGCCCGGTTGCCGGACTTCTGCCCCGCCTTCTGCCCGGCCTGCTGTCCCGTCTTCTGCCCTGTCTTCGGTCCGGCCGGGGCGACGGGGTCCGGCTCCGGCTCCGGAAGCGCGGCGCAGACCGCGTCCACCTCCGCGTCGCCCTCGGCGCGCGGGACCTTGCCCGTGGCGAGGTACTCCACCAGGTGCCCGTCCATGCAGTCGTTGCCGCCGAGCGTCACCCCGTGGTTCTCGCCGCCCTCCTCGACCACCAGGCTGGAGCCGCGCATCAGCCGGTGCAGGGCGACCCCGCCCTCGTACGGCGTCGCCGCGTCGTCCGTGGCCTGGAGGATCAGGACCGGCGGCACCTGGTCGTTGGTGACGTCCGGCGGGGTGAGGGACTCCACCGGCCAGAACGCGCACGGCGCGTTGTACCAGGCGTTGTTCCAGGTCGAGAAGGGCGCCTTGGCGTGCACGTCCCAGTTGTCCTTGCGCCAGACGTTCCAGTCACGGGGCCAGCCCGCGTCCCGGCACTGCACGCTCGTGTAGACCGAGTAGCCGTTGTCGGCGGCGGCGTCGGCCTCCCCGTACCGCTCGTACGCCTCCGTCAGCGGACCCGCGTCCGCGTCGTTGACGTACGCCGAGAACGCGCTCGCGAGGCGGGGCCAGTAGCCGTTGTAGTACCCGCCGGGCAGGAAGGTGTCCTCCAGTTCGCCCGGGCCGACCTTCCCGCCGGCCGGGGCCGCGCGCAGCGCGTCGCGCATCCGGTACCAGGCCGCCTCGACCGCCGCCGGGTCGGTGCCCAGCTTGTACACGGCGTCCTGCCGGGCCACCCAGGCCATGAAGTCCTTGTGGCGGGTGTCGAAGGCGTAGTCCTGCGCGATGTTGTCCTCGTACCAGACGCCGTGCGGGTTGACGACGGAGTCGAGCGCCATGCGCCGCACCCGGTCCGGGTGGAGCCGCGCGTACACGGCGCCCAGGTAGGTCCCGTACGAGTAGCCGAGGTAGTTGATCTTCGGGGCGCCGAGCGCGCGGCGGATGACGTCCAGGTCCCGTGCGGTGCTCACGGTGTCGATGTACGGCAGCACGTCCGCGTACTTCTCGCCGCAGGCCGCGGCGAAGGCCTGCGCCCGCTCGATCGCGGCCCGTTCACCCGCGGCGCTGCTCGGCACCGAGTCCGGGCGGACCGGATCGAAGTGGCCGGGCCGGCAGTCGAGGGCGGGCTCGCTCTTGCCGACGCCGCGCGGGTCGAAGCCGATGACGTCGTACTCGGCGGCCACCTTCAAAGGCAGGGAGGCCGCCACGTACCCGGCCATGGTCCGCCCGCTGCCGCCGGGCCCGCCCGGGTTCACGAGCAGCGGTCCCTGGAAGGTCTTCGCGGTGTGCGGGACCCGGGTGAGGGCGAGCGTGACGGTCCGGCCGACCGGGTCGTCGTGGTTGAGCGGCACCTTCAGGGTGGCGCACTGGAGCTTCGGGTACGCCTTCGTGGCACAGCCGGTCCAGGCGAGCGGGGGGAACGGTCGGGGGGCCGGTTCACCGGCGCCCGCGGGGGCGGCGGGCAGGACGGTGACCGTCCCGGCGACCAGCGCTCCCGCGGCGATCAGCATTCCTGCGCGTGGGGTCATAGGACGTTTGTGTCCCGAACGGGCCGCGACGGGAACTGTTTCAGCGAGAGTTGACCCGAACGGAGGGGAATCCGACGGCGTGTCAGGTGATCGGTCCGATGGTCGGAAGAATCGAAGGAGGGGCGGTCACAGGAGGGTCGGCGGGGTGGTGGTCACAGGAGGGTCAGCTGCTCCGGGGCCGCCGCCGCCTCCGGTTCCTCCGGTACGGGTGTCCGGCGCGCCGCTCCCCGATCCGCGGGACCGATGCCGAACTCGGCGGCCATCTCGTGCACCTGACGGGTGATCCGGCGCTGGTACCAGGTCGGCGCGTAGGCCCCGTCCGCGTACATCCGCTCGTACCGCCGCACCAGGCCGGGGTGGTGGCGCCGCAGCCACTGCATGAACCACTCGCGGGCGCCCGGCCGCAGATGCAGCACGAGCGGGGTGACCGAGCTCGCCCCGGCCTCCGCGATCGCGCGGACCGTGTCGCGCAGCTGCTCGGGCCGGTCGCCGAGGAAGGGCACCACGGGGGCCATCAGGACCCCGCAGTCGATGCCGTGCTCGCCCAGTGTGCGGACCACGTCGAGGCGGCTCTGCGGGGCGGGGGTGCCGGGTTCGACCGTGCGCCAGAGCTCCCGGTCGGTGAAGCCGACGGAGACCGAGATGCCGACCTCGGTGACCCGGGCGGCCTGGGTGAGGAGCTCCAGATCGCGCAGGATCAGCGTGCCCTTCGTGAGGATCGAGAAGGGGTTCGCGTGGTCCCGCAGGGCGGCGAGGATGCCCGGCATCAGGCGGTACCGGCCTTCCGCCCGCTGGTAGCAGTCCACATTGGTGCCCATCGCTATGTGCGCGCCCTGCCAGCGGGCGGAGGCGAGCTGGCGGGCCAGCACCTCCGGGGCGTTGGTCTTGACGACGATCTGGGAGTCGAAGCCGAGTCCGGTGTCGAGGTCCAGATAGCTGTGGGTCTTGCGGGCGAAGCAGTACACGCACGCGTGCGTGCAGCCCCGGTACGGGTTGACCGTCCATTCGAACGGCATGCGGGAGGCGCCCGGCACCCGGTTGAGGATCGAACGGGCGCGCACCTCGTGGAAGGTGATGCCCCGGAACTCGGGGGTGTCGAAGGTGCGGGTGGTCACCGAGTCCGCGCCGAACAGGGCGATGTCGGCGGGAGCGGCAGGGGTGTCGCCCAGATTGTCCCAGCGCACGGACGCCTCCTCGGTGGCTCTGCTCCGGCTCCGCTTCGACTTCACGTCGGCCGTTCGACCAGAATAGAACAACTGTTCCCTTGATCGCCGCAACCCGGATTTCGTGCCCCGGAGCCCACGTGGTTCGCTTGGCCCACACCCCTGAGGAACCACGAGCTGGAGGAAGTCAATGGCGCAGGTCGAGGCCACGACGGAACGAATCATCGCCGCGGACGCGGAGACGGTGTTCGACGCGCTGGCCGACTACAGCGGCACGCGCGCGAAGGTGCTCCCCGAGCACTTCAGCGAGTACGAGGTGCGCGAGGGCGGCGACGGCGAGGGCACCCTCGTCCACTGGAAGCTCCAGGCCACCAGCAAGCGCGTCCGCGACTGCCTCCTGGAGGTCACCGAGCCCACCGACGGGCAGCTCGTCGAGAAGGACCGCAACTCCTCCATGGTCACCACCTGGACCGTGACCCCCGCCGGCGAGGGCAAGTCCCGTGCCGTCGTCACCACCGTCTGGGACGGTGCCGGCGGCGTCGGAGGGTTCTTCGAGCGGACCTTCGCGCCCAAGGGCCTCGGCCGGATCTACGACGCCCTGCTCGCCAAGCTGGCGGACGAGGTCGAGAAGTAACGAGCCGGGGAGCGCCGAGCCGAGAAGTAACGACCGGAGCGTTCACCGGTTCGAGTGGATCGCCCGCACCCCCGTTACCCGCGCCCCGTGCGCGACGGGGGCGCGGGCCTCCTCGTAAAGGCGCTGATGAGCGACCCAAGTGCGCCGTAGTGCCCGGCCGTTCGGCACCCCGGACGCCACCGCCCTCCCATACCGCCCGACTTGCTCCCCCTTCGTGCCCAATGCGAAGAATGGCGCGGCGCAGACGCCGTGACGAGGGGAGCAGCACGTGGGTGCGATCACGATGGCGAAAGCCGCCGATGACGCGGAGGGCACTGCCGGCGCGGTGGACGCGGAGCCCCTCGCGGCGGGCGGCCCGCCCGCCGACCTCGCGCCGCCGTCCGACCCGGGACCGGCCGCCCTCGACCCCCGCCGCGTCCGGCTCGTCTTCTGCGGCCTCATGCTCGCGCTGCTCCTCGCGGCCCTCGAGCAGATGATCGTCGCCACCGCCCTGCCGAAGATCGTCGGCGAGCTCCAGGGCCTCGACCGGATGTCCTGGGCGATCACCGCCTACCTGCTGACCTCCACCATCGGCCTGCCGATCTACGGGAAGCTCGGCGACCTCCTCGGCCGCAAGGGCGTCTTCCTCTTCGCCATCGTCGTCTTCGTCATCGGCTCGGGCCTCGCCGGCTGGTCCCGCAGCATGGACGAACTCATCGCCTTCCGCGCGCTCCAGGGCGCCGGCGCGGGCGGCCTGATGATCGGCGTCCAGGCGATCATCGCCGACATCGTCCCGGCCCGGGAACGCGGCCGGTACATGGGCCTGATCGGCGCCGCCTTCGGTCTCGCCTCCGTCGCGGGACCCCTGCTCGGCGGCTTCTTCACCGACCACGTCTCCTGGCGCTGGTGCTTCTACTTCAACGTGCCCTTCGGGCTCGTCACCCTCGTCGTCGTCGCCGTCGTCCTCGAACTCCCCAGGCCCACCGCCCGCGCGCGCTTCGACGTCCTCGGCGCGCTGCTCCTCGCCGCGGCCTCCACCTGCGTCGTCCTGCTGACCAGCTGGGGCGGCACCGAATACGCCTGGGACTCCCGGGTCGTCCTCGCCCTCGCCTGCGGCGCCGCCGGAACGACCCTGCTGTTCCTGGTCGTCGAGCACGTCGCGCCCGAACCCCTCATCCCGCTCCGGCTGTTCCGCGACTCCGTCTTCACCGTCACCGCCCTCGTCGGCGCCGTCGTCGGCATCGCGCTCTTCGGCGCCGCCAGCTACCTCCCCAGCTTCCTGCAGATGGTCGAGGGGGCCACCGCCACCGAGTCCGGCCTCCTGATGCTGCCCCTCATGGGCGGCATCGTCATCGCCTCCGTCGTCTCGGGCCAGCTCATCAGCCGCACCGGCCACTACAAGATCTACCCGGTGGTCGGCGGAGCCGTCTCCGTCCTCGGCATGTGGCTGCTCTCCCGGATGGACGTCGACACCCCGCGCCTCCAGCACAGCCTCTGGCAGGCCGTCCTCGGCACCGGGATCGGCCTCGTCATGCCGGTCCTCGTCCTCGCCGTGCAGAACTCCGTACGCCCCGCCGACCTCGGCACCGCCACCAGCGCCCACAACTACTTCCGGCAGATCGGCGGCAGCGTCGGCGCCGCCGTCTTCGGCACCCTCTTCGCCTCCCGGCTCGACGACGCCCTCGGCGACCGGCTCGCCGGCGTCCTCTCCGGCGGCCCGACGTCCCTGCCGCCGGCCGAGTCGATCACCCCGCAGACGGTGCACACCCTGCCGCCCGCCGTCCGCGACGCCTACATCCAGGCGTACGCGGACGCGATGCCCCGCATCTTCCTGTACCTCGTGCCGGTCCTCGTGCTCGGCCTCGTCCTCGCCTTCTTCCTCAAGGAGAAACCGCTGGTGTCCCACCACAGCCCCATCACCGAGGCCACCGGGGCCGACGACTTCGGCGGCGTCCAGGCCGTCCCGCACGCCCGGCACGCCGCACCCGCGCCCGCGCCCACCCACGTCCCCGCGTCCGCCGCCCCGCCGCACTCCGGGGTCCCCGTCTGCGGCACCGTCCAGCACCACGACGGCAGCCGGGTCCCCCGGGCCGCCCTCACCCTCATCGACGTCCAGGGCCGGCAGGTGGGCCGCGGCGCCAGCGGCGAGGACGGCCGGTACGCGCTGAGCGTCCCCGGCGGCGGCGCGTACGTCCTGATCGCGGCGGCCGGCGGACACCAGCCCCAGGCCGTCTCGGTCACCGTCGGCGACCGGCCGATCGACCTCGACGTCGTCCTCGGCGGCGCCGGGCGGCTCGCCGGCAGCGTCGTCACCGCCGACGGGACGCCCGTGCGGGACGCGGCCGTCACCCTCACCGACGTACGGGGCGAGGTCGTCGCCTCCACCCGCAGCGGACGCGAGGGCGGGTACGTCATCACCGAACTGGTCGCGGGCGAGTACACGCTCGCCGCCAGCGCCCCCGCCTTCCGGCCCGCCGCGCTCCCGGTGAGCGTCCAGGCCTCCCGCGAGACCCGCCAGGACATCGAACTGGCCGGCGGCGCCGTGCTGCGCGGCACGGTACGGGCCGGCGGCGGGCGCCCCGTCGAGGACGCCCGGGTCACCCTGCTCGACGCCGCGGGGAACGTCGTCGACACCCTCACCACCGGGGCCGACGGCACCTTCCGCTTCGTGGACCTGTCCTCCGGCGAGTACACGGTCATCGCCGCCGGCTACCCGCCCGTCGCGACCGTCCTCCAGATGGCCGGCGGGGGCCGCACCGAGCGCGACCTCCAGCTCGGCCACCAGGACTGACCGGCTGTGCTCAGGGGGTGGTCGTCGCCTTGCGCAGCGCGCTGATGCAGGTGCCGATCGCCTCCTGGAGGGCTTCGAGGCGCTGGAGCATGTCGGCCTCGTAGATGTCCTCCTCCATCACCTCGTCCAGGGTCAGCTCCTCGAAGACCTTCGTCGCCTTCTGCAGGCTGTTGTAGAACTTCGTCCGCCGCTCCTGGACGCGCAGCGCCGGGTCCTCCTCGACCGCCTTCGCGACCAGGCCCTTCACCGCGTCGTACGCCTCGCCGGCCCACTCGCCCGCCTCCTCCGAGTCGTCGAGCTCGTCGAGGAGGGACAGGTGCCGCTCCGCCTCGGCCCGCAGCTCGGCCGGCGCCTCCACGGTCTGCCCGGCGGGGGTCCTGATCTGGCCGTTCTCGACGATCTGGCGTACGTACCCGATGCGGTCGGCCGCCTTCGTCTCGCTCGCCACCGCCTTCTTCAGGTCGTCGGTACGCGCGATCGCGCGGGCCATCTCGGTCTGGAGGGCCGGGTCCTCCTTCATCCGGTCGAGGAGCGCGCCCCGCGCGGCCTCCGCCGTCCCCGGGTCGGCCAGGATCGCGGCCCGCAGCGCCGTCGGGTTCTCCGCGACCTCCAGGGCCTTCGTCGGCCGGATGCCCTCCGCCTCGGCCGCCGCGCTGATCGCCTGGCCGCGCACCGACGAGGCGCTGTTGCGGGAGGAGTAGTACGCGAGCCAGACGTCCGCGTCGGGCAGCTCGATGTCCTCGCCGGGGACGAGCACCTCGAACTGGGGGACCAGACCGTCGTCGGCCGCCATGTCCCAGGCCTTGTAGTAGCGCATGACCCGCTCCGGCGAGCACCCCGCGAGCTCCGCGAAGGCCTTCGCCGACACCTTCGTCCGGGCCGTCCCCTCGGCGGCCTGGCCGCCGGGCCGGACGCTCCGGGCCACCTTGAGGGCGAAGGCCCAGCCACCGGTCCGCGCGTACACCCCGAAGTCCAGGGCGTCACGGACGACGACGGGGTCGTGGTCCCGGTCCTGGTCGTCGTCCTGGCCGTGGTCGTCGTCGTCCGTGTCCTGGACTTCCTGTGCAGCCTCCTGGGGCTCGGGAGCCGACGGCACCCAGAACTCCGGCTCGGAGACCGCCGTGACGGTCTCGGGTTCGGTGGGGGACGTTTCGGACGGGGTGAAGGCGATGGTCACCGAGGGCTCTCCGGAAGGTCGACAACGACAAGTGCGGCCGACAGCCTATACGCGCCCGTTGACGGTGTTTCGTCCGATTCGAAGCCCTCGGTAAACCGGTGGCGGTGCGGGCTCGGCAGAGGGCAGGATGCCCGCATGACCTACGGAATCGAGCTCCGCCCCGCGCGTTGAGCGCCTCGCACGAGCGCCCGGCGCTCGCACCCTCCCTGTACGCGTACGCCAAGGGCCTGCGCGACAGCGCCCCCGACGGGCCGCCGCCCCGGGGCGGCCACCCCCTCCCCGGCACGGCGCGGCCCCCTGGCCGCAGGCGCGCGGGCCTCGGCCACCGCGAGGCCCGCGCCGCCGTCACCGGCATCCTGCTCCCGCTCCTCGGCGCCCCCGACCCCGCACGGACCGTCGCGGACGCGGAACGCGCGCTCGCCGCGACGGGTGTCGCCCGCGCGCAGGCCGTCTTCCGCACGGCGGCGGCCGTCGAACCGCCCGGCGAAACCGCCGCACGCGCGCGTGCCCGATCGTTCGCCCGCCGGCTCGTCCGGACCGGGACGACCGTCCTGGGCGTGTCCGCCGGGCTCGGGCTCCTCGGCCGGCTCGCGGAACCCGAGGACGTCCCGTACCTGCGCGTCCTCGGCCTGCTCGACGGTCTCGGCCACTCCGTCGACGAAACCCTCGCGCCCCTGGACCGGGAGGCCGCCGCCCTGGTGTGGCTGATCCACCGGGCCGAGGGCGAGGAACTGCGCGGCCTCGTCGACGCCCTGGCCACCGGGGACCGGGCGGCCGTGCACGACCGGCTCCTGAGGCTTCCCGCCGACGCGCGGGGAGTGGGGCCCGAGGTCGCCCGGCGGGTCGCCGAGGCCGTCGGTCTCGCCGGCCTCCTCCGGGCGGACCCCGCCCACCCCGGCCTCCTCGCCCGGGCGGTGCGCCTCCTCGCCCGGATGACCAGCAGCCGGGACTACCTGACCGAGATCGTGCGGTACGCGGACGCCGTCGACCTGTACGAGACGGTGGCCGCCCACGCGTACCGGCTGCCCCGCGACGTGGAGCACCGGGCCCGGCTGCTCACCCTCGCCCTCGACCTGCACAGCGGAGCCTCGTACCTCCTGCCCTGGCCGCCCGGCCGGCGCGAGGAGCTCCACCGTGTCCTGCTCGACACGGCGGCGTGGCCGGGGGAGGCCCCGACCGGTCCGGACGGGCGACGACGCGCCGACTGGATCCGCCGTACCGCACGTCAGCTGCGCGCCGTCCCGCGGGACCCGCCCCGGTTCCGGATCGAGGTGGCCGTCGCCGACCCCGGCGACCCGGACGTCGTCGAGACCCGCTTCCTGATCGACGGACGCCCTCTCGTCCCGGAAGCCTTCGACCAGGGGTCGGGGGATTCCCCCGAGCGACTCCTCGACAGCGGCGTGCTGCGGGCCGGGCCCGAAGCCCGGGAGGTGCGGCTCGCGGAGGCGTACTGCACCGAGGGCTGCTGCGGCGCGCTGTACGTGACCGTGCGCCGCGAGGGCGAGCACGTCGTGTGGAGCGACTGGCGGCGGCCGGGCGGACCGGCCGGGCTGCCGGACCTTCCCGCGTACCGCTTCGACGCCGCCGCGTACGACGCCGAGATCGCGCGCGCGGAGCACGACCACGGCTGGACCTGGCCGGCCCGGCACACCGCCCGGCTGATCACCGCCGGGCTCCGTGACCGACCGGACCTCCTCACCCGCTGGGGCCTGCGGCAGGGCTGGATCAGTACGGACTTCCGCGACCCGGACACGACCGTCGTCACCTTCACCGGCCCGCCGCTCGCCGGCGGGAATCCGCAGGCGGAGGGGGAGCCCCGCCAGTTCCTGTGGCGCCTGCCCGACGACGGGAGCCCTCCCGGGGAACGGGCCGCCACGGCCCTGCGCCGACTGGCCGAGGGCGACCCCAGGCGCTATCCGGAACTGCGCCGATGGTCCGTACGGCCGTCCCGGTGACCGTCAGTGGTCCACTCCAACGGCGGTTATCCACAGGGGTGGTGGGGCCGCCGGGCGGCGCGTACGGTGCCAGACATGAAGATCCTCATCAGCGCCGACATGGAGGGCGCGACCGGTGTGACCTGGCCCGCCGACGTGCTGCCCGGCACGCCCCAGTGGGAGCGGTGCCGCGCGATGTTCACCTCCGACGTGAACGCCGCCGTGCTCGGCTTCTTCGACGGCGGCGCCGACGAGGTGCTCATCAACGAGGCGCACTGGTCTATGCGGAACCTGCTCCTGGAGCGGCTCGACGAGCGGGCCGAGATGCTCACCGGGAAGCACAAGTCCCTCTCCATGGTCGAGGGCGTGCAGCACGGCGTCGTCGACGGCATCGCCTTCGTCGGCTACCACACGGGCGCCGGCGCGGAGGGCGTCCTCGCCCACACCTATCTCGCCAACTCCATCACGGGAGTCTGGCTCAACGGTGAGCGGGCGAGCGAGGGCCTGCTCAACGCGCGTGTGGTCGCGGAGTACGGGGTCCCCGTCGTCCTCGTCACCGGCGACGACCTCACCTGCGAGGACGCCCTCGGGTACGCGCCGGAGGCCCCCAAGGTCGCCGTCAAGGACCACGTCTCGCGGTACGCGGCGGTGTGCCGGACGCCGGCCAGGACCGCCGCCGACATCCGGGCGGCGGCGAAGACCGGCGCCGCGCTCGCCGTCCGCCACGAGCCGGTCCGGGGCGGCCCCTTCACCGTGGAGCTCGAGTTCGACGCCGAGCACCTGGGCGCCGCCGCCACGGTGGTTCCCGGCGTGGCGCGGAGCGGCGAGCGGCGCGTCGCGTACACCAGCGAGACGATGTACGAGTCAATTCGCACGTTCAAAGCGGTCACGACCATCGTCTCGGCCGCGGTGGAGGAGCAGTATGGCTGAGGAGATCCGGGGCGCGGACACGACGGCGCTCGACGAGGTGGTCACCTTCACCTCCGAGCTCATCCGCATCGACACCACCAACCGGGGCGGCGGCGACTGCCGTGAGCGGCCCGCCGCCGAGTACGTCGCCGAACGGCTCGCCGCCGCCGGCGTCGAACCCACCCTCCTGGAGCGGACTCCCGGCCGCACCAACGTGGTGGCGCGCATCCCCGGCACAGACCCCTCGGCCGAGGCGCTCCTCGTCCACGGCCATCTGGACGTGGTGCCCGCCGACCCCGCCGAGTGGACCACCCACCCCTTCTCCGGGGAGGTCCGCGACGGGACCGTGTGGGGGCGCGGCGCCGTCGACATGAAGAACATGGACGCGATGGTCCTGGCCGTCGTCCGCTCCTGGGCCCGGCAGGGCATCCGGCCCCGCCGCGACATCGTCCTCGCCTACACCGCCGACGAGGAGGCCAGCGCCGAGGACGGCTCCGGCTTCCTCGCCGACCGGCACGCCGCCCTCTTCGAAGGCTGTACGGAGGGCATCAGCGAGTCCGGGGCGTTCAGCTTCCACCCGCAGCCCGGCACCACCCTCTACCCGATCGCCGCGGGGGAGCGGGGCACCGCCTGGCTCAAGCTGACCGCGCACGGCCGGGCGGGCCACGGCTCCAAGGTGAACACGGCCAACGCCGTCACCCGCCTCGCCGACGCCGTCGCCCGGATCGGCTCGCACACCTGGCCCGTCCGCCTCACCGCGACCGTCCGCGCCGCCCTCACCGAACTGGCCGCGCTGTACGCCATCGACATCGACACCCAGGCGCCCGACCTCGACGCGGACCTGCTCCTCGACAAGCTCGGACCGGCCGCCGCCCTCGTCGAACCGACCGTCCGCAACAGCACCAACCCGACGATCCTGGACGCCGGTTACAAGGTCAACGTCGTCCCCGGCCAGGCCGTCGCCTACATCGACGGGCGGACCCTGCCGGGCACCGAGGAGGAGTTCGCCGCGACCATGGACCGGCTCACCGGGCCGGACGTGGAGTGGGAGTTCCACCACCGCGAGGTGGCCCTCGAGGCCCCCGTCGACTCACCGACCTTCGCCAAGCTGCGGGCCGCCGTCGAGCGCTTCGACCCGGCAGGGCACGTCGTGCCGTTCACCATGTCCGGCGGCACCGACGCCAAGCAGTTCTCCCGGCTCGGCATCACCGGCTACGGCTTCTCGCCGCTCCGGCTGCCCCCGGACCTGGACTACGGGGCCCTCTTCCACGGCGTCGACGAACGGGTCCCCGTGGACGCCCTGCACTTCGGTGTCCGGGTCCTCGACCACTATCTGAAGACCGCGTAGCCGAGCAGACGAGCAGACGCGTAGTCGTCACGGGCGCGTCCGCGCGCAGGAATCCGACCGGGGGGAAGTCCCATGAAGAGCACGGCCGCCTACGGAAGCTGGCCGTCACCCGTCGACGCGGCGCTCGCCGCCGCGCACGACGGGCGGCCCGAGTACCTCGGCGCCGTCGGCGACGAACTGTGGTGGACGGCGCCCCGCCCCGCCGAGGGCGGCAGGCGCGCCCTCGTCCGGCGGCGCGCCGACGGCACCGAGGAGGGCGTGCTGCCCGCCCCGTGGAACGTGCGCAGCCGGGTGATCGAGTACGGCGGCCGGCCCTGGGCCGCGGCGGCACGCCCCGAGGGCGGGCCGTTCGCCGTGTTCTGCCACTTCCCCGACCAGCGGTTGTACGCGTACGAACCCGATGCCGCTCCCGGCGCGCAGCCCTGGCCCCTCACCCCCGTCTCCGGGGTCGGTGGCGGACTGCGCTGGGTGGACCCGGTGATCCACCTGGACCGGGGCGAGGTGTGGTGCGTCCTGGAGGAGTTCACCGGACCCGCGCCGACCGACGTGCGCCGGGTGCTCGCCGCCGTACCCCTGGACGGATCGGCGGCCGAGGACCGCGCGGCGGTGCGCGAGCTCTCCGACGGACGGCACCGGTTCGTGACCGGGCCCCGGCTCTCCCCGGACGGGCGGCGGGTGGTCTGGATCGCCTGGGACCATCCCCGGATGCCCTGGGACGGCACCGAGGTCCTGATCGCCGAGCTCGCCCCCGACGGCACCTTCCACGGGGCGAGGACCGTCGCGGGCGGGCCCGCCGAGTCGATCCCACAGGTCGACTGGGACGCGGCGGGACGGCTGCTCCTCGTCAGCGACCGCACCGGCTGGTGGAACCTCTACCGGGCGGAGGTCGACGCGGACGGCGGGGTGACAGAACCGGTCGCGCTCTGCTCCCGCGCCGAGGAGTTCGGCGGACCGCTCTGGAAGATCGGACTCACCTGGTTCACCCCCCTGGAGGACGGGCTGATCGCCGTCGTCCACGGCAGGGGGACCACCACCCTCGGCATCCTCGACCCCGAGCGCGGCGCACTCGTCGACGCCACGGGGCCCCGGACCGAATGGGCCTCGACGCTCGCCGCCCACGGCACCCGGGTGGTCGGCGTCGCCGCCGGACCCCACAGCTCGTACGAGCTCGTCGAGCTCGACACCCGCACCGGCCGCACCCGCGTGGTCGGCGCCGCGCACACCGACGCCGTCGATCCCGGCCACTACTCCGAGCCCGTTCTCCGTACCTTCACCGGCCCCGGCGGGCGGGAGATCCACGCCCAGGTCCACCCGCCCCACCACCCGGGGTTCACCGGGCCGGAGGGCGAACTGCCGCCCTACGTCATCTGGGCCCACGGCGGTCCCACCGGGCACGCCCCGCTCGTCCTCGACCTGGAGATCACCTACTTCACCTCGCGGGGCATCGGGGTCGCCGAGGTCAACTACGGCGGTTCGACCGGCTACGGCCGGGAGTACCGGGAGCGGCTGCGCGAGCAGTGGGGCGTGGTCGACGTCGAGGACTGCGCGGCCGTCGCCGAGGCGCTCGCGGCCGAGGGCACCGCCGACCCGGCCCGTCTCGCCGTGCGCGGCGGCAGTGCCGGCGGCTGGACGACCGCCGCCTCCCTCGTCGCCACCGACGTGTACGCCTGCGGCACGATCATCTACCCCATCCTCGACCTGCGGGGCTGGGCGACCGACGAGACCCACGACTTCGAGTCCCAGTACCTGTACGGCCTCATCGGCGCCCTGGAGGAGGTGCCCGCCCGGTACGAGGAGCGCTCGCCGATCGAGCACGTCGACCGCGTCACGGTCCCCTTCCTGCTGCTCCAGGGGCTCGACGACGTCATCTGCCCGCCCGTGCAGGCCGAACGGTTCCTCGCGGCCATGGCCGGCCGGGGCGTCCCGCACGCCTATCTCGCCTTCGAGGGGGAGGGCCACGGCTTCCGCGGGGCCGAGACCCTGGTCCGCGCCCTGGAGGCCGAACTCTCCCTGTACGCGCGGGTCTTCGGCGTCCATCGGACGGACGTGCCCGCTCTGGAGTACCGCACGTGACCGGCCCCGTCGACGACCGAGCGGCCAGGGTCGGGCCGGGGGCCGGATCGCTCGTCCGGCCCGAGCGGCTCCGGCCCGGCGCGCGGGTCGCCGTCGTCGCGCCCAGCGGGCCCGTCCCCGAGGACCGTCTGCGGGCGGGCCTCGACATCCTGCGCGCCTGGGACCTGGACCCCGTGGTCGCCCCGCACGTCCTCGACACCCATCCCACCCTCGGCCACCTCGCGGGCACCGACCGGGGGCGGGCCCGGGACCTCACGGAGGCCTGGTGCGACCCGTCGGTCTCCGCCGTCATCTGCGCGCGCGGCGGGTTCGGCGCGCAGCGCATGGTCGACCTCGTCGACTGGAGGGCGATCAGGGGGGCCGGGCCCAAGGCGTTCGTCGGCTACAGCGACGTCACCGCCCTGCACGAGGCCTTCGCCGTCCGGACCGGCTTCGCCACCCTGCACGGTCCGATGGTCGCCGCCGGCACCTTCCTCTCGGACCCGCGCACCCAGGAGTCGCTGCGGGCGACCCTGTTCGAGCCCGAGTCGGTACGGAGCATCGGCCTGGAGACGGCACGGGCCCTGGTGCCGGGCCGGGCCCGGGGGGTGACCCTCGGCGGCTGCGTCAGCCTCCTCGCCGCCGACCTGGGCACCCCGTACGGCCGGCCCTCGGCACGCGGTGGGCTGCTGCTCCTGGAGGACGTGGGGGAGGAGCCGTACCGGCTCGACCGCGTCCTCACCCAGCTGCTGCGCTCCGGCTGGCTGGACGGCGTCACCGGAATCGGCCTCGGCTCCTGGGCGGAGTGCGGTCCGTACGAGGAGGTGCGGGCGGTGCTCGCCGACCGGCTCGGCGGGCTCGGCGTGCCGGTCGTGGAGGAGATGGGCTTCGGTCACAGCACGACGGCGCTGACCGTGCCGCTCGGGGTGCCGGGGACGCTCGACGCGGACGAGGGCACGCTCACCCTCGACGTACCGGCCCTGCGCTGACCTCGACGTACCGGCCTCGCGCCGACCCCGGGACACCGGCCCTCGCGCCGACCCCGGGACACCGGCCCTGTGCCGAGCCGCGCGCCGGTACCCCCGTTCTGCGGCTCGGCGCGCCGGCTCGGCGCCCCGGTCCGTCAGCAGCCACCGCCAGCGGGACCGGCCGGCCGTCGGCCGGTCCGCGGCGGCGGTCAGAGTGCCGCGTATCCCGGGCGGACCACCTCGTCGATCAGCCGCTGCCGCTCCGGCAGCGGCAGGAAGGCGGCGTCGAGGGCGGCGACCGTGAACTCCTCGAAGACCTCGGGGCCGTACCCGAAGGCGTCCACCATGTGCTGGAACTCCTCGCTCATGGTGGTGCCGGAGACCAGCCGGTTGTCCGTGTTGAGCGTGATGCGGAAACCGAGCCGGCGCAGCTCGTCGATCGGGTGCGAGGCGTAGTCCTTCGCCGCGCCCGTCTGGAGGTTGGAGGTCGGGCAGACCTCCAGGGCGATGCGGTTGTCCCGGACGTACGAGGCCAGCCGGCCCAGCGTGCCGTCCTCGGCGATGTCGTCCGTGATCCGCACACCGTGGCCGATCCGCTCGGTGCCGCAGACCTGCACGGCCTCGTGGATCGACTCGGCGCCGACCGCCTCGCCCGCGTGGATCGTGAAGTGGCAGTTCTCCCGCTTCAGGTGCTGGAAGGCGGGGAGGTGGCGGGCCGGCGGGTTGCCGATCTCGCCGCCGGCGATGTCGAAGCCGGCCACGCCGTTGTCCCGGTGCGCGACCGTGAGCCGGGCTATCTCGAGGGAGCGGTCGGTGTGCCGCATGCCGGTGAGGAGCGTACGGACGGTGATGCGGCCGCCGGTCCTGCGCTCGCCCTCGCGGAAGCCGTCGTTGACCGCCTCGACGACCTCGTCGAGGCTCAGCCCGCCCTCCAGGTGCTGCTCGGGGGCGTAGCGGATCTCGGCGTAGACGACGCCGTCCGCCGCCAGGTCCTCGGCGCACTCGGCCGCGACGCGGGTGAGCGCCGCACGGGTCTGCATGACCGCGCAGGTGTGGGCGAAGGTCTCCAGGTAGCGCTCAAGGGAGCCGGAGTCGGCGGCGTCCCGGAACCAGACCGCGAGCGCGGCCGGGTCCTCGGTCGGCAGCGAGGTGTAGCCGCACTCCCGCGCCAGTTCGACGATGGTCGCGGGGCGCAGCCCGCCGTCGAGGTGGTCGTGGAGGACGGCCTTGGGGGCCCGGCGGATCCACTCGGAGACGGTGGTGACGGCAGGCGTGGCGAGGTTGTCAGACAAGTGCATGGCGGGGAAGTGTACGCCACCGGGGAGGGGCGCGCTGTGACGGTTCCGACACGGGTCCCGAAGGCGGTTCCCGGCGGGGCCGGCGGTGCTCAGTGGGACTGGAGCACCGGCAGGGCGGGAGCGCCCGTCGGGAGCATGTGCTTGGCCGCGAGGACCGGGGTCTCGCCGACCCGTACGACCTGGGTGACCAGCACGGCGGGGGTGTCCGCCGGGCGTCCCAGCTGCTCCCCGCGCCGCCGCCCGAGCAGCGTCGCCGTGATCCCGCTGTGTGCGCTCAGCGCCGTCTCGCGCGAGGCCCCGACGAGGACCGAGAGCATGGAGACCGCGGGTCCGCGCCCCGGGCTCCCCGCCCCGGCCGGGGCGTCCGGATCCGTCGCCCGCAGAGCCCGTGCGAACTCGGGGTGCACCTCGTCGAGCAGCTCGTCGGCCGCGGCCCACTCGTGGCTCAGCGCCGCCGCCGTACCCTCCCCGACCAGCACGGACTCCCAGAATCGCAGCTCGACACGGGCCGGAGCGAGCAGGTGCTGGGTGGTGAAGTCGGTCGGCTCCTCGACCGTCCGCAGCAGCGCCCGTACCCGCAGCGGCGCCCCTGCCCCGATCAGCTCCTCCAGCGGCTGGACGTGCTCGAAGCCGCGCCGGGGCGGGCGGTCGTTGACGGTCCGCCCCACCCCGCGCCGCACGGAGAGCAGGCCGTCCTCCTGGAGCAGCAGCAGAGCCTCGCGCAGGGCGGGCCGGCTCACGCCGAGCTCCGCGGCGAGCTTGGGCTCGGAGGGGAGCGTCGAACCCGGCGGATACGTGCCGTCGTGGACCGCGTCCGCGATCCGCTCGTAGAGCGCCACGACCGGTCGCCGCCGCTGTCCGCTGACCGCCACGGCCGCTCCTCGTCTCGTTCCCGCCGGTGTACCGGCACCGTGTCTCCGTCGGTGTCCGGCACTACGGTAGTCGGCCCGCGTTGTCTGACAAGTCACCCGGACGGCTCTCCTCGCCGTCATGGTGAGGCCCCGCTCACCCCATTCTGGTCCCACGGCGGTGGCCGGGTACGACCGACGGCGCGACGGAGGAGAGGGCCGGGCATGAGTCCCAAGGAGACGTCACGGACACCGGGCGGGGGGAGGTCCCGGTTCACCGAGTCCCTCACCCCCGGCCGCATCGGGATGGCGGCGCTCGCGACCATCACCCTGATCTTCATCTTCCAGAACACCCGCGAGGTCAAGATCCGTATCCTGGTCCCCGAAGTCACCATGCCGCTCTGTCTGGCCCTGCTCGCGACCGCGATCCTCGGCGCGGCCCGCGGCTTCTACGTGGCCGCCCGGAGACGGAAGTGAAGCGGCGCGCCGTCGTGGGCGCGGGCGCCGTGCTCGCGCTCGCCGCCGTCGCCGTCAGCTCGGCCGAGGGGACCGCCGCGCCGGACGACGACGCCAGGACCCGCCCGGTACCCGACTTCCTCGGCCGGGGCCTCTGGCAGGTCTTCACCCGCCTGGACCGCCGCACCCGCCTCGACGTCCACGACGTGAGCGGACGGGACCGGCGGGTGCTGTGGCCGCCGAGGTGGGAGGTCTGCACGCAGTACCCGGCGGCGGGGACGGACCTCGACCGCCGCACCACCGTCATGATCGGGGTCGTACGGAAGGGCGAGACCTGCCCGCCCCGGGTGCGGACGGCGCGCCGCTGACGGCCGCGGCAGGCCACGGCCGTCCCGTGGCACGCGGGGCACGCCGACGGGTCCGGCATAGCCTGGCCGTATGTCCGACGATCGTGGCCGGTACCTCGCCATCGGCCCCGCGTGGGTCCGCGTGCCTTCTCCCCCGACGACGCCGAGGAGTTCACGGCCCGTGCCCGCGAGAGCCGGGAGCTCCACCGGCCCTGGCTCTTCCCGCCGTGCACGGTAGAGGCGTACAACGCCTACGCGACCCCTCTGATCGAGGACCCGGCGCGCGCCGGCTTCCTGGTGTGCGAGCGTGACCCGGGCGGCGGGATCGCCGGATTCGTCAGCATCAACAACATCGTCAGGGGCGCCTTCCGCAGCGGGGCGCTCGGGTACGGCGCCTTCGCGCACGCCGCCGGGCGGGGACTGTTCACCGAGGCCCTGGGGCTGCTGATCGCGTACGCCTTCGGGCCCCTGGAGCTGCACCGCCTCGAAGCGAACATCCAGCCCGGCAACACCGCCTCCCGCGCGCTGGTCCACCGCGCGGGCTTCCGCCTGGAGGCCTTCTCCCCCGCGATGCTCTTCGTCGACGGGGCCTGGCGGGACCACGAACGCTGGGCGATCATCGAGCCGGAGCCGGAGCCGGAGCCGGAGCCGGAGCCGGAGCCGGAGCCCTGGCCCTGGCCCATGGCCGAGCCCCGGCCCCGCCCCCGGCCGGGCCGCTCAGCGACGCTTGTGGTTGATCTTCATCGTGTCGAGGTCGGTCACGGTCGACCGCAGCGCCTTGTACCCGTGGCCGAGCTCCCTCAGCGCGGTCTCCACCCGGTACTCCGCGAGCGCGCCCGCCATCTCGTCGCCGTCCTCGGCGTCGGAGACGACGACCAGGCGGTACGAGAAGTGCTTCAGCGTCCGGTCGTAGGACAGCGAGCCCTCCTCCGTGAACTGCATCGCCGTCAGCCCGTGCGCGTCCGCCTCGGCGAGCAGCCGGGACCGGCTCTCCTCCGACAGGCCGTCGAACGTGCCGCGCACGATGACCCGGTAGGTGTGCTGCGTGCCCATCGTTCGTACTCCAGTACCGTCGTTCCCCGGCCGCCGGGCGGCGCGCCGACCGTCCACACTACGGCGGGGCCGCCCGCGCCGCCGGGAATATCCGGGCACCGTGAAGGCCCTGCCACCTGGCGCCGTCCGGCGGGGAGAACCCCTGGTCAGGACGGCCAGCGGAGTGTTCCATGGGGCCATGACGACCGTTCGACGTGCCGTACTCACGCTGCCCGCGGCCCCGTTGGGCCCGGACAACCCTCTTCCCGCGCTGCGGACACCCGCCGGTGCCGGAGCCCACGCGGTCGACGCGCGGACCCTCGCGGAACTCCCGCGCGACATGGCCCGGGGCATCGGGCGGGCACCCCTGCGCAGCCTGCTGCCCGCCCCGGTGCGCGACGGCTACGGCCGTGAGCGCACCCCCACGGACCTCGACACGATCGTGATCGAGAACGACCGGCTCCGGGTGACCGTGCTGCCCGGCCTCGGCGGCCGGATCCACTCCCTCCACCACAAGCCCACCGGGCGCGAACTCCTCTACCGCAACCCCGTGTTCCAGCCCGCCGCCTTCGCGCTCAACGGCGCCTGGTTCTCCGGCGGCATCGAGTGGAACATCGGGGCCACCGGCCACACCACCCTGTCCTGCTCGCCCCTCCACGCGGCGACGGTCCGCGCGCCCGACGGCGGACCGATGCTCCGCCTGTGGGAGTGGGAGCGGCTGCGCGATCTCCCCTTCCAGGTCGACCTGTGGCTCCCGGACGGCTCCGACTTCCTGTACGCCGGGGTCCGGATCCGTAACCCCCACGAGCGCACCGCCCCCGTCTACTGGTGGTCCAACACCGCCGTCCCCGAGCACCGCCGGGTCCTCGCGCCCGCCGACGCGGCCTGGCACCACGGCTACGAGCGCGGCCTGCGCCGCCTGCCCGTCCCCGTCGCCGAGGACGGCACCGACCGCACGTACCCCCTGAACGGCACCCACGCCGCCGACTTCTTCTACGACCTGCCCGAGGGACAGCGCCGCTGGATCGCCGCCCTCGACGAGGACGGCACCGGACTCGTCCAGACCTCCACCGACCGGCTGCGCGGCCGCAAGCTCTTCCTGTGGGGCACCGGGCGCGGCGGCCGGCGCTGGCAGGAGTGGCTGACGGAACCCGGCACCCCCGGCTACGCCGAGATCCAGGCCGGACTCGCCCGCACCCAGCTGGAGCACCTGGAACTCCCGGGCGGTGCCGAGTTCAGCTGGCTGGAGGCGTACGGGCCGCTCGCCGCCGACCCCGCCGCGGCGCTCGGCGACGACTGGGCGGCCGCCCGCGCCGACGCCGAACGGAGCCTGGCCGGCGCCCTGCCCCGGGACGCGGTCGACGAGGCGTACCGGGCCTGGCGCGAGGACGCGGCCGACACCGCGCCGGAGGAGGTCCTCGCCGTCGGCTCCGGCTGGGGAGCCCTCGAAGTCCTGCGCGGACGCCACGACCTGCCGGGCACGCCGTTCCCCGAGTCGACGCTCGGCCCCGACCAGGAGCCCTGGCGGGAACTGCTCCGGACCGGCGTCCTACCGCCCCCGGCGGACAGCGCCGTGCCGGGCGCGCCGCTCGTCGCCGCGCCCTGGCGGGACATGCTGGAGACCGCCCCCGCCGATCCGACCACCGAGTACCACCTCGGCATCGCGCAGTGGCACGCCGGTGACCGCGCCCAGGCGGTACGGAGCTGGGAGCGGGGGCTCAAGGAGGCCGGCGTGCGCTGGCCCCTGCTGTACTGCCTGGCCGTCGCCGACCGGGAGGACGGACACCTCGACCGGGCCGCCGAACGCTTCACGGAGGCCTTCGCCGACCACGAAGCCGACCACGAGGCGGGCCAGGAGACAGAGCGCGGAGCCGGCCACGAGGCGGTCGCCGCCGCTCTCGGCCGTGAGGCGGTCGAGGCGCTGCTGGCCGCAGGCCGGCCCGAACACGCCAGGACCCTCTGGGGCCGGCTGCCGGAGCGGGCCCGGGACGGTGGAGCCTTCCGGCTCCTCGAAGCGCGGCTGCTGCTCGCCGAGGGCAGGAAGGACGAGGCCCGGACCGTCTTCGACACCGGCTTCGAGGTCGCGGACCTGCGCGAGGGCGCCGAGATCCTGGGCGAGGTCTGGGCCCGCCTCACCGACGAACCCCTCCCGTACGCCTACGAGTTCAGGATGCGTCCGAGCTGAGGACGGGCCGGGGAGGGCGCCTGGTCGCTACCCTGGACGGGGCGGGGGCCGTGGCGGTACGGAGACGGTGACGGTACGGAGACGGTGACGGGGCGGCGGCCTGACAAGGACGGTGGCCCTGACGGGACGCCGGTCCTGGCAGGGCGGGGGAGGGTTCGGAGATGGCGGCCTGGGCGACGCAGGAGTGCCGGTGCGGGCATCCGCGTTTCCGTCACGGGGCGCCCCGGTTCTCGGGGGCCTGCGACACCTGCCTCTGCGACGCCTTCGTGATGCCGCCGCCCGCGCCGGTCCTCCAGGATCGGGCCCCGCCCCCGGAGCCGGACCGGACACCCCATCCGAGCTGCCCGCGTCAGGACCCGGACTGCATCGGCGTACACCACGACCTGTACTGAGACGGCCGGCTGCCCGCCGTTCAGGGCACCCGGCACAGGATCTCGCCGTGCGGGACCATGAACCAGGCGTCCTCCCGCGTGCCCCACTCCCGCCAGGCCTCCGCGATCGACGCCAGCTCGGCGGCGGTCGCGTGGCCGCCGGACACGGCCAGGTCCGCGTACGAGGAGTCGGTCGTACGGTCCGCCCACAGGCCGCTCCACCAGGCACGCTCCTCGGCGGTGGCGAAGCACCAGGAGGTGGCCGTCGTCGTGATGTCGGTGAAGCCGGCCCGCCGGGCCCAGGAGACCAGGCGCCGTCCCGCGTCCGGCTCGCCGCCGTTGGCGCGGGCGACGCGGTGGTACAGGTCCAGCCAGCCGTCCAGTACGGGCCGTTCGGGGAACCAGGCGAAGGCCCCGTAGTCGCTGTCGCGGGCCGCGACGACGCCGCCGGGACGGCACACCCGCCGCATCTCGCGCAGCGCCTGGACCGGGTCGCCGACGTGCTGGAGCACCTGGTGGGCGTGGACGACGTCGAAGGAGTCGTCGGGGAAGTCCAGGGCGTGGACGTCGGCGACGGTGAACTCGACGTTGTCCAGGCCGCGTTCGGCCGCCACGGCACGGGCCTTCGACAGGACGCCGTCGGCCGCGTCGACCGCGGTCACCCGGCCGGGCGCGACCAGGGCGGCCAGGTCGGCGGTGATGGTGCCGGGCCCGCAGCCCACGTCCAGGACGTCGAGGCCGGCGTGCAGCGCGGGCAGCAGGTAGGCCGCCGAGTTGGCGGCGGTCCGCCAGCTGTGCGAGCGCAGGACCGACTCGTGGTGGCCGTGGGTGTAGACGGCGGTCTCGTGGGCCGCGTCGTGCGCGGACGGAGCGGAGGCGTGCGTCATGGAAGCGACTCCCTCGGTGTGGGCGGGTGTCATCACCGTACGCGCGGATGTCGCATGATGAGACCTGCGTCTTGAAATGTGGACAAGGCCTCAGGTGAACAGGTCCCGCCCGTAACGGAGTTCTTCCAGGACGCGGCCTCCCGTCTCCTCCCGTACGACCTCGCCGTCCGGCCGCCAGCCCGCCGCCTCGTAGAACCGGCGCCCCCGCGCGTTGCCCGCGAGCACCCACAGCGCCGCCGTACGGAAACCGGCCACCACGAGCGCCTCCGTGGACGCCGAGAGGAGCGCCCGCCCCACGCCCGTGCCCCACGCCTCCGGCAGCGCGTAGAGGGCGGCCAGCTCGGCCGTCGTGGCGGGATCGAGCCCCTCGCCCGACCAGGCCCGGAAACAGGAGAAGGCGAGCACCCGCCCGCCGGCACCCGTCGCCACCAGGACCGTCGGCCGGTCGGGGGCCGTCAGCCGGGCCCGCCACACGGCGGTGCGCTCCGCCACGTCCAGGGCGTCCAGGTAGGGGGCGGGGAGCAGGTCGCGGTAGGCGGCCCGCCAGGACAGGACGTGCACGGCGGCGACGGCCGCCGCGTCCTCGGAAGACGCTTCACGTATCGGCATCCCGCATTGTCGACCGGCGACCGGCCCGACCGCCTCCCGGTTCGCCGGGCCCTCGGCCGGACTCCCGGCCGGGCCCTCGAGGCAGGGGCCGCGCCCGGACACGCGCGCCGACCTGACGAAGCCTCTGTGACAGCACGATGAACGGACCGTCCGAACCGCCCCCGCGCCCCTAGGATCGGCGCGCCGCCGCCCGGTGGCGCGTCCCTCCCACGTGCCGAGGAGTCCCGTGCCGAACCCGTCCACGCCCGACCGCCGCTCCCTCCTGAAGCTGCTCGCGGCGGGTTCCGCGGCCTCCGCCGTCGGCGGGCTCACCGCCGCCGCCCCCGCGTACGCCACGCCCACCGGCACGGGCGCTCTCGCCACGCCCGCCCGCACCGGCGCCCTCACCGCGCCCGGGATCGTCAAGGCCCTTCCGCCCGAGCACTTCACCGTCCGCGGCACCAACGCCGAGGCGCGGTTCGACGGCTTCGCCGACACCGGCCTCCTCACCCCCGCCGACCGCTTCTTCGTCCGCAACCACACCTCCACCCCCGTCCTCGACGCCGCCGACTGGCGCCTGACGCTCTGGGGCGACGGGCTCCACGGCCGCGGTCCCTTCCACCTCACCTACGGACAGCTCCGCGACCTGCCCTCCGTCACCCGTACGGCCCTCATCGAATGCGCGGGGAACGGCCGCAGCCTCTACGCGAGCCAGCAGGGCGAGCCGGTCACCGGCACCGCCTGGACCCTCGGCGCCGTCGGAGCCGCCCGCTGGCGCGGCGCACGCCTCTCCGACGTGCTCCGGCTCGCCGGGATCGCCCGCGACGCCGTCGACCTCCAGCCGCGCGGCCTCGACGACCCGTACGTCTCCGGCGGCGTCGACTTCGGCCGGGTCCGCCGCCCGCTGCCGGTCGCCAAGGCCTTCGACGACGTGATCCTCGCGTACGAGATGAACGGCGAGCCGCTCCCGTACGACCACGGCCACCCCGTCCGGCTCGTCGTGCCCTCCTGGGTCGGCATCGCCTCCATCAAGTGGCTCGGCGACATCGAGGTCTCCACCCGGCCGCTCGCCTCGCCCTGGTCCACCGACTGGTACCGCCTCTTCGGCGCGGCCCACCCGGCCGGAGGCAGCGCCCCGATAAGCCGCCAGACCCTCAAGTCCGGCTATCAGCTGCCCTTCGGCGCCACCCTGGAGGCCGGCAGGCTCCACCGGCTCACCGGCCGCGCCTGGTCCGCCCTCGCGCCCGTGCGGACGGTGGAGGTGTCCACCGACGACGGCGCCCACTGGCGTCCCGCCCGGCTCCTCGACGCGCCCCGGCGGGACGGCTGGGTCCGCTGGAGCGTGCCGTGGCGCCCGCACCGCACCGGGTCGGTCGCCCTGCTCTCCCGTACCACCGACGCCGCCGGCAACACCCAGCCGGACCGGGCCGTCCACAACACCCAGGGCTATCTCTTCAACGCCGTCGTACGGCACCCCGTGACCGTCGCCTGATCCCGCCGCCCACTGCTTGAAGCGACACCTGAAGCGACTCCTGGAGCGGCGAAAACCCCCGAACCTTCGTATAAAGGGCACGGGGGTGCCGTGCCGGCGCCCCCGTGCGCTCAGGAGGTACGGGACATGCGGCAGACGGCTCCGGACGGCCGTGGCCCGGTGCGTTACGGTCCTCCCGACCCCGACACCGGCCTGCCGGGCCTGCCCGTCCTGCCGGGCCTCGCCGGGCTCCTCGCGGCCGCCGCCGGACGGACCACCCCCGAGCCGCCCGGTGGCGGCCCCGTCCTGCGCGAGGCGGCCTCCGGCTACTGGTGGCGCCGCGGCCTGCGCACCCACCCCGAGGACGTGGTCGCCGCCCCCGGTGCCCCCGCTCTGCTGCTCGCCCTCATCGCCGCCCACGGCGGCGACCTGCTGCTGCCCCGGCCCTGCCCCGCCCGCTGGACCCCGCAGGCCCGCCTCCTCGGCCGCCCCGCCTACCACGTGCCGACCCCCGCCGAGTGCGGCGGCGTCCCCGACCCGTACGCCCTCCTGGAGACGGTCCGCCGGATCCGCGCCGAGGGCGGCGCCCCCCGCCTCCTGCTGCTCTCCGTCGCCGACGACCCCACCGGCACCGTCGCCCCGCCCGAACTCGTCCGAGAGGCCTGCGAGGCCGCCGTCGCCGAGGGCCTGCACGTCATCAGCGAGGAGACCTGGCGCGACACCCTGCACCGTCCCCACGACACCGTGTTCCTCAGCCCCGCCGAGATGTGCCCGGACGACGTGACCGTCGTCAGCGACCTCGGCGGCGCGCTCACCACGGCCGCCTGGCCCTGCGCCGTCGCCCGTTTCCCGCCCACCGATCCGTCCAGGGCCGACCGCTGGGCCGACCGCCGGGCACGCGTCCTCGACGTGCTCACCGTCCTCGGGGCCGTCGTCCCCGGCCCCGTGGCCCCCGCGGCGGCACACGCCCTCGACGAACCCGAGGACGTCACCGTACGGGCCCGGCTCGCGGCCACCGTCCACGGCCGCCTCGCCGGGGCCGCGCACCACGCCGTCCTCGCCGTCGGCGCCCTCGCCCGGCCTCCGCAGTCCGGCCGTCACCTCTACGCCGATCTCGGACCGCTGCGGGAGGGGCTCGCCGCCCGGGGCGTCACCGACTCCCTGGAACTGGAGAGCCACCTCACCGGGCGGCTCGGCGCCCCGGCGACCGGCGGCCACCGCTTCGGCGACGAACTGGGCGCGCTGCGCGTGAGGTTCGGCACCGGCATGTTCCTGGGAAACACGGAGGAGGAGAGAACCGAGACGCTGGGGTCCCCGGACCCCCTGGACCTTCCCCACGTGGCCCGCGCGCTCGCCGAGTTCGGGGGAGCCCTGGAGGAACTCCGATGACAGCACGAGCCGCAGGAGCCGTCCGTACCGTACGAGCCGCTCGTCCTGTACGAGCCGTCCGAGAAGCCCGCACCGTCCGAGAAGCCCGCACCGTCCGAGAAGCCCGCACCGCCCGAGCAACTTGCTCCGCCCGCCCCACCCGCCCCGCACGTCGATCCCGCCCCGTACGACCCGCGGAGAACGGAGTCCGTAGATGACCGAACGGACGGCACCGCCCGCGCGCGCCGCGCAGACCCCGGCCACGGCTCCCGCGTCCGCGCCCCCCTCCACGCCTCCCTCCGCGCCCACGCCCGTCCTCCAGCCCGTCGGGCGGCTGCGGTCGGACTGGCCGCGGACCTTCGCCGACCGGCTCACCGCGCCCCTGCCCGGTGTCCGGGCCCTGGCCCGGTTCGCCCGCGAGGGAGCCGTACGCCCCCGTCCCGAGGGCCTCCGCGACATCCCCCTGCTGCCGTTCGAACCGGGCCCGCTGCCACCCGCCGGACCCGACACCCTTGCCGTCACCTGGGCGGGGCACGCGAGTTGGGTGCTGCGGCTCGGCGGGCTCACCGTCCTCACCGACCCCGTCTGGTCGCGCCGCATCTTCGGCACTCCCGCCCGGCTCACCCCGGTCGGGGTCCGCTGGGCGGACCTGCCGCGTATCGACGCCGTCGTCATCAGCCACAACCACTTCGACCACCTCGACGCCCCCACCCTGAAACGGCTGCCCCGGCACACCCCGGTCTTCGTCCCGGCCGGCCTCGGCCGCTGGTTCACCCGCCGCCGGTTCAGCCGGGTGACCGAGCTCGACTGGTGGGAGGCGGCCGAACTCGACGGCGTCCGCTTCGACTTCGTCCCCGCGCACCACTGGTCCAAGCGCACCCTCCTGGACACCTGCCGTTCCCTGTGGGGCGGCTGGGTGCTGACCGACCGGGCCGGCCGCCGGATCCACTTCGCGGGGGACACCGGTTACGGCCACTGGTTCGCCGAGATCGGCCGCCGCTACCCCGGCATCGACCTGGCCCTGCTCCCGATCGGGGCCTACGATCCGCGCTGGTGGCTCAGCGACGTCCACACCGATCCGGAGGAGGCCGTCCGAGCCCACCGGGACCTGGGGGCGAGGCGGATGGCGCCGATGCACTGGGCCACGTTCGTCCTCTCCTCCGAGCCCGTCCTCGAACCCCTCACCCGGGTCAGGGCCGCCTGGGAGAAGTCCGGGCTGCCCCGAGAGGACCTGTGGGACCTGCCGGTCGGCGGCTCACGGGTGCTCGTGCCCTGAAGGCGCCTCGCGGGGCGTCCCCCGGACCCGCCGCCACAGCGCCGGGACCGCGCTGATCAGCAGCGTCAGGCCGACCGCGGCGACGACCCCCTGCCACGGCTCCGGGAAGAGCGAACCGCCCAGGACGCCGATCAGCTGGTACGTGGCCGCCCACGCCAGGCAGGCCGCGACGTCACCCCGGACGAAGCGCCGCAGCGGCATCTCCGCGAGCAGGCACGCCAGCATCACCGGGATCCGTCCCGCCGGCACGAGCCGGGACAGCACCAGGACGGACACCTGGTGGTCGGCGAGCCGCTCCTGGGCGTGGGCGAGCCGCTCGGGGCTCGCCCGGCCCCGCAGCGTGGCGAGCCACCGCGAGCCGTTGCGGGACCGGACCCCGCGCTGCCCGAGCCAGTAGAGGGCGGCGTCGCCGAGACACGCGGCGAAGGCCGCCACGAGGAAGACGAGGAGCAGTGGCAGCGGCGAGGACTGGTGGAAGGCGACCACCGCGGCCGAACTGACGATCGCGCCCGTCGGCACGACCGGCACCAGGGCGCCGAGCGCCACGAGCAGGAACAGGGAGGGATAGCCGACCGCCTGCTGGGTCGACTCGGGCGGCAGCTCCCGCACCGCCGCCGCTATCCGGGTGAACCCGTCGATCACCACGCGCCCCCCGGCCGCCCCGCCGCCCCGGCCCGCCACGGTGCCGTTCCCGCTCGCCCGGTCGTCCCGGACCGTCCTGCCGTTCCCGCTCGCTCCATCGCCGTTCCCCGCCCCACCACCGCTCCCCGCCCCACCACCGCTCCCCGCCCCACCACCGCTCCCCGCCCCACCACCGCTCCCCGCCTCACCTCGCGACCTCCGGCCGCACCCGTTCGCCGTGGCCGAGGAGGTGGACCGCCACCTTCGGCGCGAGCCGTGCCGCGTGCCGTACGAACTCGTCCCCCGGCGCGTGGAACTCGTGCGGCCGGACCCCGTCGAGGCCGATCGGCCAGTACGTGCCGTAGTGCACCGGCACCGCCGCCGCCGGCGACAGCGCCGCGAGCGCCTCGGCGGCCCGGCCCGCGTCGAGGTGGCCGTGCCCGAGGTACGGCCCCCAGCCGCCGACCGGCAGCAGTGCCACGTCCACCGGCCCCACCGCCTCCGCCATCCCGTCGAAGAGACCCGTGTCCCCGGCGAAGTACGTGCGCGCCTCGCCCTCGACGACGTACCCGAGCGCGGGAGCGCGATGCGGTCCGACCGGCAGCCGCCGTCCGTCGTGGAGCGCCGGGACGGCCCGTACCGTCACCCCCTCCACCGTCACCGTGTCGCCCGGTCCCACCTCGGTCAGCCGCACCCCGTTCGCGTCGAGCCTGCGCAGTCCCGGTACGGCGGCGGGGGCACCGCGCGGCACGACGAGCAGAGTCCCGGGCGCGAGCCGGGCGAGCGAGGGGAGATGCAGGTGGTCGGCGTGCAGATGCGAGACGAGAACGGCCTCGGCCGCCGCGGCCCCGGGCGGCGGCAGGGCACCACGGCGCCGCCGCAGATGGGCGAGCCGCCGGGCGAACAGCGGATCGGTGAGGAAGCGGACCCCGGAGTCCTCGACCGTGCAGGTCGCGTGACCCCACCAGGTGACCTCCACCGGCATGCCGCCTTCCGTCCTCGGGGGCTCCGGCCGCCGTTCACGATGTCGCGACCGTCCCGTACTTCCCCAACGAGGGTAAATGCCCGGAGCGGGCGCCGGAGGATGTTCGGCCGCGCCGTCCCGCAGTAGGGTCGGCCCATGGACGACGTTCGGGTGGCGGCGATCGCCAGCCTCACCCCGCTCGAAGAGCTGGACAGCGAGCCCTTCCTTGTCGACACGCGGGGCCAGCACGCGGTGTGCGCGCGCTGGGCGGACGACCAGGGGTACGTGGTCGCCCGCCAGTTGCTGTTCTACGGCATCCGGCCCGACCACGCGGCACTGTGGGCGGACGTGGAGGCGGGGGCGGTCGATCTGTTCGTCGCCGCCAACGAGCGGGTCCTCGCACGCGCGTTGACCTCCGTGCCCGGCTTCCGCGCCGAGTGCGCGCGGCGCGGGGTGCGCCTGGAGACGGTCTGCTCCGAGGAGCCGGTGTACGACGCGGCGGCCAAGGCGGGGGTGCACCGGCGGCTCTCCATGCCGACGGCCGGGTACGACGGTTCCTGATCCCGCACACGACCTGACACGCCGACCTGCGTCGGGACCTGCCTCGGGACCTGCCTCGGGACCTGCTCCGGGATCTGACACGCGACCTGCCCCGGGAGTCCGACACGCGACCTGACACACCTGGGCCCGTCGCCGTCACCCGTTTCCCACGCCGACCGCGGGCGTTGTGCCACGCTTGAGGCAGGAAACGGGCGAAAGGTGAAGTGGGCGTGGGTGACGGGCGATGGGGTGGCGCCGACCGCTGGCGGTCCGCGGGCCGTGCGCTGGGGCGGGTGGCCGTGGTCTGGGCGGTGTCCACGCTCACCCTGCTGATCCTCGCCGGGCTGCTCCCCGACTTCCAGCTCCAGTCCGCCGACGGCGACACCTTCACGAGGACCGCGCTCACCGCCGCCGCGGCGGCCGGCGCGTTCGGTCTGCTCGGCGCGCTCGTGTGGCCGCTGATCGTACGGGCCCTGCTGCTCGTCCCGGCCCTCGTCCTCGGCCTGCTCGTGTTCTTCCTCAACGGCTCGCTGCTGCTCGTCGCGCTCTGGCTGATCCCCGACGGGCGCGGCGCCGCCGACCCGGAGACCGCCGTCGCGGTCGCCGCCGTCATGTCCGCCGTCGCCTCCGCCACCTCCACCGCCCTCGCCGTCCGCGACGACGACGCCTACCGGCGCCGCCTCTACCGGCTCACCGGCCGCACCCGGCCCCGCGCGCCGGGCGACGCCCCCGAGCAGGTGCCCGGCACCGTCTTCCTCCAGCTCGACGGCGTCGGCCACCACGTGCTGCGCGGCGCCGTCGCCGACGGGCTCATGCCGACCGTCGCCGGCTGGCTCGACGCCGGCCACCGGCTCACCCCCTGGCGCACCGACTGGTCCAGCCAGACCGGCGCGAGCCAGCTCGGCATCCTGCACGGTTCCAACGAGGACGTACCCGCCTTCCGCTGGTACGAGAAGGACACCGGCCGGCTCATGGTGTCGAACCGCCCGGCCGGCGCGGCGGAGCTCCAGCGCCGGGCGGTGCGCCGCACCGGGGACGGCGGGCTGCTCACCCTCGACGGGGCCTCCCGCGGCAACCTCTTCAGCGGCGGCGCCGACCAGGTCGCCCTCGTCCTGTCGGTGGCCGCCCGGCGCGGCCGGCGCAACCGCTCGCGGGCCGGCTACTTCGCGTACTTCTCCGACCCGGCCAACGCCGTCCGCACCGCCGGATCGTTCGTCGCCGAGTGCCTCCGCGAGATGGGCCAGTCGACCAGGTCGCTGCTGCGCCGCGAGACCCCGAGGGTCTCGCGCGGCGGCACGTACCCCTTCGTCCGCGCCTTCGCGACGGTCCTGGAGCGGGACGTCGTGGTCTCCGCCGTGATGGGGGACATCCTCGCGGGGCGGACCGCCGTCTACGCCGACCTCGTCGCCTACGACGAGGTGGCGCACCACTCGGGCCCGCACGGCCGGGACACCGACCAGGTCCTGCGGCGGCTCGACCGTTCGATCGCGCTCATCGCCACCGTCGCCGAGCACGCCCCGCGCCCGTACCGGATCGTGCTGCTCTCCGACCACGGGCAGAGCCCCGGCGAGACCTTCGAAGGGGCGTACGGGCTGACGCTGAAGGACCTCGTCAGGGCCGGCTGCGGGCTTCCGGTGCCGCGTCGGGTGCGCAGGACTCGCAGCGGTTCGGAGGCGCGGGACGCGGCCAGGGACGCGCTGCGCCTCGCGCTGCACCGGCCGGTGGACGAGTCCGACGAGACGGCGCGGGAGCTGCCCGCCCGGCCCTCGGAGCCGGTCGTCCTCGCCTCGGGCAACCTCGGTCTCGTCTCCTTCCCCGACGTGCCGCACCGGATGACCCGGGAGGAGATCGACCAGCGCCACCCGGCGCTGCTCCGTACCCTCGCGCACCATCCGGGCGTGGGCTTCGTCCTCGTGGCGAGCGCCGAGCACGGCTCGGTGGTGCTCGCCAGGGGCGGGGTGGAGGTGCCGGTCTCCGCGCTCGACGACGGGGGACCGCTGGCGGTCTTCGGGCCGGGAGCGGCGGACGCGGTGCGGCGTACGGACGGCTTCTCGCACGTCGCGGACATCATGGTCAACTCCATGTACGACCCGGCGACCGGCACCGTGCACGCCTTCGAGGAGCAGATCGGCTCGCACGGCGGTCTCGGCGGCGAGCAGTCGCACCCCTTCCTCCTCTCGCCGCCGGAGCTGTCGCCGCCGGTCGCCGAGGGGGAGGCGCTGGTCGGTGCGGAGCAGGTGCACCGGGTGCTGCGGCGCTGGCTGCGGGAGTGCTCGGGTCCGCAGGTGCCGCTGGAGATTTCACCGTCCACGGACGGATCGGAACCACTTCTTCCGGTTGATGGCCGGGTCGTACAGGACGAAAACCTCTGATTTGGACGTGTGTTCGTCGTTACCGGACGATGGTCCGGATTTGTACGACGGAAGGCGCACCACCCCATGAGCACGGCCACCACAACTCCACAGAGCGGACCCCGGACGGACCCCGGGCCGGCCGACCGGCGTTCCCGCCGCTTCGGACTCCCCGTCGCGACCGCCCTGGTCATGGGCAACATCATCGGCGGCGGAATCTTCCTGCTGCCCGCCTCCGTCGCACCCTTCGGCACCATCAGCCTGGTCGCCTTCGGCGTCCTCACCCTCGGCGCGATCGCCCTCGCCCTCGTCTTCGGCCGTCTCGCCCACCGCCACCCCCGGACCGGCGGACCGTACGTCTACGCCCGCGAGGCCTTCGGCGACTTCGCCGGATTCCTGACGGCATGGTCGTACTGGATCACCACCTGGGTCTCCAACGCCGCCCTCGCCGTCGCCGCCGTCGGCTACCTCGACGTGCTGATCCCCCTCCACGGCTCGCTGCCCGCCACCATCGCCGCCGCCCTCCTCATCCAGTGGCTCCCGGCCCTCGCCAACCTCGCCGGCACCCGCTGCGTCGGCGCCGTACAGCTCGTGGCCACCGTGCTCAAGTTCCTGCCGCTGCTGCTCGTCGCCGTCGGCGGACTGTTCTTCTTCGACAGCGACAACCTCGGGCCCTTCCACGCCGGCGGCGGCAGCGCCCTCGGCGCCGTCTCCGCCTCCGCCGCGATCCTGCTCTTCAGCTACCTCGGCGTCGAGTCGGCCGCCGTCAGCGCCGGCGAGGTCCGCGACCCGCGCCGGAACGTCGGCCGCGCCACCGTCCTCGGCACCCTCGCCGCCGCCCTCCTCTACCTCCTCACCACCCTGTCCGTCTTCGGCACCGTCCCGCACGAGCGGCTCGTCACCTCCAACGCCCCCTTCACGGACTCCGTCAACCTCATGTTCGGCGGCTCCTGGGGCGGCACCGCCGTCGCCTGCATGGCCCTCGTCTCCATGGTCGGCGCCCTCAACGGCTGGACCCTGCTCAGCGCCCAGACCCCGTACGCGGCGGCCCGCGACGGCCTCTTCCCGAAGGCCTTCGCCCGCAAGCGGCGCGGGGTCCCCACGGTCGGCGTCCTCGTGACCGTCGTCCTCGCCTCGCTGCTCACCGTCTACAACTACACGGCCGGCACCGAGGGCGTCTTCGAGACCCTCGTCCTCGTCACCACCTTCACCGCCACCGTCCCCTACCTGCTCTCCGCCGCCGCCCAGTTCCACTTCCTCCTCTCCGGACGGTCCGACCGGGTCCACCGCCCCCGGCTCGTCCGCGACACCCTCCTCACCCTCGCCGCCTTCGGCTTCTCCCTCTGGCTGGTCGCGGGTTCCGGCTACGCGGCCGTCTACCAGGGCGTGCTGTTCCTCTTCGCCGGCGTGCTCGTGTACGCCGGGATGTCGGCCCGCGGGCAGCGCGCGACGGCCGACGGCCGGGCCGGCGCCCCGCGCCCGTAGGGAACGGCGGAAGAGGCCCCCGGCGGACCGGCCCTGCCGACCCTTACCGGCTTTCCGTCTCTTCCGGCCTTACCGGCACGTCAGGCCTTACGCCGCTCGGGCGGATCTGCGTCCCGGCGGGCCTCCCCGGAGTCCTCGCGGGGCAGTACGGATCACCGTGAGCCCCGTGAACCGGACGACCGGAGCGCCCGCCGGACCGGCGGGCGCTCGGGTGCGCCCCGTACGGGGCGGGCGCGCCTGGATCGTGCTGCTCCTCGTCCTCGCCGCCCTCGTCGGCACCGGCACGTCGGGCGTTCTCCCCGGCGGCGCCGAGTTCCGCGCCGCGGCGGCCGCCCCGGCGCCCGACCCCCACGGCGAGACCCACGACCCGTCCGCCGCCGAGACCGGACTGCCCCGCCGGGCCCGGCGGCACCGTACGGGCGCCCGCCCGGCCCCCGCGCGGCGGCACCCCCGTACCGGCCGTCGGCGACCGTCCCGTACCGCCGCCCCCGCTCCCGTACCCGCCCCGCGCGACGACGTGCTCCGGCGCGTGGTGATGCGCTGCTGAGAGGCCCGCACCTCCCGGCAGCCCCCCGACATCACCCCGCACCACGAGGAGTTCCGTCATGCCCGTCGACCCGTTCGCCGCCCTCCAGGCCCTGCTGCGTGCCGAGGCCTCCCGCTCCCGGCTCACCGAACGCCGCTCGGCCGAGCCCGCCGAACCGGCGTCGCCCGCCCCGGCGCCCGAGCGGCCCGCGCCCCGCGAGGACCCTGCCCGCTGACGTCTACGTACCCTCCGCGCTGCCCGCAGCCTTCGAGGACGACCAGCCCTTCGCCGCCCAGGCCCGGCTCGCCGTCCGTGAACTCGCCCGCACCGGCGCCTTCGACCGCGCGGTGCTCGCCGTGGCCGGCACCACCGGCACCGGCTGGGTCGACCCGAACGTCGCCGAGGCTCTGGAGTACATGTACGGGGGCGACACCGCGATCGTCGCCGCCAGTACTCGTACCTCCCCAGCTGGGTCTCCTTCCTCGTCGACAAGGAGAAGGCGGGGCAGGCCACCCGCGCCCTCCTCGACGCCGTGCGCGCCCGCCTCGACACCCTGCCCGCCGACCGCCGGCCCCGGCTCGTCGTCACCGGCGAGAGCCTCGGCGCGTACGCCGTCGAGGCCTCCTTCGACGGTGTCGACGACCTCCTCGCCTCCACCGACGGCGCCCTCCTCATGGGCGCCCCGAACTTCTCCCCGATCTCCCGGGAGATCCGCCGCGACCGCGACCCGGGCAGCCCCGTCTGGCGGCCCCAGTACCGGGGCGGCGCCCACGTCCGCTTCGCCCAGTTCCCCGAGACGGACCTCGCCCGCCCGGCCGCCGCCTGGGAGCGTCCGCGCGGTCTACCTGCAGAACGCCTCCGACCCCGTCGTCTGGTGGTCGCCCGACCTCCTCCTGAGCCGCCCCGCCTGGCTCGACGAACCCCTCGGCCCCGACGTCACCCCGGAGATCACCTGGTTCCCCTTCGTCGCCTTCTGGCAGACCTCCGTGGACATGGCCGTCTCGTACGGGGTCGGCGCCCCGCACGGCCACCGCTACGGAGCCGGGGCCGTCGACGGCTGGGCCGCCGTCCTCCCGCCACCCGGCTGGACCACGTCCGACACCACCCGCCGGAACAACACCCACAACTCGTCCGGCACCAGCCGCTCGATGAGATCCGTCATGCACGGCTCAACGAATGATCACGCTATGAGAAGCGACGTCTGAGAAGCCGTTGTCTTTCCGACAGTGACGGGTGCGTTTCCGCTGGTCGGGCATAGTGGCGGTGCCTCGGTGGCAGAGGCGGGGTGTCGTGTCGTCTCTTCGGTGGAGGTGCCGGATGCCGTCGGTGATGAGGCTGCTTGAGGAGCGCGAGCGTGCTGCTCGGCAGCGGGTGGAGGTCCTGCAGGCCAAGCTCCGAGAGGCGGAAGCCGCGTGGGAGCGGTTCGTGATTGCTCGTCAGACGGTGGCCGAAGTCCTGGCAGAACCTCCTGTGGGCGAGGAGGCGTCGCTGGCCGGGGTGGCCGGGGTGGCCGGTGAACGGCCTGCGCGGGTCGCCGGGGCGGTGCCCGGCTCGGTGGTTCCCGCCTGGAGGGAAGGGCTCGCTCTCGACTCACTGGCGCCGGACTACCAACGGCTCGTGGAGGTCCTGGCGGGGAGCGGGGAGCGGGGAGCGGGGAGCGGGGAGGAGATGGACTGCGGGCAGCTCGCGGCGGCCTTGGGTCTGGAGGCGGTCGCGGCGAAGGTGGAGGGAGTGCGGTCGAAGGTGAAGCGCCTGGCCGCGCGGGGCTGGATGGCCGAGGAACGTTCGGGGGTGTTCAGCGTGCTCGCCGGGCGAGCCGGCGGCTCATGACGATGCTCATCGACCACCGGATCATCGCCTCGGAGGTGTCGGTGCGGGTCTCGTAGTCGCGGACCAGGCGGCATGAGTGCATCAGCCATGCGAACGTCCGTTCGGCCAGTCACCTTTTCGGCGGCACCACAAAGCCCGTGGCGTCGTCGGTGCGTCTGACCACCGTCGGCGCGATCCGCAGGACATCGCGGGCGAGGTCGACCAGGCGTCCGGTGCAGCCGCCGTCGGCCCACACCGGCGAGATGCGCCAGTGCCGCATCCGCAGCCGCTCCAGCAGCGTCCGGCCGGCCTCGCGGCCGGTGACGGATGCGGCGGTGACCATCACGGCCGGCGGAAGCCCGAGGGTGTCCACGACGATGTGCCTCTTGCGGCCGTTCACCTTCTTCCCGCCGTCGAACCCCCGGCCGGCAACCGGCACCGACGCGGCCCCTTTCACCGACTGCGCGTCGATGATCCCGGCGGTCGACTCCGGAGCACGGCCCGACGTCTCGCGGACCCGGTCACGCAGCCGGTCGTGGAACTCGGCGACCAAGCCCTTGTCCCGCCAGCGCCGGAGAAAGGCATGGACGCGGTCCCATGCGGGGAAGTCCGCAGGAACCGCTCTCCAGGCAATGCCGCCCGCAACCAGGTGGCGCACCGCGTCGACCAGCTGCCGGTGGCAGTAGCTCTCCGGCTGCCCGCCCCTTCCCTCCAGCCGGGCGGGCACGGGCATCGCGTCGCGCACGACTGCCCACTCCGCGTCGGTCATGTCCGAGGGGTGCCTCGGACGCCTGTGCGGCCGACCCCCGGCGTTCCCGAACCGGTGAGCGAGGCAATCACACGACAGGGGAGCGGAGTTGGACGGCAATGTCACGGAGACGGAAAACTGAGGCACCAGGGGTCTCCTGTTGCTCGACTGGATCCGGCACCCACGAGCTGTACGGGAGGCCCCACTTTCATGCCCTGACGACCAGGAGATCGCCCGACCGAGTCGGCAGACTCGAACTCACGATCATCACGATCGATAGAGCAAACGCTGGTCAGCGCACTCAGCGCACGAAGTTCGTTACTGTGCCGTGGTTGTCGGGAGAGGTCAGGCCCCAGAGGATCAGCCCCACGATGATTGCCAGCAGGATCAGCCCCGGCACGTTATCGGGCCCCCAATCGACGGGCTGCCGAACCGGTGGGCCGGGTGTGGCGTCGTCGCGTGCAGCGTCGGAGTCGGCGCGCTGCCAGGGCGCGACCTCGGCCTCACCCCGGGCGATCCGCGCGGCCACGTGGCGCACGTCGGCCGCGTGGTACGCCGGCTCGCGGGTCAGGTCCGAGGAGGGCGCAGCCGAGGTGCGTACGCTGTTGGCCCGCGCCACGGCCCTGATGCTGATCGGCCTGATCTGCGGCCAGATCTCCCGGACTTCGGCCTTCGTCAGCCAGCCTTCCCCGTCCTCAAGGTCCTGCTCGTCCGCCGCCCCCATTCGAAGTCCGCCCCCTCGCTCGCCGATCACCCTTGGCTTGATACCCAGAGCTTGATACCCAGACCGCCGAAAGATCACCCGGCCGGGCAGTCGCACTCGAACGCACGCCCACCGCGATCGGTAGAGAAACGGCTTCTGAGGCGGCGCTTGCCTGCGAGCGTGCCGGCGGTTCGAGCCCGTCCGTACCCACCGGCAAGGAGTCGTGCCCCGGAGGGTGGAGGGCGGAGCGTGGTTTGCCTGGAGGCCACGAGCGCCTCCCTGCCGACTCGGGGAACCAGACGGGGAGCCACCCACGGCGACACCCGGCGGACGCAGACGGACTTCGGGGACATCCGTGGCCCCTCGAGGGGCGGGGGGAGCGGGTGCTTGACCGAGGCCCCGGGATGCCCCCCATTACCTCCCGGGTAATCGACCCGCTCCCGGGCCGCGCGGCATGCTCGGGGCACCGGAACCCGGGCGGCGCACTCCGCTCGGGCTCCGGTCCACCGCCCGCGCGAACGTCCCCCATGGAGGGTGATCCGCCATGTCCCAGGCCCTGCTCACCGGTCTCGCCCGCACCACCCGGCCCCAGACGGCGGTCCGCCGGTTCCTCGCCCTCGACGCCGTCGTCACCGGGGCCAACGGCATCGCCTACGCCGCCGCCTCCGGACCGCTCGGGGAGTTCCTCGGGATCGACGCGGGGCTCCTCCTCGAACTCGGTCTCTTCCTGGCCGTGTTCGCCGCCGGGGTCGGCTGGCTCGCCACCCGTCCCCAGCCCCCGGCGCTCGCCGTGAAGCTCGTCGTCGACGTCAACGTGCTCTGGGCCGTCCTGAGCGTCGTCGCCCTCGTCGCCTGGCTGGAGCCGACCACCGCGGGTCTGGTGTGGACGCCGATGCAGGCGGCCACCGTCGCCGGGTTCGCCGTACTCCAGTGGACGGCGCTGCGGGCCGCCGACCCTACTCGCTGACCGCCGGCAGGGACCGGAGGTACGCGACCGTCGCCGGGTCGGCCGGGAGGAACGTCTCGATGGCCAGCTCGGCGACGGTCACGTCCATCGGCGTGTTGAACGTCGAGATCGACGACACGAACGACAGCACCCGCCCGTCGTGCTCGATCCGGAGCGGCAGCGCGAAGTACGGATACGGCTCCGCGTCCGGCCGGTCCTCCGGATCGACCTCCGCCGGCAGCGGATACGCCGCCACCTCCTCGTACAGCGCGCGCAGCGACTCCGAGCGGGCGAGCGCGATCTGACGGTCCATCTGGGCCAGCAGGTGGCCCCGCCACTCCCGCAGGTTCCGGATCCGGGGCGCCAGGCCCTCCGGATGCAGGGTGATCCGCATCGCGTTCATCGGTGGCGTCAGGAGGTGTTCCGGCAGCCCGTCGAGGAGCAGCCCGATCCCCCGGTTGGCCGCCACCACCGTGTACGTGCCGTCCACCACCAGGGCGGGGTAGGGCTCGTAGCCGTCGAGCAGCTGCTGGATCCCCCAGCGCAGGGTGTCGAGGCGCGGCGCGTCGAGCGGCGACTCCGTGTACCGGGGCGCGTACCCGGCGGCGAGCAGCAGCGCGTTCCGCTCGCGGACCGGCACCTCCAGGTGCTCGGCCAGCCTCAGGACCATCTCCTCGCTCGGCCGGGCCCGGCCCGTCTCCACGAACGAGATGTGCCGCGCCGAGGAGTCCGCGCGCAGCGCCAGCTCCAGCTGGCTCAGCCGCCGCTGCTCACGCCAGCCCCGCAACAGCGGCCCCACACCCGTGTCGCTCACGACAGTTGTCATGGCCAGACGGTATCCCAGAGGGGGACCCGGGTACGTTCCCCCGGGGACCCCTGTCCGTCACCCGCGCCACCCGACCGGAGGGAGCACCGCCGTGCCCACACAGCCGCTGTCGCAGAAGGAGATCGAGGACCGCCTGCGGGAGCTCCCCGGCTGGTCCGTCGAGGACGACCGCCTCACCCGTGTCTACCGGCTCGGCGACCACTTCGCGGCCACCGCGCTCGTCGTCCACGTGGCCCGGATCCAGCAGGAGCTCGACCACCACTCGGACCTGACCCTCGGTTACAACACCGTCTCCCTCTCCGTGAACACCCACTCCGCCGGCGGCACCGTCACCGAGAAGGACTTCGAACTCGCCGAACGCGTCGAAGGGATCGCCCCGGGCCACGGCGCCAACTGACCCGCACCCCACCGCCGCACCGCTCGTAGGATCATCGGCATGGCGGAGACCGTGCTCGACTACGAGGCCGAGGCAGCGCACTACGACCGGACCCGGGGCGGGGTGCCCCGGGCCGAGGCGGCGGCCGAGGCCGTCCTGCGGCTCGTACCGCCCGGCGCCCGCACCCTCCTCGACCTGGCCTGCGGCACCGGCCTCGTCACCGAACGGCTCACCCGGCCGGGACTGCGCGTCCACGGGGCCGACTCCGCCCACGCCATGCTGCGGGTCGCCGCCGGACGCGTACCCGGCCGGGTCGTGCGCGCCGACGCCCGGCGGCTTCCGCTGCCCGACGCCTCCCTCGACGCGGTCTGCGCGGTCTGGCTGCTGCACCTCGTGCCGTTCACGGCGGAGATCGTCGCCGAAGCCGCCCGCGTCCTGCGCCCCGGCGGCGTCCTCGTCGCCACCGTCGACAAGGACGCGGCCCACGACGTCGGCAGCGACATCGACGCCGTCCTCCGCCCCCACCGGTCCGCCGGGACGGCCTCCGACCGGGCCGACCTGATCGCCCGGTACGCCGCCGCCCACGGTCTCGAACCCGCCCCCGGCACCCACTTCACCGGACACGGCCAGGGCGCCACCCCGCGCGACACCGTACGCAAGCTGCGCGCCGGGTACTTCGCCTCCTGGTTCGACGGCGACACCGCGTCCTCCGAAGCGATCGCCGCCGCCCTCACGGCCCTCCCGGACCAGGACCGCCCCCGTGACGACCCCCGGTACCGGCTGGCCCGCTTCGTCAGGCGCGGCTGAACTCCATCACCCAGTTCGTCACCCACTCCGCCCCGTCCCCGCGATCCGCCGGCGCGAACGCCTGCTCCCAGCGGGCGGTGTCCGGACCGATCCCGGACCAGCGGAACCGCACCCGGACCGGGCGCCCCTCATAGGTGTCCGTCCCGTGGAAGGTGCCCGTCCCGTCCTCGGCGAACCGGCCCCTGACCGGCGGGTCGAGCCTTCCCGTACGGCTGTTGGACCAGTTCAGCGTCCACTCGCCGGTCTCCGGCTCGTACAGCCGCATCGTCAGGCCCCCGAACCCCTTCGACGGGAACACGATCTCGTCGACGTGCGCCCGCCCGTCCCAGAACAGCCGTCCCGTCGTGTGCCCGTCGAACTCCTCCGGGTCGCTCTCCGCGTCGAGGAAGTCGGTGAGCCACCGGTTGCGGACGTTCCAGTCACCGTCGAGGAAGGAGAACCCCTGTGCGTCAGTCATGGCCGGACTGTAGGAGCACTCCACCGACACCTTCTGTCAGGGAAGCCGCCGTGAAGTCCGGCCGCCTCGTCCCGGCCCTCCTCCTGAACCGGCCTCAGGCGCTCGGACCGCCGCCCCAGGTCTCCGCCGCGAACGCCGTGAACGAGCGCGGCTCGCGACCCAGGACCCGCTTCACCCCGTCCGTCACCGAGGCGTTGTGGCCGTCGAGGAGCGTCGCGAACAGGGCCGCGAGCCAGTCGGCCTCGGGTACCGGAAGCCCGAACCCGGTGAGGAGCACCGCGTAGTCGGCCGCGGACACCGCCTCGTAGACCACCGGGCGGCCCGAGACCCGCGCGATCTCCGCCGCCACTTCGGCGAAGCCCACCGGTCGCGGCCCCGTCAGCTCGTGCACCCGCCCCGCGTGCCCGTCCGCCGTCAGGGTCTCGACCACCACGTCCGCCAGATCGTCCACGTCGACGAACGGCTCGGCCGTGTCACCCGCGGGGAAGACCAGCACGCCCTCCGCCACCCCCTCCGCGAGCATCCCCTCGGAGAAGTTCTGAGCGAAGAACGAGGCCCGTACGACCGTCAGTTCGACCCCGTCCGCCGCCGACCGCAGCGCCTCCTCCGCCACCAGCGCCTCGGGCTCCCCACGGCCGGACAGCAGCGTCAGCCGGCGCACCCCGCTCTCGGCGGCGAGCCGGCCGAAGGTGCTCATCGCCTCCACCGCGCCGGGCGCGGCGAGGTCCGGGTAGTAGGCCACGTACGCGGCGTCCGCGCCCCGCAGCGCCGGGGCCCAGGTCGCCGGGTCCTCCCAGTCGAACGGGGTCGTACCGGTACGGGACCCGGCGCGGACCGTCGCGCCGCGCGCCCCGAGCCGCTCGGCCACGCGCCGCCCGGTCTTGCCGGAGGCGCTCGTCACGAGGATCGTCCGCAGGGTGCCGGTCGCGTCGGTCGCCTCGGTGACGGCGGTCGTGTCGGTGGTGTCGGTCGTCCTGCTCGTCTGGTTCGTGTGCGTCGTCATGGCTCAAGCCTCCCGGCCGCGACCGCCGTCGCCCATGCTCCGCAGTCTCACGTCCCTACGTCTGCGTCTCACCCCTCGCCTAGGCTTTCCCTCCATGGACGCACTCGCCGGACTCCTCGACGGGCCCCGTGCCAAGGGCGCCTTCCTGCTCCGCATGATCATGGAGCCGCCGTGGTCCGTGCGCATCGAGGACGGAGCCCCGATCTGCCTGATGTGCGTCACCGAGGGCGAGGCCTGGATCGCCCCCGACACCGGCGCACCCGTCCTCCTGCGCCCCGGGGACATCGCCATCGCCCGTGGCCCCGAGCCGTACACCGTCGGCGACGCCCCCGACGCCCCGCCGCGCGCCCTGGTCGGCCCCGGCGGCGTCTGCACCACCCTCGACGGGGAGCCGCTCGCCGAGTCCATGCGGCTCGGCGTCCGCACCTGGGGCAACGCGCCCGACGGCGGCACCACCGTCCTCATCGGCACCTACCGGATGGGCGGCGAGGTCGGCCGCCGGCTGCTCGACGCCCTCCCCGGACTGCTCCACCTGCCCGCCGACGCGTGGAACTGCCCCCTCATGCCCTTCCTCGGCGAGGAGATCTCCCGCGACGAACCCGGTCAGACCGTCGTCCTCGACCGGGTCCTCGACCTGATGCTGATCGCCGGCGTCCGCGCCTGGTTCGCCCGGCCCGGCGCCGAGGCTCCCGCCTGGTACCGGGCGATGGGCGACCCGGTGGTCGGCCGGGCGCTCCGGCTGCTCCAGAACGACCCCGCCCACCCCTGGACCGTCGCCTCGCTCGCCGTGAAGGCGGGGGCGTCCCGGGCCGCGCTCGCCCGCCGCTTCACCGCACTCGTCGGTGAGCCCCCGATGGCGTACCTCACCGGCTGGCGGCTCGCGCTCGCCGCAGACCTGCTGCGCGAGACGGACGCCACCGTCGAGTCCGTCGCCCGGCAGGTCGGCTACAGCGGGGCGTTCGCGCTCAGCGCCGCGTTCAAACGGGTCCGGGGCGTCAGCCCGCAGGAACACCGCGCCAGGGTGTGACCCGTCGGGCCACGGCGGATTCCTTTGCCGGAACGGCAACGTTTCTCGCGCCGCGGGCCCGGCTGTCGCACGCTGGCCCCATGAGCCAGCAGAGCGAATCCCACGACGGACACGGGCACGGCCAGGGCCACGACCAGGGCGGACAAGGCCAGGGGCAGAGTCAGGGCGGACACGGCCAGGACGGGCACGGCCGGGGCCACGGCGGACACGGACACGCCCACGCGCCCGGGCCGCACCACCACGACCACACCCACCCGGACTGGAACGAGATCGCCCCGCTCCTGGAGCGGCAGGCCGAGATCGCGAGCCCCGCCTACGCCGACGCCGCCGCCTGGCTCGGCACGCTCGTCCCGGCACCGGGCGTCCGGCGGATCCTCGACGTCGGCAGCGGCCCCGGCGTCGTCACCGGAGTGCTCGCCGAGGCCTTCCCGGCAGCCGAGGCGGTCGCCGTCGACGGCACCCCCGAACTCCTCACCCGCGCCGAGGCCCGCGCCGAGGCCCGCGGACTCGGCGGCCGGGTCTCCACGCTCCACGCCGAACTCCCCGACGGCATCGCCGGCCTGGGGCGGGCCGACCTGATCTGGGCGGGCAACTCGCTGCATCACATCGGCGACCAGCGGGCCGCGCTCGTGGAGTTCGCCGAACTGCTGAACCCCGGCGGCCTGATGGTCCTCGTCGAGGGCGGCCTGCCCACCCGCTACCTGCCCCGGCACATCGGGATCGGCAGGCCGGGCCTCGAGGCGCGCCTCGACGCCGCCCACACGGACCTGTTCGGCGAGATGCGCGCCGAGCTCCCCGGGGCCAAGGACGAGCCGGACGACTGGCGGGCGCTCCTCGCCGGCGCCGGCCTCATCCCCGCGGGCACCCGCACCTTCCTCACCGACGTCCCCGCGCCGGTGTCCCCGGTCGTACGGGAGTTGGCCCTCGCCTCCTTCGGGCGGCTCCGGGAGGGCTGCGGCGACCGGCTCGACGCGGACGACCGGGCGACGCTCGACCGGCTCCTCGACCCGTCCGACGAGTTGTCCCTGCACCACCGCACGGACCTGTTCCACCTCACGGCCCGCACCGTCCACACCGCCCGCAAGGGCTGACGCCCGCCCCCCGGGGCCGCGTTCAGGACACCGGCTCGAGCCGCCACCACTGGAACGGCGAGTCGGTGTCCTCCCACTGCCGTACGTTGCCCCCGTCGGCCGTCGAACCGTCCGCGACCTCCAGGAACAGTCCGCTGACGAAGCTCACGAGCGCGACCGTCCCCGGCGACTGGAGGTCCTGCTCGATGATCCACTCCTGCGCGCCGAAGTTGTTCGCCTTCCACTGCTGGATGTTGGCGCCGTTCTCCGTGGACGCGTTGGCCACGTCGAGCCGCTTCCCGCTGGCGGCGTTGACCAGGTGGTACAGCCCGCCGCCGTTCGGCACGGGCGTGATGTGCCAGTGCTGCCCGGCGGTTCCGTTCCCGGTGGCCTGCTGCACGTTGGCGCCGCTGCGGCTCGATCCCTCGTACACCTCGAGGAGCAGCCCGCTGGCCACGTTCCGCACGCGATAGAGACCCTCTTCGACGGGCCCCGGAGCACCACTCACGTACCGACTCCTCCTGTTCGCACCCCTGTTGGACGTCACGGCGCGGGGCCGCACGGGCCCCGAGGGCCGTCACCGACCCTACGTCCCGGGTACGACAGCGGCGCCGCACCACGGAAGTGGCACGGCGCCGGAGTGCTCCGCCGTCAGGCGCCGACGCTGAACTCCGCCGGGTCCGGGCCCAGTCGGCGGTTCTCGTCGAGCGCGGCGATCGCCGCCAGGTCCTCGGCGTCCAGCTCGAAGCCGAAGACGTCGATGTTCTCCTGGATGCGGGACGGGGTGACCGACTTCGGGATCACCACGTTCCCCAGCTGGAGGTGCCAGCGCAGCACGACCTGGGCCGGCGTCCTGCCGTGCTTGCGGCCGATCGCGACGATCGCCGGCACGTCCAGGAGACCCTTGCCGGAGCCCAGCGGCGACCACGCCTCGGTCGCGATCCCGTACCGGGCGTGCGCCTCGCGGGAGGCCCGCTGGGAGAGCTGCGGGTGGAGCTCGATCTGGTTGACGGCGGGCACGACCGAGGTCTCGCCGATCAGCCGCTCCAGGTGCTCCGGAAGGAAGTTCGAGACGCCGATCGCCTTGGCCCGGCCGTCCGCGTAGATCTTCTCGAAGGCCCGGTACGTGTCGAGGTACGCGTCCTTCGCCGGCACCGGCCAGTGGATCAGGTACAGGTCGACGTAGTCGAGACCCAGCTTGTCGAGCGAGGTGTCGAAGGCCTTCAGCGTCGAGTCGTAGCCCTGCTCGCTGTTCCACAGCTTGGTGGTGACGAACAGGTCCTGGCGGGCGATCCCGGACGCGGCGACGGCACGGCCCGTGCCCTCCTCGTTCCCGTAGATCGCGGCGGTGTCGATGGAGCGGTAGCCGGCCTCCAGAGCGGTCGTCACGGCCGTCGCCGCCTCGTCGTCCGGCACCTGCCAGACACCGAAGCCCAGCTGCGGCATCCGGACGCCGTTGTTCAGGGTGACCGAGGGGACCGAGGGAACCTTGCTGTCCGTGCTCACGTGGGAGGAATCCTTACGTTGTCGCTGGTCGTGGCGCCCGTACGCCCCCTGAAGGCCGTACGGGTACTCCCAGCGTCAACGACCACGGGCCGCCGCGCATTCCGCGTCCCCTGCTCTTCATCCCTCGTCGCGCGCGGGAACGGCTCAGCCGTACAGCGCCGCGACCTCCGCCGCGTACGCCCGCTCGATCGCCTTCCGCTTCAGCTTCAGGGACGGGGTGAGCAGTCCGTGCTCCTCGCTGAACGGATGCGCCAGGATCCGGAAGGTGCGGATCGACTCGGCCTGCGAGACCAGCGTGTTCGCCGCCACCACCCCCCGCCGGATCTCGGTCTCCAGAGCCGGATCGCGCACCAGCTCCGCCGGTGCGAGCGGCGCCCGCCCCTGCATCGCGAGCCAGTGCTCCACCGCCTCCTGGTCGACCGTGACGAGGGCCGCGATGTACGGCCGGTCGTTGCCGACGACGATGCACTGGGCGATCAGCGGATGCGCCCGCACCCGTTCCTCCAGACGCGTCGGGGCGACGCTCTTGCCGCCGGAGGTCACCAGGATCTCCTTCTTGCGCCCGGTGATCGTCAGGTAGCCGTCCTCGTCGAGGGCCCCCAGGTCGCCGGTGGCCAGCCAGCCGTCGCTGAGGACGGCCGAGGTCGCCCCGGGATCGTTCAGGTAGCCGGAGAAGACCTGGCCGCCGTGCAGCCACACCTCGCCGTCCTCCGCGATGTGCACCGTCGTCCCCGGCACCGGCTGCCCGACCGTGCCGTACTTCACGCGCTCGGGCGGGTTCGCGGTCGCGGCTGCCGAGGACTCCGTCAGGCCGTACCCCTCGAACACCGTGATCCCCGCACCCGCGAAGAACAGCCCCTGCCTGCGGTCCATCGCCGAACCGCCCGACATCGCGTGCCGCAGCCGCCCGCCCAGGGCCGCCCGGACCTTCCCGTACACCGTCTTCTCGAAGAACTGGTGCTGCACGCGCAGCGCCGCCGAAGGGCCGGGACCGGTCCCGAACGCCTTCTGCTCCAGCGCCTCCGCGTAGGCGACCGCGACCTCCACGGCCTTGTCGAAGGGACCCGCCTTCCCCTCCCGCTCCGCCTTGCGCCGCGCCGCGTGGAAGACCTTCTCGAAGACGTACGGCACGGCGAGGACGAAGCTCGGCCGGTACGCCGCCAGGTCCGGGAGCAGCTCGCCCGCCGCCATCACCGGCTGGTGCCCCAGCTTCACCCCGCTGCGCACCGCCGCGACCTCCACCATCCGGCCGAAGACGTGCGCGAGCGGCAGGAACAGCAGCGTCGAGGCCTGTTCACCCGGCCGGGACCGGAACACCGGCTCCCAGCGGCCCACCAGCATGTCCGTCTCGAACATGAAGTTGGCATGGGTGATCACACAGCCCTTGGGGCGGCCGGTCGTCCCCGACGTGTAGATGACCGTCGCCACCGTCTCCGGGGTCACCGCCCGCCGGTGCCGGTGCACGACGTCCTCGTCGATCTCCGTCCCCGCCGCCGTCAGCTCGGCCACCGCGCCCGCGTCCAGCTGCCACAGACGCCGGAGCATGGGCAGCCGGTCGATCACCGAACCGATCGTCATCGCGTGGTCCTCGTGCTCCACCACGCACGCCGTGACCTCGGAGTCGTGCAGCATCCAGAAGACCTGCTCGGCGGAGGAGGTCGGATAGACCGGAACCGGCTGGGCGCCGATCGTCCACAGCGCGAAGTCGAAGAGCGTCCACTCGTAGCGGGTACGGGACATCACGGCGACCCGGTCGCCGAACCGCACGCCCTCCGCGATCAGGCCCTTCGCGAGACCCAGGACCTCGTCCCGGAACCGCGCCGCCGTCACGTCCCGCCATTCCCCGTCCGGGCCCTTACGGCCGAGCACGATCCGGTCGGGCTCGGCGAGGGCGCGCTCGAACACGGCGTCCGCCAGACCGCCGACCTGAGGCGCCGCCTCGACGGGCGGCACGGTGAACTCGCGCACTGACCTGCTCCTCGACGGCTCGGTGGCTGGAAAAGCCCGTTGTCGCGCTCCGTACGGCGCGGGTGACGGTACCCCACCCGACTGCCCCGCGGCAGGGCCTTCACCAAGCCGGGACATTCCGTGTTCACACAGGTCAGGGTGGGTGGAGAGGTCAAGTCATGGACACCCCGGGGTCGTTACCGACCGCTCGGTACGTCCGCCGGGCGGGAATCTCCACGGAATCTGTACCGGCCGCTCACTCGAGCCCTGCCCCGGGCCGGTTCCCACGGGCCACCGCGGCCCACTCGCCACGCACCGAAGCACCGCGCCGCGGCCCGTTCGCCGCGCACCGAAGTCCCGTGCCGCCGCCCGTTCGCCGCGCCCCGGAGACCGCGCGGCCGCCCCTGTTCACCCAGGTCTGTGCAGCCGGTCGCCGCCCGCCAGGATCGCCTCCGCCAGCGCGTCCGCCGCCTCCTGCACCGCCCCGGCCCTGCGCCCGCCGCGCAGCACGAAGCCCACGTCCCCCAGCTCCGGAAGCCCCGCGCGGGCCGGGACCGGCACGAGCCCCGGCGGCACCAGACCCCTCGTGTGCGCCATCACCCCGAGCCCCGCGCGCGCCGCCGCCACGTTCGCGCTCAGGCTGGAACTCGTACACGCGATCCGCCACGCCCGGCCCTGCGCCTCCAGCGCCTCCAGGGCCCGCGCCCGGGTGATCCCCGGCGGTGGGTACAGGATCAGCGGCACCGGCCGGTCCGGATCGAGCCGAAGGCCCGGCGCGCCGATCCAGATCAGCGCGTCCTCCCACACGAGCCGGCCCTCGCTCTCCGCGTCCCGCCGCTTCGCCAGGATCAGATCGAGCCGGCCGGCCGCGAGACGGGCCTGGAGGGTGCCCGACAGTTCGACCGTCAGCTCCAGGTCGACCTCCGGATGCTCGCGCCGGAACGACTCCAGGATCTCCGGCAGCCTGGTCGTCACGAAGTCCTCCGACGCGCCGAAACGCAGCCGGCCGCGCAACCGGGTCCCGCCGAAGAACGCCGCCGCCCGCTCGTGCGCCTGGAGGATCGTGCGCGCGAAGCCCAGCATCGCCTCCCCGTCCTCCGTCAGCGCCACCCGGTGCGTGTCCCGGGTGAACAGCGGCCGGCCCGTCGCCTCCTCGAGGCGCCGCACGTGCTGGCTCACGGTCGACTGCCGCAGTCCGAGGCGGCCCGCGGCCCGTGTGAAGCTCAGCGTCTGGGCCACGGCGAGAAAGGTGCGCAGATGCGTCGGCTCGTACACGGGACGACCGTACCGCTCATCGCGGGGCATGATGACAGTCAGAGCGTTGTACGGGATTCCCGATCACCGGTCCGTGGAGCAGGATGGAAGCGCCCGACCCGCCCCGCAGCGCACGACAGGGTCCGACCCTCCCTTGCGGTGCACGACAGGGCCCGCCCCGTCCCAGCGGCGCACGACAGGACCGCCCGCCCCCCCCGCAGCGCAAGAGCAGTGGAGCCCATGACCGTCCGCACGACCGGCCGCCCCGCCCGGCGCCGCACCCTTCGCCTGCCGTCCCGGCTCCCCGTCGACGGTTACGTCCTCGCCCTGCTCGGCACGGTCGTCCTCGCCGCACTGCTCCCCGCCTCCGGCGCCGCCGCCGACATCGCCGAGGGCACGTCCACCGGCGCCGTGGCCCTCCTCTTCTTCCTCTACGGCGCCCGGCTCTCCACCCGCGAGGCCCTCGACGGCCTCAAGCACTGGCGGCTCCACCTCACCGTCCTCGGCAGCACCTTCCTGGTCTTCCCGCTCCTCGGACTCGCCGCGCGCGGCCTCGTCCCCACCGTGCTCACCCCCCAGCTCTACAGCGGCCTTCTCTTCCTCTGCCTGGTGCCGTCCACCATCCAGTCGTCCATCGCCTTCACCTCGATCGCCCGCGGCAACGTCCCCGCCGCGATCTGCGCCGGTTCCTTCTCCTCCCTCGCCGGCATCGTCCTCACCCCCCTGCTCGCGGCACTGCTCCTCGGCGACGGTGCCGGCGGCCTCTCCGCCGACGGGCTCCTGAGGATCGTGCTCCAGCTCCTCGTACCCTTCCTCGCCGGACAGCTGCTGCGGCGCTGGGTCAGCGGCTTCCTGGTCCGGCACAAGAAGGTTCTCGGACACGTCGACCGGGGCTCGATCCTCCTCGTCGTCTACACCGCTTTCAGCCAGGGCGTGGTCGCCGGCATCTGGCACCTGGTGACCCCCGCCAGGCTCGCCCTGTTGCTCGCCGTGGAAGCCGTCCTCCTCGCGGCGATGCTGTCCCTCACCTGGTACGGCGCCCGCCGGCTCGGTTTCGACCGGGCCGACCGGATCGCCATCCAGTTCGCCGGCTCGAAGAAGAGCCTGGCGGCCGGCCTGCCGATGGCCAGCGTCCTCTTCGGCCCGCAGGCCGCGCTCGCCGTACTCCCGCTGATGCTCTTCCACCAGATGCAGCTGATGGTCTGCGCCGTCATCGCGAAGCGCCGCGCACGGGACATGGACACGGGCACGGACACGGCCATGGAGGCGGAAGCGGGGGAGGGCCCCGGCACCCCCTCCGTAGGCCGGATCACACCCCTGCCGGAGCCTCGGTGATCATCCGGGCCGCTACGGTGCTCCCATGCCCGCACTCGATCCCGACCGCACCGCGCTCGTCCTCGTCGACCTCATGGAACGCATCGTCGCGCTGCCCCTTGCCCCCCGTACCGGCACCGACGTCCTCGCCGCGGCCGCCCGGCTCGCCGGCACCTTCCGGGCCGTCGGCGCCCCCGTCGTCCACATCCGGGTCGAGCGGCCGCACGTCGACCGCCAGCCGCCCGGCAGCGGCCTCGTCCCCGATCTCGTCGAGGACGGCGACCACGTCGTCGTCAAGCGCACCATCGGCGCCTTCCAGGACACCGGACTCCACGAGCTGCTCTCCGGACTCGGCGCCACCACTCTCGTCCTCGGCGGCATCGCCACCAACCTCGGCGTCGAGTCCACCGCCCGCGCCGCCTGCGACCACGGCTACGACCTCGTCTTCGCCGAGGACGCCATGACCGCGCTCACCGCCGACGAGCACCACGCCTCCGTCAGCCTCGACTTCCCCCGCCTCGGCACGGTCGCCCCGGTCTCCGCGATCACCCTGGACGGCCCCGCATGACCCCGGTCCCGATACGGTACGGGGCCCGCCCCTGCTCCCTCGTCGTCTGCCGCGGCTGCTGCTGCGGCGACGCCCGCAAGAACCCCGGCACCGACCACACCGGCCAGCTCGCCCGCCTCCGGGAGGCCGCCGCGGCCTCCCGCGGCCGGCTCGCCGTCCGCACCAGCGACTGCCTCGGACCCTGCGCCCAGGCCAACATCGTCGTCGTTCAGCCCTCCACCGAGGGCAGGCGGCGCGGCGGACGGGCCGCCTGGGTCGCCTTCACCCTGGACGAGGACGCCGTCGACGACATCCTCGCCTGGACGGCGGCGGGCGGCCCCGGCATCGCCCCGCCCCCGGCCGCCCTCGCCCTCCAGATGATCGACCCACCGAAGAACTGACCCGGGCCCCGGTGCCCGCCCGGCGCCGTGGAGGCCGTGCCCCGCCCGGGGCCTTGTCGCGGTCGGCCAAGGGGTACGGGTGAATGTTGGTGGTTTACGTCACCGGTTACCCGTCAGTCGCTGGCAAGACTGGGGAATTCCTGTCGACGATCGATTCACCTAGGGGGTCCCGGGTATGACGGGCACTCGCATCGCCGCGCTCGGGCACTACCAGCCCGCCAAGGTGCTCACCAACCAGGATCTCGCGGAGTTGGTCGACACCGACGACGCGTGGATCACCAGCCGGGTCGGCATCCGCACCCGGCACGTCGCCGGGCCCGACGAGCCCGTCGACGAACTCGCCGCGCACGCGGCGGGCAAGGCCCTGGCCACGGCCGGGCTCGACCCCGACGACATCGACCTCGTCCTCGTCGCCACCTCCACGGCCATCGACCGCTCGCCCAACATGGCCGCCCGCGTCGCCGCCCGCCTCGGCATGACCTCGCCCGCGACCATGGACCTCAACGTGGTGTGTGCCGGGTTCACGCACGCCCTGGCCACCGCCGACCACGCCGTACGGGCCGGCGGGGCGCGCCGCGTCCTGGTGATCGGCGCCGACAAGATGACCGAGGTGGTCGACTGGACGGACCGCACCACCTGCGTCCTCGTCGGAGACGGCGCGGGCGCCGCGATCGTCGAGGCGGTCGACGGGGGAGCCGCGGGGGAGGCGCCCGGCATCGGCCCGGTCCTGTGGGGCTCCGTCCCGGAGATGGGCCACGCCGTCCGCATCGAGGGCACCCCGCCCCGTTTCGCGCAGGAGGGCCAGAGCGTCTACCGCTGGGCCACCCAGCAGCTGCCCGCCCTCGCCCGGCAGGCCTGCGAGCGGTCCGGCATCACTCCGGAGGAACTCGCGGGCGTGGTCCTGCACCAGGCCAACCTGCGGATCATCGAGCCGCTCGCCGCGAAGATCGGCGCCGTCAACGCGATCGTCGCCCGCGACGTCGTCGACTCCGGCAACACCTCGGCCGCCTCGATCCCGCTGGCCCTCGCCAAGCTGGTCGAACGCGGCGAGCTGGCCTCCGGCGCCCCGGTCCTGCTCTTCGGCTTCGGCGGCAACCTCTCGTACGCGGGCCAGGTCGTCCGGGTGCCCTGACGCTCCCTGGCGGGGCCGTACCCCGGCCGTGACCGCCCCGGCCGTGACCGCCCTGGCGCGGCGGCACCCGGTGAGGGGCCGCCGGGTGCCGCCGAAGCGGCCGGCGCTCCGTCCGTGCGCGGGCCGCGGCCGTCGGCGGCCGGGCCCGTCCGTCCGCCCGTGTGCGGTCGTGTCCCGTCACGGCGGTCACCCACGGTCATGACCCGTTCGGCGGAGCCCGGTGGCGGCGCCCCGGGGGCGGACCTAGCTTCGATCGCGGTGAGGGTCGTCGCCTTCCGGCACGGAATCGCTCCGCGGCCGGGCCCTCGCGTGGATCTGGAGGACACCGCCATGCGTGCGATACGTGCCGCTTCCGCCGCCGCCCTGCTGAGCGCCGCCGTGGTCGCGGTCGCGCCGGCGGCCCTGGCGGACGAGGGCGAGCAGAACATCACGTCGTTCGGTTTCTCCGTCACCCCGGCGACGGTCGCCCCCGGCGGCACCGTCACCCTCACCTCTGACGGCTGCGAAGTGCCGACGGTGAGCGTCACCTCCGGCGTGTTCGACGCGGTGACCCTCAGCGAGGGCCGTTCGGGCACCGCGACCGTGGACGTCGACGCCAAGGCCGGCGCCCGGTACGAGATCACCTTCGACTGCAAGGGCGAGCGCGGCACCACCACCCTCACCATCGCCCAGGGAGGCGGCGGCACCGGCGAAAAGACGCCCTGGCACGACAGCGGCATGCCCCCGGCAGCGCAGAAGGGCGTCAAGGCCGGCTACGGGACCGCCGCCGCGTCCGGCGAGGACTCCGAGGGGCTCGGTGTGACCGAGGTGGTCACGGGAGTCCTGCTCATCGCCGGGGCGCTCGGCGCCGCCGTCGTGCTGACCCGCCGCCGCGACGCCGACGGCCGCGTCTGACGGCCGGAAACCGGGGGGCTTGAAACGGCCCCTCCGTTCCGGTGTGACGAGGTCCGGGACGGAGGGGCGCCATGACGCTTCGGCACCGCGGGCGCCGGTGCGAGGAGGAGGGCGGACGTGGGGCGGTCGGACGGTACGGGACGGCGTGGCGCCTGGGGCGTCATCGCCGTCGTCCTCCTCGTCGGCATCCACCTCGTACGCGGTGGTGCGGAGGAGCTCGGGGCCGACGGCCCGCCGCAGCCCCTCGCCGCCGCCGCACCCGACGGCACCCGGGCGGCCGCCGTGCTCGCCCCCGTGTCCGTACCCGATCCGCTGCCCCCGTCCACGCCGGTCCGGGTCCGCGTACCGGCCGTCCGGATCGACGCCCCCGTCATGAAGGTCGGGCTCGACGCCGACGGCTGGATCGAGGCCCCACCCCCCGAGGAGGAACGGCTCGCGGGCTGGTTCACCGGTGCGGTCACCCCCGGCGAGCGCGGCACCGCCGTCGTCGTCGGCCACGTCGACACCCCGGGCGGACGGGCCGTCTTCTACGACCTCGGTGCCCTCGGCCAGGGGCACCGCGTGGAGATCGCGCGCCGCGACGGCAGGACCGCCGTCTTCGCCGTGTACGGGGTCGAGGTCGTCTCCAAGGAGGGGTTTCCCGCCGAGCGGGTCTACGGGGACGTGGGTGCCCCCGAGCTGCGCCTGATCACGTGCGGCGGCAGCTTCACCGAGGAGAGCGGCTACGCGGGCAACGTGGTCGTCTCGGCCCGTCTGGTCGGGGTCCGCTGACCGCCCAACCGCCCCACCGTCCGTTCCTGCCCTCCGCCCCACCGTCCGTCCCCGACCCCCGTACCGCCCCTTCTCCCTCCACGACCCCCGCCTTTGTCCCCAACCGGGAAAAAGTCGGGGCCGATTCGTGCGCAACTTCTTCCCACCCCGGTACGCCGCTGCTACGTTCCCCTCGAAAGCCCGAAGACGAGCGTGTGCGAGAGGGAGGGGCGCGTGAGACGCATGACGGCACGACCTGCCAACCGGCATCAGGCGCGGCTCCTCAGGCTGTTGCGCGACGGAGGACCCAACTCCCGCGCCCAGCTGGGAGATCAGATCGATCTCTCCCGCTCCAAGCTCGCCGTCGAGGTCGACCGGCTCCTGGAGACCGGTCTCGTCGTCGCCGACGGCCTCGCCGCCTCCCGCGGCGGCCGTCGCTCGCACAACATCCGGCTCGCGCCCGAACTCCGCTTCCTCGGCATCGACATCGGCGCCACCTCCATCGACGTCGCCGTCACCAACGCCGAGTTGGAGGTGCTCGGGCACCTCAACCACCCGATGGACGTCCGCGAGGGCCCCGTCGCCGTCTTCGAACAGGCCCTGTCGATGGCGGCGAAGCTCCGCTCCACGGGACTCGCGGAAGGCTTCGACGGCGCCGGCATCGGCGTCCCCGGGCCCGTCCGCTTCCCCGAGGGCGTCCCCGTCGCACCACCGATCATGCCCGGCTGGGACGGCTTCCCCGTACGGGAGGCACTCAGCCAGGAACTCGGCTGCCCCGTCATGGTCGACAACGACGTGAACCTCATGGCCATGGGGGAGCAGCACGCCGGTGTCGCCCGCTCCGTCGGCGACTTCCTCTGCGTCAAGATCGGCACCGGCATCGGCTGCGGCATCGTCGTCGGCGGAGAGGTCTACCGCGGTACGACGGGCAGCGCCGGTGACATCGGGCACATCCAGGTCGAACCCGACGGGCGCCCCTGCGCCTGTGGCAACAACGGCTGCCTGGAAGCCCACTTCAGCGGCGCCGCCCTCGCCCGCGACGCCGAGGACGCGGCGCGCGGCGGCCGGTCGGAGGAGCTCGCCGCCCGGCTCGCGGCGGCCGGGCACCTCACCGCCGTCGACGTCGCCGCCGCGGCGGCCGCCGGCGACGCCACCGCGCTCGCCCTCATCCGTGAGGGCGGAAACCGGGTCGGGCAGGTCATCGCCGGACTCGTCAGCTTCTTCAACCCCGGTCTGGTGGTGATCGGCGGCGGTGTCACCGGCCTCGGTCACAACCTCCTCGCCAGTGTCCGCACCCAGGTCTACCGGCAGTCACTGCCCCTGGCCACCGGCAACCTTCCCATCGTCCTCGGAGAACTGGGCCAGACCGCCGGTGTCACCGGCGCGGCCCGCCTCATCAGCGACCACCTCTTCTCCCCGGCGTAGAGCACCGACTCAGCCCATCGGCTGGGCCGTCGCCCCGCCGGTGGTGTGTGGGCATTCGTTCCTCCCCCAAGGACTACGTCCAGGGGGGACCCCCAGGGCGGAACGGGTGGGCACACACCACCCACCGGCCCGCACTGCCGGGTCCCACCCCACCCCGCCCACCCGCTCCGGCGCCACCCGCACCCGCCGAGGGGACCTCCGCCATGCCCCAGGACCACCCGCCCCAAGAACAACCGCCCCTGCTCACCATGCACGGCATCACCAAATCCTTCCCCGGCGTCCGCGCCCTCGACGGCGTCGACCTGGAGGTCGCGCCCGGCGAGGTCCACTGCCTCCTCGGTCAGAACGGTGCCGGCAAGTCCACCCTCATCAAGGTCCTCGCCGGAGCCCACCAGCCCGACGACGGCAGCATCACCTGGAACGGCGAACCCGTACGGCTCCGCTCCCCGAGCGCCGCCGTCCGCCTCGGCATCGCCACCATCTACCAGGAACTCGACCTCGTCGAAGGCCTCTCCGTCGCCGAGAACGTCCACCTGGGCCACGAACCCACCACCGCCGGATTCGTCCGCGGCCGGGCCGCGCGGGAGGCCACCGCCGCGCTCCTGAAACGCCTCGGCCACCCCGAGATCGACCCGGCCCGGCGCGTCGGCGCGCTGTCCGCCGCCCAGCGGCAGATCGTCTCCATGGCCCGCGCGCTCTCCCACGACGTGCGCCTCATCGTCATGGACGAACCCTCCGCCGCCCTCGACCCCGACGAGGTCGGCAACCTCTTCCGGATCGTCGCCGACCTCACCGCCGACGGCGTCGCCGTCGTCTACATCTCCCACCGCCTGGAGGAGATCCGCCGCATCGGCGACCGCGTCACCGTCCTCAAGGACGGCCGGGCCGTCGCCCGCGGACTGCCCGCCGCGACCACCCCGACCCGCGAGGTCGTCGCCCTCATGACCGGCCGTGACGTCCCGTACGTCTTCCCCGAGCGGCCCGCCGGCCCCCCGGCCGGCGACCCCGTCCTCCAGGTCCGGGGGCTCGCCAGGAAGGGCGAGTTCGAGGCGCTCGACCTCGAACTGCGGCCGGGCGAGATCGTCGGCCTCGCCGGGCTCGTCGGCTCGGGCCGCTCCGAGATCCTGGAGACCGTGTACGGAGCACGGCGGCCCACCGCCGGCCGGGTCCTCGTCGACGGACGGCCCCTGCGCCCCGGCAGCGTCCCCGCCGCCGTCGCCGCCGGGCTCGGCCTCGCCCCCGAGGAACGCAAGGCGCAGGGCCTGCTCCTCCTCGAATCCGTCACCCGCAACGTCTCCGTCTCCTCCCTCGGCCGCTTCTCCCGGGCCGGCTGGATCGACCGCGCCACCGAACGCGAGACCGCGAGGACCGCCACCCGCGCCCTCTCGCTCCGCCCCGACCTCCCCGACGTGCCCGTCCGCACCCTCTCCGGCGGCAACCAGCAGAAGGCCGTCCTCGCCCGCTGGCTGCTGCGCGGCTGCCGCGTCCTCCTCCTCGACGAACCCACCCGCGGTGTCGACGTCGGCGCCCGCGCCGAGCTGTACGCCGTCATCCGCGGCCTCGCCGACGACGGCCTCGCCGTCCTCCTCGTCTCCAGCGAGGTACCCGAGGTCCTCGGCCTCGCCGACCGCGTCCTGGTGCTCCGCGAAGGCCGGGTCGTCCACCAGGCACCCGCCCAGGACCTCGACGAACACCGCGTACTCGACCTCGTGATGGAAGGGAGCCCGGCCGTATGACGCTCACCACCCCGGCCAAGACGCCGACAGGGGAAGGGCGTCGGCGCGCGCTCGGTCTCCGGGCCGACGTCCGCAACCTGTCCCTGCTCGGCGTCCTCCTCGCCCTGATAGCCGTCGGCGGCCTCACCCGGCCCGCCGAGTTCCTCGCCACCTCCAACCTGCAACTCGTCCTGACCCAGGCGTCCGTGATCGGCGTCGTCACCGTCGGCATGACCTTCGTCATCACCAGCGGCGGCATCGACCTCTCCGTCGGCGCGATCGTCGCCCTCGCCTCCGTCTGGGCCACCACCCTCGCCACCCAGGAGTTCGGCTTCGCCGGCATCCTCTTCACGGCGGTCGTCGTCGGACTCGGCTGCGGCCTCGTGAACGGCGTCCTCGTCGCGTACGGCCGCATGGTCCCCTTCATCGCCACCCTGGCCATGCTCGCCTCGGCCCGCGGGCTCGCCCTGCAGATCACCGACGGCAGGACCCAGATCGTCACCGTCCCGTCCGTGCTCGACCTCGGCGTCCCCGACTCCTACGTCCTCGGGATCCCGCCGCTCGTCCTGGTCTTCGCCGCCGTCACCGTCGCCGGATGGCTGCTGCTCAACCGCACCACCTTCGGCCGCCGCACGATCGCCGTCGGGGGCAACCCGGAGGCCGCCCGGCTCGCCGGCATCGACGTACGCCGCCAGCGTCTCCTCCTCTACCTGCTCTCCGGACTGTGCTGCGGCATCGCCGCCTTCCTGCTCGTCGTGCTCTCCGGCTCCGGCCAGAACACCAACGGCAACCTGTACGAGCTCGACGCCATCGCCGCCGCCATCATCGGCGGCACCCTCCTCAGCGGCGGCCGCGGCACCATCGTCGGCTCCGTCCTCGGAGTCCTCGTCTTCACCACCATCACCAACATCTTCGCCCTCAACAACCTGCAGAGCGACGTCCAGCAGATCGCCAAGGGCGCGATCATCGTGGCCGCCGTCCTGGTCCAGCGCCGCACCGCCCGCGACGGCGAGACCTGACCGGACGCCCCTCCGCGCCCCGCCCCGAAAACCGCCCCCTTCACCACCACCCCCTCGGAAGGGATCCACCGCCATGCCCGAAACCAGCCGCAGACACCTCCTCCTCGGCGGCGCGGCCGTCTCCGCCGGCGCCCTGCTCACCGCCTGCACCAGCAACGAGCCGAAGGCCGCCGGGAACCAGGCCCCCGCCGCGAGCGCGGGACCCGCCGCCGACGACAAGCCCGGCACCCCCGTCACCATCGGCTTCGCCGGCCCGCAGGCCGACCACGGCTGGCTCAACGCCATCAACCAGAACGCCAAGGACCGGGCGAAGAAGTACTCCGACGTCACCCTGGAGATCACCGAGGGCTCCAACGACACCGCCACCCAGATCGGCCAGGTCCAGACCCTCATCAACAAGAAGGTCGACGTCCTCGTCATCCTCCCCGCCGACGGCAAGGCCCTCACCCAGGTCGGCCTCCAGGCCATGAAGGCCGGAATCCCCGTCATCAACCTCGACCGGATCTTCGCCTCCCCGCAGGCCTACCGCTGCTGGATCGGCGGCGACAACTACGGCATGGGCCTCAACGCCGGCAACTTCATCGGCGAACAGCTCAAGGACAAGCCGAACGCCACCGTCATCGAACTCGCCGGCATGGACAGCCTGGAACTCACCAAGCAGCGCACCCAGGGCTTCGACGACGCCCTCAAGAACTACCCCAACATCCGCAAGGTCGCCCGCCAGGCCGCCGACTTCACCGTCGAGTCCGGCCAGGCCAAGATGGCCCAGCTCCTCCAGGCGCAGCAGAAGTTCGACGCCCTCTGGAACCACGACGACGACCAGGGCGTCGGTGCGCTGCGCGCCATCGCGCAGGCCGGCCGCAAGGACTTCCTCATGGTCGGCGGCGCCGGGTCCAGGTCCGCCATGGACGCCATCAAGGCCGACACCGGCGTCCTCAAGGCCACCGTCCTCTACCCGCCGACCATGGCCGCCTCCGCGATCGACCTCGCCCGCGCCCTCGGCCAGAAGAAGGGGATCGGCGGCATGGCCGAGCTGGAGATCCCCGCCTCGCTCACCCTCTACTCGGCCGTCGTCACCAAGGAGAACGTCGGCGAGTACCTGCCCACCGGCTTCAACTGACCGTCCCGGGGGCCTGCCTTCTCGGGGGGCTGACGGACCCGGGGCCTGACCGCCCCGGGACCTGACCGCCCCGGGTCCGGCCGCCCCCGGTGAGCAGCACCTCGCCGCACCACGAAACGGAGGAACCGTATGGAACAGACGGAGAGCGGGGCCGCACCGCCGACGCTCGGCGTCGGCATGGTCGGCTACGCGTTCATGGGAGCCGCCCACTCCCAGGGCTGGCGCACCGCCGGCCGCGTCTTCGACCTGCCGCTGCGGCCCGTCCTCGCCGCCGTCGCCGGCCGCGACGCCGACGCCGTCCGGGCCGCCGCCCGCCGGCACGGCTGGGCCGCCGCCGAGACCGACTGGCGCGCCCTGATCGCCCGCGACGACGTCCAGCTCGTCGACGTCTGCACCCCGGGCGACAGCCATGCGGAGATCGCCGTCGCCGCCCTGGAGGCCGGCAAGCACGTCCTGTGCGAGAAGCCCCTCGCCAACTCGGTCGCCGAGGCCGAGACGATGGTCGCGGCCGCCGAAGCGGCCGCCGCCCGGGGCCAGATCGCCATGGTCGGCTTCAACTACCGCCGGGTGCCCGCCCTGGCGTACGCCCGCGGCCTGGTCGCGGACGGGCGGCTCGGCACCCTGCGGCACGTCCGGGTCAGCTACCTCCAGGACTGGCTGGTCGACCCCGCCTTCCCGCTGACCTGGCGCCTGGAACGCGAACACGCCGGCTCCGGAGCCCTCGGCGACCTGGGGGCGCACGCCGTCGACCTCGCCCAGTTCCTGACGGGGGAACTCCTCGTCGGCGTGTCGGCGCTCACCGAGACCTTCGTACGGAAGCGGCCGCTGCTCGCGGGCACCGGCGCGGGCGGTCTCGGCGGGGGAGCGGGATCGGAGACGTACGGGCAGGTCACGGTCGACGACGCGGCCCTGTTCACCGGGCGGCTCGGCTCCGGGGCGCTCGCCTCCTTCGAGGCCACCCGGATGGCCGCCGGCCGCAAGAACGCCCTGCGCCTGGAGATCAACGGGGAGCACGGCTCGCTCGCCTTCGACCTGGAGCGGCTCAACGAACTGTCCTTCCACGACCACACCGAACCGGCCGTCACGGCGGGCTTCCGCCGCATCCTCGTGACCGAACCCGACCACCCGTACCTGGAGGGCTGGTGGCCGCCGGGTCACGGGCTCGGCTACGAGCACACCTTCGTCCACCAGGCCCGCGACCTGGTCCACGCCGTCGCGACCGGCACCGCCCCGGCACCGTCCTTCGCCGACGGCCTCCAGGTGCAGCGGGTCCTGGCGGCCGTGGAGGACAGCGCCAGGAACAACGCCGTGTACACCGCCGTTCCCACCCCCGTACCGAGCTAGGAGGCGCCCGACCGTGCCCCGACCCTTCACGCTCTTCACCGGCCAGTGGGCCGACCTGCCCCTCGAGGAGGTCTGCCGGCTCGCCCGCGACTTCGGTTACGACGGCCTCGAACTCGCCTGCTGGGGCGATCACTTCGAGGTCGACAAGGCCCTCGCCGACCCCGCGTACGTCAAGGGCAGGCGCGAACTGCTCGACGCGTACGGCCTGAAGTGCTGGGCGATCTCCAACCACCTGGTGGGACAGGCCGTCTGTGACCATCCGATCGACGAACGTCACCAGGCGATCGTGCCCGCCCGCGTCTGGGGCGACGGCGACGCCGAGGGCGTACGGCAGCGGGCCGCCCGTGAGCTCGCGGACACCGCGCGGGCGGCGGCGGCGCTCGGCGTCGACACCGTCGTCGGCTTCACCGGCTCCTCGATCTGGCATCTGGTGGCGATGTTCCCACCGGTCCCCGAGCGCATGGTCGAGCGCGGCTTCGAGGACTTCGCGGAGCGGTGGAACCCGATCCTCGACGTCTTCGACGCCGAGGGCGTGCGCTTCGCCCACGAGGTGCACCCCAGCGAGATCGCGTACGACTACTGGACCACCCGGCGGGCCCTCGACGCGGTCGGCGGGCGCCCCGCCTTCGGGCTCAACTTCGACCCCAGCCACTTCGTGTGGCAGGACCTCGACCCGGTCGGCTTCCTGTGGGACTTCCGCGACCGGATCTACCACGTGGACTGCAAGGAGGCCCGCAAGCGGCTCGACGGCCGCAACGGGCGGCTCGGCTCCCATCTGCCCTGGGGCGACCCGAGGCGCGGCTGGGACTTCGTCTCCGCCGGCCACGGCGACGTGCCCTGGGAGGACGTCTTCCGGATGCTCCGGTCGATCGGCTACTCCGGGCCCGTCTCCGTGGAGTGGGAGGACGCCGGCATGGACCGGCTGACCGGCGCCCCCGAGGCGCTGTCCTTCCTCAAGCGGTACGACTTCGACCCTCCGACGGCCTCCTTCGACGCCGCCTTCGGGAGCGGCGACTGAGCTGAACGCGCGGGTCCGTGCCCGGCGGCCGTGGTGCGGCCGGGCCGGTCCGGCGTGCCCGCGAGAGCCTTTGTCCTCTCGCAGGGAAAAGTTCGACCGTGTCGGCGCACAAGGGCTTTCCGTGGTGGACGAACCCGGCTACGGTCCCTGATGTGTACATGACGTAACACTGTGATGCGACCAGCGTGACGACGCACGCCGGTCCCCGGACACCCCGCACACACGGCCCAACTCCGGAGGACACCTGTGCAGAGAAAACGCCCCCGAGCCAGGAAGACACTCGCCCTCCTCACCGTCGGACTGCTCGCTCTCGGCGCCCCCCAGGGCCTCGCGGCCGAAACCGACCCCGCCGCCCCCACCGACGAGCAGTTCCAGCAGGTCACCCTCGCCAAGGGCGGCGAAGAAGTCGGCGAACCCATGTCCCTCGCCGTACTCCCCGACCGCAGCGTCCTGCACACCGACCGCGGCGGCGAACTCCGCCGCACCGACGCCGCGGGCAACACCACCGTCATCGGCACCGTCCCCGTCTACTCCCACGACGAAGAAGGCCTCCAGGGCATCGGACTCGACCCCGACTTCGCCCGCAACAGGGCCATCTACCTCTACTACGCCCCACCCCTGGACACCCCCGCCGGCGACGCCCCCGAGAACGGCGCCCCCGCCGACTTCGCCCCCTACGACGGCGTCAACCGCCTCTCCCGCTTCACGCTGAAGGCCGACGGCACCCTCGACAACGCCAGCGAGAAGAAGGTCATCGACATCCCGGCCACCCGCGGCATCTGCTGCCACGTCGGCGGTGACATCGACTTCGACGCCCAGGGCAACCTCTACCTGTCGACCGGCGACGACTCCAACCCCTTCGCCTCCGACGGCTACACCCCCATCGACGAACGCCCCGGCCGCAACCCCGCCTTCGACGCCCGCCGCACCTCCGGCAACACCAACGACCTCCGCGGCAAGATCCTCCGCATCAAGGTCGCCGACGACGGCACCTACACCGTCCCCGAAGGCAACCTCTTCGCCCCCGGCACCGACCGGACCCGGCCGGAGATCTACGCCATGGGCTTCCGCAACCCCTTCCGCTTCAGCGTCGACAAGCCCACCGGCATCCTCTACGTCGGCGACTACGGCCCCGACGCCGGCGCCGCCGACCCCCGGCGCGGCCCCGCCGGACAGGTCGAGTTCGCCCGCGTCACCAAACCAGGCAACTTCGGCTGGCCCTTCTGCACCGGCGACAACAAGCCCTACGTCGACTACGACTTCGCCACCAAGGCCTCCGGCGCCACCTACGACTGCGGCGCCCTCAAGAACGACTCCCCGCACAACACCGGACTCGTCGACCTGCCCCCCGCCGAACCCGCCTGGATCCCCTACGACGGCGGCTCCCTGCCCGAGTTCGGCACCGGCTCCGAGTCCCCCATGGGCGGCCCCGTCTACCGCTACGACGCCGCCTCCACCTCCCCCGTCAAGTTCCCCGAGGCGTACGACGGCGACTTCTTCGCCGGAGAGTTCGGCCGCCGCTGGATCAAGCGCGTCGAACACGACGCCGACGGCACCGTACGGTCGATCAACCCCGTCCCCTGGACCGGCACCCAGGTGATGGACACCGCCTTCGGCCCCGACGGCGCCCTGTACGTCCTCGACTACGGCACCGCCTGGTTCGGCGGCGACCACAACGCGGGCCTCTACCGCATCGAGAACGCCACCGGCGGACGCTCCCCGGTCGCCGAGGCGAGCGCGAACAAGACCTCCGGCACCGCCCCCCTGAAGGTCGCCTTCTCCTCCGCCGGCACCACCGACGGCGACGGCGACGCCCTCACCTACAGCTGGGACTTCGGCGACGGCGGTACGTCCACGGCCGCCGACCCCACCTACACGTACCGCAAGAACGGCACCTACACGGCGACCGTGACGGCGAAGGACGCGAGTGGCCGCACCGGCTCCGCCTCCGTCCGCGTCGTCGTCGGCAACACCGCGCCCAAGGTCACCCTCGAACTCCCCGCGGAAGGAGCCCTCTTCTCCTTCGGCGACGACATCCCCTTCAAGGTCAAGGTCACCGACCCCGAAGACGGCACCGTCGACTGCGCCAAGGTCAAGGTCACCTACGTCCTCGGCCACGACAGCCACGGCCACCCCGTCACCACCGCCAACGGCTGCACCGGCACCATCAAGACCTCCGCCGACGGCGGCCACGACGACGACGCCAACATCTTCGCCGTCTTCGACGCCGAGTACACCGACGGCGGAGGCGGCGGCCAGGCCGCCCTCACCACCCACGACCAGGCCAAACTCCAGCCCCGCCACCGCCAGGCCGAGCACTTCGACGCCCAGAACGGCGTCAACCTCTTCGACAAGGCCCAGGCCAACGGCGGACGCACCGTCGGCGACATCAACGACGGAGACTGGATCTCCTTCACGCCCTACAACGTGAGCGGAACCACCAAGCTCACCGCCCGCGTCTCCTCCGGCGGCAACGGCGGTTTCCTCGAAGTCCGCACCGGCTCACCCACCGGCCCCCTCCACGGCTCCGCACCCGTCCCCGTCACCGGCGGCTGGGAGACCTTCCAGGACATCGACGTACCCCTGCGGAACCTGCCCCGCAGGACCACCGAACTCTTCCTCGTCTTCAAGGGCGGCGCCGGCGCCCTCTACGACCTCGACGACTTCACGTTCTCCAGCGCCCCGGTGAACCGCGACGCCAAGCGGGTCCTGGTCTTCTCCAGAACCGCCGGCTTCCGCCACGACTCCATCGGCACCGGCATCACCGCACTCAAGGAACTCGGCGCCTACAGCGACATCGTCGTCGACAGCACCGAAGAACCACGCCAGTTCACCACCAACAACCTCGCCCGCTACGACGCCGTCGTCTTCCTCTCCACCACCGGCGACGTCCTCGACACCGACCAGCAGAAGGCCTTCGAGAACTACGTCTCCACCGGCGGCGGCTACATGGGCATCCACGCCGCGGCCGACACCGAGTACGACTGGAGCTTCTACGGCGGGCTCGTCGGCGCCCACTTCAAGTCCCACCCCCACATCCAGCCCGCCACCGTCCGCGTCGAGGACCACGACCACCCCGCCACCGCCCACCTCGACGGACCCTGGCAGCGCACCGACGAGTGGTACGACTACCGCAGCAACCCCCGGGGCCAGGTCCGCGTCCTCGCCACCCTCGACGAGACCACCTACCAGGGCGGCACCATGAAGGGCGACCACCCCATCGCCTGGTGCCAGACCTACGGCGGCGGCCGCTCCTTCTACACCGGCGGCGGCCACACCAAGGAGTCGTACGCCGAACCCGCCTTCCGACAGCACCTCCTCGGCGGACTCCGGTACGCCACCGGCCAGGTCAAGGCCGACTGCCGGCCCCGCACCGGCTACCGAGACCTCTTCAACGGCGAGACCAGGGAAGGCTGGAAGCAGGCAGGACCCGGCGGATTCGACATCACCGACGGCGAACTCCGCTCCACCGGCGGCATGGGCATGCTCTGGTACCAGGCCAAGGAATTCCGGTCCTACTCCCTCACCCTCGACTGGAAACTCACCGGCGACGACAACTCCGGCGTCTTCGTCGGCTTCCCCGCCTCCGACGACCCCTGGTCCGCCGTGAACAACGGCTACGAGATCCAGATCGACGCCACCGACACCCCCGACCGCACCACCGGGGCCGTCTACGGCTTCAAGTCGGCCGACCTCAAGGCCAGGGACCAGGCACTCCGACCGCCCGGCCAGTGGAACACGTACGAACTCCGCGTCCGGGGCGAGCGCCTCCAGGTCTTCCTCAACGGCACCAAGATCAACGACTTCACCAACACCGACCCGGCCCGCAGCCTCACCGGCGGCCACATCGGCATCCAGAACCACGGAGCCGGAGACCACGCCGCCTTCCGCGACATCCGGATCAAGGAGCTCCCCTCCTGACGGGAGCCCCACCCAGCCGACGGTGGGCGGGGAGGCGCCGTACCCCCCGCCCACCGTCACCCCCCAGACCCCTCCGACTCCGCGGAAGAGGGAAGCCGTCTTGACGCACAGGGAGGCCGATGCCATGACCCCCGCACCCCGCACCGGAATCTGGCTCATCGGCGCGAGAGGCTCCGTCGCCACCACCACCGTGGCCGGCTGCGCCGCCCTCGTCGCCGGACTCCACCCGCCCACCGGCATGGCCACCGAAACCCCCGAGCTCGCCGGCGCCGGCCTTCCCCCACTCGCCTCGCTCGTCTTCGGCGGACACGACACCACCGACTGCCCCCTCCCCAAACGCGCCGAACAGCTCACCACCGCCGGAGTCCTCCCGCACGGCCTCGTCCGCGCCGTCACCACCGAACTCGAGGCCGCCGACCGCGAGATCCGCCCCGGCGGGCCCGCCCCCGGCGACACCCGCACCGAAGAACAGCTCGTCACCGCCTTCACCGGCGACCTGACGGACTTCCGGCACAGGATTGGCCTGGACCGCGTCGTGGTCGTCAATGTTGCCTCCACGGAGCCGGCGTCGGGGGGCGCCGGGCTCCCACCCAGCAGCCTCTACGCCGCCGCGGCACTCCGCGCCGGATGCCCGTACGTCAACTTCACCCCCTCCACCGGACTGCGGCACCCCGCCCTCGCCGCACCGCTCGCCACGAGCGGACTGCCGCACGCCGGCCGCGACGGCAAGACCGGACAGACCCTCCTCCGCGCCGTCCTCGCCCCGATGTTCCACCAGCGCGCCCTGACCGTACGCGCCTGGTCCGGCAGCAACCTCCTCGGCGGCGGCGACGGAGCCGCCCTCGCCGACCCGGCGGCCGCGGCCGCCAAGAACGCAGGCAAGGAACGCGTCCTCACCGACGTCCTCGGCACCGGCGTCGAAGGCCAGGTCCACATCGACGACGTCCCCGCCCTGGGGGAGTGGAAGACCGCCTGGGACCACATCGCCTTCGACGGCTTCCTCGGCACCCGCATGATCCTCCAGACCCTCTGGCAGGGCTGCGACTCCGCCCTCGCCGCCCCCCTCGTCCTCGACCTCGCCCGCCTCACGGCCCGCGCCCACGAGCGGGGCCTCACGGGCCCCCTCGAAGACCTCGCCTTCTACTTCAAGGATCCGGAAGGCGACCCGCCCGCCTCCCTGGCGGACCAGTACGCCCGCCTCCTGGCCTTCGGCCGGACCCTGGCCACGGAGACGTCCCGATGACCGGGCCGGCCGGAAAGGCACGCGCCTGGGCGGAACTCCTCCGCGTGTCGGCACTGTTCTCGGTGCCCGGCGACGCGCTCGCCGGCGCCGCCGCAGCCGGGGCCCGCCCCGGGCGCGGCACGCTCCGCGCGATCGGCGCCTCGTTCTGCCTGTACGAGGCGGGGATGGCCCTCAACGACTGGGCCGACCGGGCGGAGGACGCCGCCGAACGCCCGCACCGCCCGCTGCCCTCCGGCCGCGTCACACCCCGGGCCGCCCTCGCCGCCTCGGCCGCCCTGACCGCGACCGGTCTCGCCCTCGCCGCCCGGGCGGGCCGCCCGTCCCTCGCGGTCGCCACCGCCCTCGCCACCGCGGTCTGGTCCTACGACCTCGGCCTCAAGCACACCCCGGCGGGCCCCGCCACCATGGCCGCGGCCCGAGCCCTGGACCTCCTCCTGGGCGCGACGGCCTCGACCACCACGAGGGCCGCGACGCCGAGGGCCGGCGCGCCCGGCAGGACCACCGGATCCCTCCCGGCCGCGATGCGCGCCGTTCCTTCGGCCGCTCTGCTCGGGGCCCACACCTACGCCGTCACCGCCGTCTCCCGACACGAGACCCGGGGCGGCTCCAGCCGCGCCCCGCTCGCCGCACTCGCCGTGACCCTGGCGGTGGCGGGCCGTCTCGGACCCTCCTTCGCCCTGGCCTACGCCCGTACCCCCGCCACCCTCCTCCTGCACGCCGCGCTCAACCCGTCCGCCGCGCTCACCGAGCGGGCCGTCGGCGGCGGGATCCGGGCCACCATCCCGCTGCAGGCCGCGCTCGCCGCCCGCGCCGGCGCACCGGGAACCGCGCTCGCGCTGCTCGGTCTCGTCCCGGCCGCCCGGGCCCTCGCCCGGAAGGTGAGCCCCACATGAGCACCACGGGCCGCACCGCCGATCGCCCCACCGCTCGACTCCGGCTGGGATACGGAACCAACGGCCTCACCGATCTCCGGCTCGACGACGCCCTCGGACTGCTCTCCGACCTCGGCTACGACGGCGCCGGACTGACCCTCGACCACATGCACCTCGACCCCCTCGCACCCGGTCTGGCCGCCCGCACCGCCCGGGTCGCCCGACGCCTGGGCGCACTGGGCCTCGGTGTCACCGTCGAGACCGGCGCCCGGTACGTCCTCGACCCGCGCCGCAAGCACGGCCCGTCCCTGCTCGACCCCGACCCCGAGGACCGCGCCGCCCGCGTCCGGCTGCTGCTGCGGGCCGTGCGCGTCGCGGCCGACCTCGGCGCGCACGCCGTGCACTGCTTCAGCGGCATCCTGCCCGCCGGCACCCCGCCCGACGAGGGCTGGAAGCGGCTCTCCGCCTCGCTCACCCCCGTCCTGGAGGCGGCCCGAACCGCCCACGTACCCCTGGCCGTCGAACCCGAACCCGGCCACCTCCTCGCCACCCTCGGCGACTTCCACCACCTGCGAGAACTCCTCGGCGACCCCGATCCCGCCGTCCTCGGCCTCACTCTCGACCTCGGCCACTGCCAGTGCCTCGAACCCCTCCCTCCCGCCGACTGCGTACGCGCCGCCGCCCCCTGGGTGCACCACGTCCAGATCGAGGACATGCGCCGCGGTGTCCACGAGCACCTGCCGTTCGGTGACGGAGAGATCGACTTCCCGCCGGTCCTCGCCGCCCTCGCCGAACTCACCGCCGCCGGCTACCCCGGACTGACCGTCGTCGAACTGCCCCGGCACTCCCACGCCGGACCCGAACTCGCCCGCACCTCCCTCGCCTTCCTCCGCCGGGAGACCCCGTCATGCTGACCGCCACCGCCCGCGCCTGGCTGGAGTCCGCCCTCACGGAAGCCGCCGCCCGCACCTCCGGCTGGGAGGAGCGCTTCGTCACCGCCGGACGGCACTGCGGCCGGACGGACACGGACGAGGCCCGCGTCCTGCTCCTCCGGGCGGCCGGCGCAGACGCCGGCACCCTGACCCGCCTCTACCACCACGGCACCGCCGCCGAGCGCCGCGCCGTCCTCCTGTCCCTCCCCGCCCTCGTGCCCGGCCCCGAGGCCCTCCCCCTCGTCGAGGACGCCCTCCGCACCCACGACACCAGCCTGATCACCGCCGCCCTCGGCCCGTACGCCGCCACCCACCTCACCCCCCACGCCTGGCGTCACGCCCTCCTCAAATGTCTCTTCACCGGCGTCCCCGTCTCCTCCGTCGCCGCCCTCGCCGAGCGCGCCGCCGGTGACACCGAGCTCGCCCGGATGCTCACCGACCACGCCGCCGAACGCACCGCCGCCGGGCGCGCCCTCCCCGCCGACCTGTCCCGCGTCCTCGCCCTCACCGCCGCCGCCGAGGAGTCCTGATGCGCATCTTCGACCCCCACATCCACATGACCTCACGCACCACGGACGACTACGGGGCGATGTACGACGCCGGCGTCCGCGCCGTGGCCGAACCGTCGTTCTGGCTCGGCCAGCCGCGCACCTCGCCCGCCTCCTTCCTCGACTACTTCGACGCGCTCCTCGGCTGGGAGCCGTTCCGCGCCGCCCAGTACGGCATCGCCCACCACTGCACCCTCGCCCTCAACCCGAAGGAGGCCAACGACCCCCGCTGCGTCCCCGTCCTCGACGCCCTGCCCCGCTACCTGGCCAAGGACGGAGTCGTCGCCGTCGGCGAGATCGGCTACGACTCCCTGACACCGGCCGAGGACACCGCCCTCGCCGCACAGCTCCAGCTCGCCGCCGACCACGGCCTGCCGGCCCTCGTGCACACCCCGCACCGCGACAAGCTCACCGGTCTGCGCCGCACGATCGACGTCGTGCGCGAGTCCGCGCTCGCCCCGGACCGGGTCCTCCTCGACCACCTCAACGAGACGACCGTCAAGGAGGCCGCCGACAGCGGCGCCTGGCTCGGCTTCTCCGTCTATCCCGACACCAAGATGGACGAGGACCGGACGGTCGCGATCCTCAAGGAGTACGGAACCGGGCGCGTCCTCGTGAACTCGGCCGCCGACTGGGGGAAGAGCGACCCCCTCAAGACCCGCGCGGTCGCCGACGCCATGCTCGCCGCCGGTTTCACGGACGACGACGTCGACCAGGTCCTCTGGCGCAACCCCGTCGCCTTCTACGGCCTCAGCGGACGCCTCCACCTCGACGTCCCCGCCCCACCGGAGCTCCACGAGGGCAACTCCGTCCGCCGCGGCGGGGAATGAGGCGCCCCCATGCGCTTCCGACACCCCGACGGCTCCACCGTCCACCTCTCCTACTGCACCAACGTGCACCCGGCCGAGACCCTCGACGGCGTCCTCGCCCAGCTCCGCGACCACTGCGAGCCGGTCCGCCGCCGCCTCGGCCGCGACCGCCTCGGCATCGGGCTCTGGCTGGCCCGCGACGCCGCCCGCACCCTGACCACCGACCCGGCCTCGCTCCGCGCCCTGCGCGCCGAACTCGACCGCCGCGGCCTCGAAGTGGTCACCCTGAACGGCTTCCCGTACGAAGGCTTCGGCGCCGACGAGGTCAAGTACCGCGTCTACCGGCCCGACTGGACCCGTCCCGAACGCCTCGCCCACACCACCCACCTGGCCCGGCTCCTCGCCGCGCTCCTTCCCGACGACGTCACCGAAGGGTCCGTCTCCACGCTGCCCCTCGCCTGGCGGACCCCCTTCGACGCCGGGGCCGCCGCCCTCGCCCGTACCGCGCTGACCACCCTCGCCGGGCGCCTCGACGCCCTGGAGGAACTCACCGGCAGAAGCATCCGGATCGGGCTCGAACCCGAGCCCGGCTGCACCGTCGAGACCGTCGCCGACGCCGTCACCGCGCTCGCCGCCGTCCCGAGCCCCCGCATCGGCGTCTGCCTCGACACCTGCCATCTCGCCACCTCCTTCGAAGACCCCCGTACCGCCCTCGACGCCCTCGCCACCGCCGGCATCCCGGTGCCCAAGGCCCAGCTGTCCGCGGCGCTCCACGCCGAGCACCCGCACCTCCCGGAGGTCAGGGCGGCGCTCGCGGCGTTCGCCGAACCGCGCTTCCTCCACCAGACCCGCACCAGGACCGCCGCCGGCCTGCACGGCACCGACGACCTCCCCGAGGCCCTCGGCACCGCCGGTCACGCCACCGGGCCCGGGCTCCCCGACGCGACACCCTGGCGGGCCCACTTCCACGTACCGCTGCACGCTCCCCCCGCCCCTCCGCTCGCCTCCACGCTGCCCGTCCTCCAAGGCACCCTCGCCCTCCTCGTCGGCGGCCCGCACCCGCGCACCCACCACCTGGAGGTGGAGACGTACACCTGGCAGGCCCTTCCTCCCGACCGCCGGCCCCGCACCCGGGCCCGGCTCGCGGACGGCATCGCCGCCGAACTCACCCTGGCCCGCGACCTGCTGACCGACCTCGGCCTCAAGGAACTTCCATGAGCGACACCGCACCGGCCCCCACCCCCCTCCTGGTCCTCGACGTCGTCGGTCTCACCCCGCGGCTCCTGCCGCACATGCCCCACCTCGCCGCCCTCGCCCGCGACGGCTCCCACGCGCCGCTGTCGACCGTCCTGCCCGCCGTCACCTGCACCGCCCAGACCACCTTCCTCACCGGCACGCTCCCCGCCGAACACGGCATCGTCGGCAACGGCTGGTACTTCCGGGACCTCGGTGACGTCCTGCTGTGGCGCCAGCACAACGGCCTCGTCTCCGGCGACCGCCTCTGGGACGCCGCCCGCCGCACCCACCCCGGCTACACCGTCGCCAACATCTGCTGGTGGTACGCCATGGGCGCCGACACCGACATCACCGTCACCCCCCGCCCCGTGTACTACGCCGACGGACGCAAGGAACCCGACTGCTACACCCGGCCCCCCGCCCTGCACGACGAACTCACCGAGAAGTTCGGCACCTTCCCCCTCTTCCACTTCTGGGGCCCCGGCGCCGACCTCGTCTCCAGCCGCTGGATCGTCGACGCCACCCGTCACATCCTCCGCACCCGCCGTCCCGACCTCGCCCTCTGCTACGTCCCGCACCTCGACTACGACCTCCAGCGCCACGGCCCCGACGACCCGCGCTCCCTGCGCGCCGCCGCCGAGCTCGACACCGTCCTCGCCCCGCTCCTCGCCGAGGCGCGGGCCGAGGGCCGCACGGTCGTCGTCCTCTCCGAGTACGGCATCACCCGGGTCGACCGCCCCGTCGACATCAACCGCGCCCTGCGCCGGGCCGGGCTCCTGGAGGTCCACACCCAGGACGGCATGGAGTACCTGGACCCCATGACGTCACGGGCCTTCGCCGTCGCCGACCACCAGATCGCCCATGTCTACGTGCGGCGCCCCGCCGACCTGCCGGCCGTCCGGGAAGCCCTCGCCGACCTGCCAGGCCTGGAACGGCTCCTCGACGACGACGGCAAGAAGGAACACGGCCTCGACCACCCGCGCTCGGGAGAGCTGGTCGCCCTCGCCGAACCCGACGCCTGGTTCACGTACTACTACTGGCTCGACGACGCCCGCGCCCCCGACTTCGCCCAGCTCGTCGAGATCCACCGCAAGCCCGGCTACGACCCGGCCGAACTCCTCATGGACCCCCTCGACCCCTACGTACGGGTCAAGGCCGCCAGGGAGATCGCCCGCAAGAAGCTCGGTATGCGGTACCGCCTCGCGGTCGTCCCTCTCGATCCCTCACCCCTGCGCGGCAGCCACGGCCGCCTCCCCACGAGCGATGACGAAGGTCCGCTCATCCTGTGCTCCACCCCCCGCGCCCTGGACGGCCGCGTCGCGGCCACCGATGTGAAGAACCTGCTGCTGAGGCTGGCCGGAGCCGCCTGAGCGGCCCGACCGGATTCCAGTGAAGCAGGGCCCGACGACACCCAAGGAGTTGTCCACAGATGAGTCGCACCCGCCGTACCGAAGCCGCCACCGATCCCGAACTCGTCCACAGGCTCAGCAGGCGGAACATGCTGGGCGTCGCCGCCGGCGCGACCGCCGCCGCCCTCCTGGGAGCGGCGGCCACCCCCGCCGTCGCGGCCGCGACCCCCGAGACGCGGGGCGGCGGCCACGGCCGACCCGTCCTGCCGCCCGGCCGTCTCGGCATCCAGCTCTACTCGCTGCGCGACAAGGTCGCGACCCTCGGCTTCGCCGCCGTCTTCGCCGAACTGCAGAAGTACGGCTACGACGAGGTGGAGTACGCCGGCTACGGCCAGGGGGCCGCGGGTCCCCTCACCCTCGCCGAGCTCAGGAGCCTCACCCGCGACCACGGTCTGCGCCCCATCGGCAGCCACGTCGGCTACTACGCGAACGACCCCGCCGCGTACACCTTCGCCCAGAACCTCGACCGGGTCCTCGACGACGCCGCGGCGCTCGGCCTGCCCCACATCGGCACCGCCTCCGGGCCCTGGCGTTACGGTTCGACCGTCGACGGCTGGAAGCGCTGTGCCGAGGAGTTCAACCGGTTCGGCGCCGAGGCCAGGAAGCGCGGCATGAAGTTCTACCAGCACAACCACTCGGAGGAGTTCTCCTTCGCCACCGACCGCCCCGACGTGCGCCTCTACGACGTCCTCCTCGCCGAGACCGACCCCGACCTGGTGTACCTGGAGATGGACGTCTTCTGGGCGTACGTCGGTCAGCACCGCTACTCCACCCGCCCGGACGGCACCCCCGCCCCCTTCGACCCCCTGGACTACGTCCTCGCCCAGCCCCACCGGTTCCCGCTCTTCCACGTCAAGGACGGCGACCGTGACGACTCCGTGGTGCCCTACGGGTACCGCATGACCGACGTCGGGGACGGTGACATCGACTACCGGCGCTTCATCTCGGCGGTCAACCGCACCCACCACGGCAGGCACGCCCACCACTGGCAGACCGAGCGCGACAACCCCGTCGACTCCCTGAGCTTCGCCCGCAGGTCCAGCGCCCACCTCCACTCCCTGCGGGAGAAGGGCCGCTGAGTCACCGGCGCGCCGTGTGCACGGACCGCGACGGTCCGTGCACACGGCGGGGCGGTCCGGTCCTGATCAAGGAGAAGCGGGCCGCCCCACCCCACTGACCACGGAAAACGCTGGTGAAAGCCACCTGGAACCCCTGGTAGAGTTACATCTGTCGCCGCGAGGGAAACCCGAAGCGACAGACACCTTGTCCGGGTGGCGGAATGGCAGACGCGCTAGCTTGAGGTGCTAGTGCCCTTTATCGGGCGTGGGGGTTCAAGTCCCCCCTCGGACACCAGCCGACATGCCGGTCGATCTTCGGATCGACCGGCATGTCGCGTTGCCGACCGGCAGTGCGCGGGGCGGCCCCGGGGCCATGCGGCTCAAGTCCGGCGTGGTCAAGAAGGCCTGACCGGCACGGCCCGCCAAGAGGGAGCGGTGGGTACGGGGGACGATTCGATCGGCTCGGCATCCGTCCCCCGGATGCCCGGCCGCACCCTGCTCTACCGGGGCCTCCTGTCCCCGCTGAACCGCTCCGTCTTCCGCGCCACCACCAGTCTGCAGTTCGGACTCCCGTCGTCCCTGCGCCCCAGGGTCTCCACGGGGACGAGGGAGACCTCGAAGCCCGCGCTTTCCAGGCGGGCGCGGACGTCCGCGAGGCGGAAGGTGCGGTAGTACATGACGAACGGGGGGCGCCGGACGGCGTTGCGGACGCGCATCACGGCGTCGAAGCCCCACAGGGTCCAGTAGAGGCGGGACCCGACGCGGGGCGGGGCCGGGAGGGGGAAGGCGAAGGTGCCGCCGGGCCGGAGAACGGCGTGGACCTGGGCGAACAGGGTGCGCTGGGCGTCGGGGAGGAAGTGTCCGAAGGCGCCGAAGCTGACGGCCAGGTCGAAGGCCGGGGCGAAGGGGAGGGCGAGGGCGTCGGCGCGGACGAGGTCGGCGGTGGGGTGGGCGTCGCGGGCCCGGGTCAGCATGCCCGTACTGAAGTCGACGCCGGTGATCCGGCCCGTGCAGAGGGTGCGGAGGACGTCGAGTCCGGCTCCGGTGCCGCAGCAGACGTCGAGGCCCGAGCCGAAGGGGCCGAGGGGCTCCAGGGTGCGGGTGACGGCGGTCAGGAGGCGGTCGGACGTGCGGAACGGGGTGGCGTCGAAGGTGTCCGCGAGCAGGTCGTAGCCGTGCTCGACCGAGGAGAGCGCCTGGACGGTCAGCTCGCGGAGGGTGGGACCCTGCGGGGTGAACATGCCCCCGACCCTATGCCGCCGGGACGACTCCGTGCCGCCCCGGCGGGCCCGTGCCGTCAGGGCCTGTGTGGTCGGAGCGCGTGCGGTCAGAGAGCGCTGCGCACCGGTGGCGCCGTCCAGGACGGCGCGATCCCGGTCAGCTGGCAGACCAGCAGGTAGAGGGGGATCGGCGGGGTGTAGGGCGAGGTGCCGTCGGGGTGGTGGATGAGGCGCGGCCGGCGGTCCGGGATCTCGGCGCCGGGCGCGTAGCAGGCGGGCAGGGGCCAGGTCAGATCGTGGTCGGAGCCGGCCGGGACGAGCCACCACCACCAGTCGGAGTCGGCGTAGACGCAGCCCTTGGCGGGGAGGCGGGAGAGGGTCTTGAAGCCGAAGCGGGCGGGGACGCCGACGGCGTCGCAGCCGAGGCCGGTGTGCAGTCCGGTGGGCACGGCGAGGCGGGTGGCGTCCAGTGCGCGGGGGCGGAGGGGGCCCGAGGCCTCGCGGGCGCGGGGGTCCGGTACGCGGCCGGGGCCGGGGGACCTGCGGGTCCCCGGAAGCAGCGGGATCATGCGGGTGGCCATCGCCCTCAGCACGGTTCCCCCATGCCGTGGGCCAGTTCCGCCCAGACGATCTGGGCCGTGCCGTGTCCGGTGCGGTCGGCGCCCCAGGCGGTGCAGAGCGCGTCGACGAGCAGGAGTCCGCGGCCGCGCTCCTCCTCGCCGCAGTCGCGTATCCGCGGTCCCGCGGGGCCGCCCTCGTCGCGCACGGCTATCCGCAGTGTCTCCTCGTCCTCGCGTATCTCGCAGACCACCCGGTCGCTCGCGGTGTGCACCACGGCGTTGGTGACGAGCTCGGAGACGACCAGGGCCACCGTGTCACGTATGTCGGGACCGCAGCCCCAGAGGATGAGCCGTTCCTCGGCGAGTCTGCGGGCCCGGGCGACGGACGCGGTGAGGGCGGGGAGCTCGAAGGCGAAGCGGCGGACGGTATCGGTGTGCGGCTGTGGGCGCTGGGCCATGACCCGAGGGGCTCGAGGGCTCATGAGACCTGAGGGCTGCGCGTTACCAGAAGCCACGACCGGTTCCTCACAACAGTGGGCAGGACTGCCGTACGGCGCTGTCGCCGTGGCGCGTGGCGCACGGCGGCAGCGTGTACTGGTTCAACGGAACACTGTCCTCCTGAGTCGGACACTTGGCAAGTGGCACTCTGGAAATTGCAGAGTGCTGTGTTCTCTCTGGTCGGGCTTCGTGGCACACTCAGTCGAAACAGTGCGTCGGGGAGGTCTGAGAGTGAGCGAGCCGCGGTCCGCCCCCACGGTGGGACAGGTCGTTCTCGGGAGGCGCCTGCAGGACCTGCGGGAGCGAGCCGGCCTGAAGAGGGAAGAGGCCGCGAAGATCCTCCGGGTGGCCCCGGCCACCGTCCGGCGGATGGAGACCGCCGAGGTCGCACTGAAGATCCCGTACGTGCAGCTCCTGTTGAAGGAGTACGGGATCACGGACTCCGAGGCGGAGGGCTTCGTCGCCCTCGCGGAGGAGGCCAACCTCCCCGGCTGGTGGCAGCGGTTCCACGACGTGCTGCCCGGCTGGTTCTCCATGTACGTGAGCCTGGAGGGGGCAGCCAGCCTCATCCGCGCGTACGAACCCCAGTTCGTCCCCGGCCTGCTCCAGACCGGGGACTACGCCCGCGCCATTCTGCGCAGCGGGGCGGTCGGTGGCGGCAGCGATGCCGACAAGGACGAGGAGACCGAACGGCATGTAGCCCTGCGGATGGAGCGCCAGTCCCTGCTGACCAGGGAGGACGCCCCCAAGTTCTGGGTGATCATGGACGAGACGGTCTTCCGCCGACCGGTCGGCGCCGGGCCCGAAGTGATGCGCGACCAGCTCGACCGGCTGCTCGAAGCGTCCGAGCTGCCGAACGTCACCCTGCAGATCGCGGAGTTCGCGTCCGGCCACCATCCCGGCACCTACGGACCGTTCGTCCTCTTCCGCTTCGCCATGCCGGAACTCCCGGACATGGTCTACAGCGAGTACCTGACCGGCGCCGTCTACCTCGACGCGCGCCCCGAGGTGGCATCCCACCTGGAGGTCATGGACCGCATGGCGGCTCAGGCCGCGACTGCACAACGCACGAAGGAGATTCTCCGGGATCTCCGCAAGGAGCTGTGAATGGATCGCATATACAACGGCATGCCCGCCGCTGAGCTCGGTGCCGAGGGTTGGCACAAGCCGTGGAGCGGCGGGAACGGGGGCAACTGCGTGGAGGCCATGAAGCTGGCCGACGGCAGGGTCGCCGTGCGACAGTCCGCAGACCCTGAAGGACCCGCGCTCATCTACACCCACGGGGAGATCGCCGCATTCATCCAGGGGGCCAAATCCGGTCAGGCTGACTTTCTGCTCACCTGACTCTTCCGTCCCGCCCCTACCGTCGCGTAACTCTTGCTGCAGCGCCACTCGTTCGTCCCGATCAGGAGAGCCGATGACCCAGGAACCCGCATCCACGCGCGGTGAGATACGGATCGACACCAGCACGCCGCATCCGGCACGCATGTACGACTGGTTCCTGGGCGGCAAGGACAACTATCCGGTCGACGAGGCGATGGCCCGCCAGCTGCTCACCGTCGACGCCCGGGGCCGCGACATGGCCCGCGTCAACCGGGCCTTCATGCACCGCGCCATCCGCTGGCTCAGCGCCCACGGCGTCCGCCAGTACCTGGACGTCGGTACGGGCATCCCGACCGAGCCCAACCTGCACCAGATCGCGCAGGAGGCCGCGCCGGACTCCCGCATCGTCTACTGCGACAACGACCCGATCGTGCTCGCGCACGCGGCCGCCCTGCTGCGCTCGACCCCGGAAGGGGCCACCGAGTACATCCAGGCGGACGCCCGCGACCCCGAGATCATCCTCGAGAGGGCCGGAAAGGTCCTTGACTTCGATCAGCCCATCGCGCTGTCGATGCTCGCCCTGCTGCACTTCGTCGGGGACGAGGACGGGGCGTACGAGCTGGTCGCCAAGATCGTAGAGAAGCTCGCGCCGGGCAGCTACCTGGTCCTCTCCCACGTCACCGGGGACTTCGACCCCGAGGGCGCGGCGAAGGCGGCCGCGATGTACAAGGCGCGCGGGCTGACCCTGCGGCCCCGCTCGCGGGACGAGCTGGCCGCGTTCTTCGACGGCCTGGAGTTCGTCGAGCCCGGGGTCTCGCTCACCGCCGAGTGGCACCCGGAGCTGGGCGAGCCCGTCCCGGTCCAGGGCGACGACCCCATCCCGGGATGGGCCGGGGTGGCCCGCAAGCCCTGACCCGCCCCTCCACGAACAGCGCGACCGGGCCCGCGAACCGAGAGGTTCGCGGGCCCGTCCCGTTCCCTCACTTCGGTGGCGTCAGTGTCACCAGGAAGCCGCGCGCCGGGCCGACGTTCCCGGCCGCGTCGATCGTGCGGTACTCGATCCGGTGCGTGCCGTGGTCCGGGGTCGCGTCGTCCCACGGCACCGCCCGGCTCCGGCCCAGCTTCCCGTACACGAGGTCGTCGATCACCGTGCCCTCCGGCGAGAAGAGGAACGGCGCGTCGGCGTCCGTCGGCCAGCCGTAGTACGTGTACCAGCCGTCGCCGTCCACCCGGAACTGGCTCACCACCGCGCCCTCCTGGTCGTCCCGCGCGGTCAGCCGCATCGTGAACGGGCCGCCGTAGACGAACTCCACGGGCCGCCCGGGGCGGCGTACCGTACGCAGGGGTTCGGAGAGTTCGTACGAGGCCGTGGCCGGGCGGGCGTCCACCGTCCAGCGCAACTCCTCGTCGCCGCCCGCGAGCCGGGCGGTGAGGGTGTGGGTCCCCGGAGCGATCCGGAGCGAACGCAGGTCGAGGTCACGGTCGTTGGGTCCGGTCGCGACGGGACGGCCGTCGAGCCGCCATCGCACGGACGGGGTGCCGTCCACCGGGTGGGTGGTGTCCGCGTGGACGACGGTCCCGGCGCCCACGGGCGAACCGGTGGGGGTGTGGCCGGTGAAGGCGGCCCGGGTGCCGTCCGGCACGGTGGTGAGGGACGGGTCGACCGTCCAGCTCACGGTCCGGGTCAGGGCGGCGGAGGCGCGGACCGCCGGGTCCCGGACGAAGGGCGTCGGGTCGGTGACCGTCGCCGTGAGGGTGTGCGGTCCCGCGGAGAGCCGCAGTCTCCGCAGGTCGACCGTGCGGGCCCCGTGCGTGGGCAGCGTCCGCCCGTCGAGGCGCCAGGTCACGGCGAGCGCACCGCCCACCGGGTGCAGGGTGTCCACCCAGACCGTCCGGTCCGCCCCGATGGGCGCCGTGTCCGGCGCGTGGTCCTGGACCAGGTCCACCTTCGCGGAGATCGCCCGGACCATGACCTCGCGCTCCACCTGGTCGAAGGAGTAGCCGAGGGTCTTCATGAGCGAGTGCCGGCTCGGGCGCCAGACGCCCTTCGTGCTGTACAGGCCGCCCTCGTGGCGTCCGATGATCCCGCCCGACTCGCTCTCCTCGCCGAGCCAGCGCCACCACTTGGCGCGTTCCTCCCGCATCCGACCCTCGGTCATGAGCGTGTGGTGGGCGGAGGAGGGTTCCGGTCCTGAGTACTCCCCGCCCGGGACGCCCCGCGCGTAGTAGTCGTACTCGTCCTGGAGGCCGCCGAGCGAATGCCCTATCTCGTGCGGGGTGATGAGCGAGGAGAGCGCGTTGCCGCCGGACGCGGTGGCGTAACCGCCGCCCGCGCCGCCGTAGGTGGAGCTGTGCGCGAGGGCGACGACCTGCCGGTTGGCGCGGTGGGTGCCGGGGACGAGGTCGGCGAGGGCGGCGGCCTTCCGGCTGTCGACGGTGAGCAGCCGCTGCACGCTGCCGGGGTCGCAGCCGCCCCAGAAGCCCATGTCGAGCGCGGTGTCGCGGGCTGGGGCGTCCAGGCCGGGGTCGCAGTCCACGCCCGACTCGGCCGAAGGCGCCTCCACCGCCCACACGTTGACGTACGAGCGGTAGGAGGCGAAGGGTTCGATGCTCCACAAGGTGTTCAGGTGCCGTTCGAGGTCCGCCCGGAACGCGGGCATCTCCGCCGCGGTGTAGCCGTCCCCCATGAACACCAGGTTGAACCGCCGGTCCGCCGGCCCGGTGGTCTGGACGGGAACGACGACCGGGCCGTCCCCCCGCGTCGGTGTCTCCGCCGCCGCGGGTACGGTGCCCACCAGGCCGGCGGCCAGCAGGCAGGCCGTGACGAGGCGGGCCACCTCTCGTCGAACACCCTTGTTCTGTGAGGTCATGGGGCGCGAGCCTAGGCCGCGCCCCCGGCCCCGTAAAGATGTTCGTCAGCCGTACGACTCCACGTCGGCTTCCGGGAGGACCGGCGTCTGCTCAGTGCCGTAGGTACGCGAGACCCGCGTGCTCCGCCGTGTAGCCCTCCACCAGCCGGCGGGCCACCGCCACCGAGTCGACCAGGGGGTGCAGGGCGAAGGCCTTGACGGCGGTCGCCCGCGAGCCGCTCTCCGCCGCCGCGAGGACCTCCCGCTCCACCGCCTTCACCGCCGTCACCAGACCCACCGCGTGGTACGGCAGCGGGGAGACCGACACCGGATGGGCGCCGTTCGCGTCCACGAGGCAGGGCACCTCGATCACCGCGTCCGCGTCGAGCGCGGCGAGCGTCGTGCCGTTGCGCACGTTGAGGATGAGCGTGGCCCGTTCGTCCCGGGCCACCGCCCGCATGAGCGCGAGCGCCACCTTCTCGTAGCCGCCCGACTCGAGGTCCTCCTCGTCGCGCTCCCCGATCCCGGCGGCCTCCCTGTTGGCCGCCATGTAGGTGGCCTCCCGGTCGGCGAGCGTACGGTGCCAGGCGGCCAGGGCCGGAGTGTCGCGCTTCCCCATCTCCTCGTAGAAGACGGCCTGCTGGTCGCGGAGGTAGGCGCCGCGGGTCCGCCCGGCGGTCCGGTAGGCGTGCACGGCCTCCCGGTTGAAGTAGTAGTAGTGCAGGTACTCGTTGGGGATCGCGCCGAGCGAGCGCAGCCACTCCGGGCCGAAGAGCCTGCCCTCCTCGAAGGAGCCGAGCGCCTCCTCGTCGGCGAGCAGCCGGGGCAGCTCGTCCCGGCCGCCGATCCGCAGCCCCCGCAGCCAGCCCAGGTGGTTGAGGCCCACGTAGTCGATCCAGGCCTCGTCCGGGTCGGCGCCCAGGAGGCGGGCGACGCGGCGGCCGAGCCCCACGGGGGAGTCGCAGATGCCGATGACCCGGTCGCCGAGGATCCGGGACATCGCCTCCGTGACCAGGCCCGCCGGGTTGGTGAAGTTGATGACCCAGGCGTCGGGGGCGAGTTCGGCGATCCGGCGGGCGACGCGCACCGCGACGGGAACGGTCCGCAGCCCGTACGCGATGCCGCCGGCGCCCACCGTCTCCTGGCCCAGCACGCCCTCGGCGAGCGCGATCCGCTCGTCGGCCGCCCTGCCCTCCAGACCGCCGACCCGGATCGCGGAGAACACGAAGTCAGCCCCGCGCAGCGCCTCGTCCAGGTCCGTCGTGGCCGTCACCCCGGGCGCGTCCGGCACCCCCTCGCCCTGTTCCGCGAGGACCCTGGCGATGGCCGAGAGCCGTCCCTCGTCGAGGTCGTACAGGGTGACCCGGGTGACCCGTCCCTCGGCGTGGTCGCCGAGGAGAGCCCCGTACACCAGCGGCACCCGGAACCCGCCGCCTCCGAGAATCGTCAGTTTCATGCCCGTACGCTACTCGGACGCACCTTCTGAGCAGCGCGATTCCGGACGGGCGTCCACGGAGGCGTCCACATGCCGGGCGCGGTCCCGGGTTTCCCGTGGGGGACAATGGCGGCATGTCCCGACGCAAGACCCGCCCCCGTACGACCTCCGTCGCCGCCCCGGCGGTGACCGCGAGCTCCCCCTGCCCCTGCGGTCTCGACGCCTCGTACGGCGCGTGCTGCGGCCGGTTCCACGCGGGTACGGGCGGCACGGCGCCCACCGCCGAACTGCTCATGCGCTCCCGGTACAGCGCCTTCGTCGTCCGCGACGAGGCCTATCTGCTCCGCACCTGGGCTCCGGAGACCCGTCCGGGCGAGGTCGACTTCGACCCGGGCCTGCGCTGGACCGGCCTGGAGATCGAGGAGGCCACCGAGGGCACCGCCTTCCACCGGCGCGGCACGGTGACCTTCACGGCACGCTACGTCCACGACGGCGAGCCCGGCGCGCTGAGCGAGCGCAGCCGCTTCACCCGCCACGAGGGCGCCTGGGTGTACGTGGACGGCGACGTCAGCCAGTAGGGCGCGACGTCAGCCAGTAGGGCGGCGCACCCTTCGACGGACCGGTGACGCGGCGGCCCTCCGGCGGGCCGGTAGGGCGGTGGTCCTTCAGCGGGCGCCCGCCGAGACCTTCTGCCGTCCGGCCGGGGCGCCGCTCGCGAGGTCCTCGGCGACGATCTTCTTCGCGATGGCGTCCGTCGCCGCCCGCAGTTCGGGGTCGCTGGGCCGGCCGCGTTCCCGCTCGATCCGGTCGGCGAGCCAGTCGCCCCACGCGCGGGTGATGACCTCCGCCTCGCGCTTGCCGGCCGGGGTGTGGGAGAGCAGGTTGCCGTCGCGGGTCAGGAAGCCCTCCTCGACCATCCGGTCGAAGACCGGCAGGAGCACCTCCGGCGGGATCCGCCGCCGCGCCGAGATCAGGCCGAGGCTCGCGTGCCCGACCGCCCGGGTGAAGAGCTCGACCTGCATCACCGCCCAGGCCCCCGCGGTGTCGAGGCGGGTGTCGGACGAGGCGACGATCCGCCGGACGGTGTCGAGGTCCGTGCGGCGCAGGATCCGGCCGACGACCAGTTCGAGGAGCTTCGCCGAGTCGCCCGCCGTGGTGGGGGAGGCGAAGCCCTCGCCCATGTCGGGCGCGGCGGCACGCGCCGAGTCGCGGAGCGTCACCTGCTTGAGGAAGAGGGCGACGACGAAGCCGACGGCGGCGACCGGCACGGTCCACAGGAAGACGGTGTGGAGGGTGTCGGCGTAGGCGTGGACGATCGGCTCCGCGACCGCGTCCGGCAGTCCGTGCACACCGGCCGGGCTCCGCGCGGCCTGCGCGAGTCCGGCCGGATCCACGCCGAGGCTCCCGGCGACGGCCGAGGCCTCGGCGACCCCGGCCGTGAGGTTGGGTTCGAGGGAGTTGACGTAGATCGTGCCGAAGACGGCGGTGCCGAAGGAGCTGCCGAGGGTCCGGAAGAAGGTGACGCCGGAGGTGGCGGTGCCGAGGTCGGCGTAGTCGACGGTGTTCTGCACGGCGATGGTGAGGACCTGCATGCACAGGCCGATGCCGACGCCGAGGACGAACATGTACAGCGACGCCAGCCAGGTGCTGGTACCCGGTTCCATCAGCGACAGCAGGTAGAGCCCGAGCCCCATGACCAGGCAGCCGGCGATCGGGAAGATCCGGTAGTGGCCGGTCTTGCTGACGACGTTGCCGCTGAAGACGGAGGCGATGAGCAGGCCGACGACCATGGGGAGGGTGCGGATGCCGGACACGGTGGCCGAGTCGCCGTCGACGTACTGGAGGTAGGTCGGCAGGAAGGTCATCGCGCCGAGCATGGCGAAGCCGACGACGAAGCTCAGCACGGAGCACACGGTGAAGACCGGATTGCCGAACAGTCGCATGGGCAGCATGGGTTCGGCGGCCCGGGTCTCCACCCAGCAGAACAGGGCGAGGGCGACGAGGCCGCCGGCGAAGAGTCCGATGATGATCCCGGAGCCCCAGGCGTACTCGTTGCCGCCCCAGCTGGTGGCCAGGATCAGGGCGCTGGCTCCGGTGGCGACGAGCGCGATGCCCGCGTAGTCGATGACGGGCCGGCTCGCCGAGCGCACGGAGGGGATGGTGCGGGCGGCGGCGATGACGACGAGGATCGCGATGGGCACGTTGACGTAGAAGGCCCAGCGCCAGCTGAGGTGGTCGGTGAACAGGCCGCCGAGGAGCGGGCCGATGACGGTGGAGACGCCGAACACGGCCCCGATGGCGCCCTGGTACTTGCCGCGTTCGCGCAGCGGGATCACATCGGCGATGAGCGCCATGGAGGTGACCATGAGGCCGCCCGCGCCGATGCCCTGGAGGCCGCGCCAGACGATCAGCAGCGTCATGTTCGTGGCGAGTCCGCAGAGGAACGAGCCGGTGATGAACACGACCGCCGAGATCTGGAAGATCACCTTGCGGCCGAAGAGGTCGCCGAACTTGCCGACGAGGACGGTCGCGACCGTCTCGGCGAGCAGGTAGGCGGTGACCACCCACGACATGTGGGCGGCGCCGCCGAGGTCCGAGACGATCGTGGGCAGCGCCGTGCCGACGATCGTCTGGTCGAGAGCGGCGAGGAGGACGCCCAGCAGGATCGTGCCGAAGACGATGTTGCGGCGGCGGCCGTCGAGCACGGGCGGCTCGGTGGCGGCCGGGGGCGCGGGCGCTGCGTCGCTGGTCGTGGTCACTCTCGCAGCGTCACACCGGCCCCGTCCGGGTGCATGCGGGGGACGGCCGAACGGGCGGGCCGTCAGGGGCGACGGAGCCGGGCTGCCGGGCGTGCGCCGGCCCGGTTCCCTCAGGGGGTGACGGGCAGCTTCGGGTGGTGCTTGGCGAGGATCTTGTTGGCCCGCGCGAGCGCGGAGAGGGCGTGCTCGCGGTCGGCCCGGTCCTCCGCGCAGAGCGGTCCCCGGAACCGGTAGACCTCGCGGGCCGCGGAGTCCGCGTCGATCTCGGCCTGGAGGACGTGCAGCGGCAGACAGGAACCGATCAGCGCGGCCACGCGGTCGGGGATCGGGACGGGGACGAGGCGCGAGGGCGAGGTGATCACGGGTCAGTCCTAGTGGGTCAGGGACGGGTACGGAAGGGTCTCCCCTCCATACGTACCGGATCGCCGTACGGGTTCCGGCACGGCGATGTCGCGGTGGGGCAACGGCCCGGCGGTCCGGGCGACCGGCGCGCGGGATCCGGGGCGGGGGAGCGGGCCCGGAGGTGGGGCGGGCGAGGAGACGTTCTCGCAGGTACGGGGGCGAAAGGCGGTCGCCGCGTCGCGCGGCGCCCCCGCGTATCGCCCGCGCGTACGACGAACGCGTGGCCGAAACGGGCGGGTGGAGCGCATCGGGACGCCCGAGGAATGTGAAGCATCTCACTCGGCGGAACGGCGTCTTCCTGACAACTGCCGACCGGATCCGTCCGGACGGCCGCCGACCGGATCCTTCCGAGGGCCGGATCTTTCCGGACGGCCGTCGTCCCTACCGGAAGATCTCCGACAGGTCGTACGAGGCGGACTCCTCCAGCTGTCCGTAACCGCACGACTCCGGCGTGCGGTCCGGGCGCCACCTCTTGAACTGGGCCGTGTGACGGAAGCGGTCGCCCTCCATGTGGTCGTACCCGACCTCGCAGACCCGCTCGGGCCGCAACGCCACCCACGACAGGTCCTTCTTCCCCGACCAGCGACTCGGGGCGCCCGGCAGCCGCGCCTCCTCGTGCGCGGCCCCGTCCGCCCACGCCGCCCACGGGTGCCCGTCCCGCGGGTCCGTCCGGAGCGCCTCCAGCTCCTCGACCAGCTCGGCGCGCCGCCGCGCGGTGAACGCCGCGCACACCCCGACGTGCTGGAGGGCGCCCTCGTCGTCGTACAGGCCGAGCAGCAGCGAGCCGACCACCGGCCCGCTCTTGTGGAAGCGGTAGCCGGCCACGACCACGTCGGCCGTCCGCTCGTGCTTGATCTTGTACATGAGCCGGACGTCCGGCCGGTACGGCAGGTCGAGGGGCTTGGCGATCACCCCGTCGAGGCCCGCGCCCTCGTACTGCCGGAACCAGCGCCCGGCCACCTCGGCGTCCCGGGTGGCCGGGGCCAGGTGGACCGGCGCTCCGGCCCCGGCGAGCACGCGCTCCAGCGCTTTCCGGCGCTCGCTCAGGGGGGCGTCGAGGAGCGAGGTGTCCCCGAGGGCCAGCAGGTCGAAGGCGACGAACCGCGCCGGGGTGGTCTCGGCGAGCAGGCGGACCCGGGAGCCGGCCGGATGGATCCGCTCGCTGAGCCGGTCGAAGTCGAGACGGCCCTCGTGGTCGACGACGATCTCCCCGTCGACCACGCACCGCTTCGGCAGCCGGGCCGCGAGCGCCCCGACCAGCTCGGGGAAGTAGCGGGTGAGCGGCTTGCCGGTACGGCTGCCGATGACGAGCTCCGGTCCGTCCCGGTGCACGATCGCCCGGAAGCCGTCCCACTTCGCCTCGTACTGCATCCCGGGCGGAATCCGCTTCACGGACTTGGCGAGCATCGGTTTCACGGGCGGCATCACCGGAAGATCCATGAGGGAATTGTCCGGTATGCGGGAGTTGTCGGCGAGCCCTAGGCTGACCGGCATGGCAGGTGAGGCGGCAGCGGTGGAAGTGGAAGCCGGCGACCGGACCGTGCGCGTGTCCCATCCGGACAAGGTGTACTTCCCCGAGCCCGGCTACACCAAGCTCGACCTGGTCCACTACTACCTGGCCGTCGGTGACGGCATCACCCGCGCCCTGCGCGACCGCCCCACCACCCTGGAGCGCTGTCCCGACGGGGTGACCGGCGATTCCTTCTTCCAGAAACGCGCCCCGGCGCACCTGCCCGACTGGATCCCGACCGCGCGCATCACCTTCCCCAGCGGCCGGTCGGCCGACGAGATGTGTCCCACCGAACCGGCGGCCGTGCTCTGGGCCGCCAACCTCGGCACCGTCACCTTCCACCCCTGGCCGGTGCGGCGGGACGACACCGACCACCCCGACGAACTCCGCATCGACCTCGACCCGCAACCCGGCACGGACTACGCCGACGTCGTCCGCGCCGCCCACGAGCTGCGCTCCGTCCTCGACGGGCACGGGCTGCGCGGCTGGCCGAAGACCTCCGGCGGCCGGGGGCTCCACGTCTTCGTGCCGATCCTGCCCCGGTGGACCTTCGGGCAGGTCAGGCGGGCGGCCATCGCCTGCGGCCGGGAGCTGGAACGACGGATGCCGGAGCGGGTCACCACGAGGTGGTGGAAGGAGGAGCGCGGCGAGCGGATCTTCGTCGACTACAACCAGACGGCCCGGGACCGCACGATGGCCTCCGCCTACTCCGTACGCCCGCGCCCGCACGCCCCCGTCTCGGCGCCGCTGCGCTGGGAGGAGGTCGACGACGCCGTGCCGCAGGACTTCGACATCAAGAAGATGCCGGTCCGGTACGCCGAGGTCGGCGACGTGCACGCCGACATGGACGACGAGCGGTTCGGTCTGGAGTCCCTGCTGGAACTGGCCCGGCGGGACGAGGCGGAACGCGGCCTCGGTGACCTGCCGTACCCGCCGGAGTACCCGAAGGCGCCGGGCGAGCCGAAGCGCGTCCAGCCGAGCCGGGCGAAGAAGGGGACGAGCTGACGAGCTGGACGGAATCGGCCGAACACGGCCGGAGGGCGGGCCGGCGCTTTCCGGGTGGGCGTCGGCCCGCCTGTTTCCTGAGTCTAAAACAACACGAACGATCGTGCTAACATTTTCGCCTGCCCAGGACGACCGAGGAGATCCGGCATGTACCCGATGGCTCCGCTCATCCGCACCGCCCTGAACGCCACCGCCCGCGTCGCCCCCGGACCGGCCGGCCGCTGGGCCTTCCACCTCTTCGTCCGCCCGCTCGGCCGGGCGCGGGTCAGGCCCGAGGAGCGGGCCCTCCTCGCCGCGGCCCGCACCGGACACCTCCGGGTCCGGGGCCAGGACGTCGTCACCTACGCCTGGGGCGACGGCCGCCGGCCCGTCCTGCTCGTCCACGGCTGGCCCTCGCGCGCCTCGCGCCTCACCGCCTTCGCCGAAGCGCTCCTCGCGCGCGGCTACAGCCCGGTCACCTTCGACGCCCCCGGCCACGGCGACTCCTCGGGGCGGGCGAGCAACATCGTCGAGTACCGGCAGATCATCCGCGAACTCCACGCCCGGCACGGCGACTTCGACGCCGTCGTCGCCCACTCCTTCGGTGTCCTCGCCGCCCTCTTCGCCCTCCGGGACGGCGTCCGCACGGCCCGCTTCGTCGGCCTCGGCGGAGTCGGCTCCTTCGACCTGCTGCTCGCGGGCTTCCGGGCCGGCCTCGGCCTCGACGAGCGGGTCGTCCGCCGCATGCGCGACCACGTGGAGCGGCGGATCGCGCCGGACGAACCCGGGATCTGGGACCGCTTCGACGCCGACCGAGCCCCCGGCGAACTCGGCGCGCCCGTCCTGCTGTTCCACGACGAGAGCGACGACATGGTGCCCCTCGCCCAGTCACGGCTGCTCGCCCGTGCCCACGGTGACCGGGCCCGGCTCGTCGTCACCCGGGACCTCGGCCACCGCCGCATCCTGACGGACCCGCGGGTCGTGGCCGAGGCGGTGGAGTTCCTGACGGCTCCGGCGGGCGAGCCGTCGGAGGAACGGGTGACGGCGGGCTGAGCGGGCGCGGGACGGGGCGAGCGGGCGCGGGACGGGCTGAGTGGGCGCGGGGCGGTACGGAAAGCGGGGGCGGCTCTACGGGTCGGCGGCGTCCATGTCCGCCAGGCCCTGCTCCGTGGCCGAGGCGCGCAGGCGGTCCGTGATGCCCCGCTCGGCACGGGCGTAGGTCCGGGTGTCACCGAAGAGCACGGACTGGGCGTTCGCCGCCTCCATGAGGGCGATCACCTCGAACGCCAGCTGCTCCACGTCCAGTTCCTCCGTGAAGTCCCCCACCGCCCGGGCCTCCCTCAGGGCCCCCTCCACATAGGCGGTCCAGTCGTGGCGGGTCCGGGCGACGGCGTCGTGGACCGGACCCGTACGGGCGTCGAACTCGGCCGAGACCGCGTAGAAGAAGCAGCCGCCGGTGAACACCCGGTCCGAGGAGTACGCCAGCCAGTTCCGGCACAGGTCGCGCACCCGCCGCGCGCCCGGCGGCACGTCCTCCAGGGGGGTGACCACACGGTCGGCGAAGACGGCGACGGCCGCCCTGATCGTGGCGAGCTGGAGCTCCTCCTTGGAGCCGAACAGGGCGAAGACGCCGCTCTTGCTCAGCCGCAGCTCGGTCGCGATCCGCCCCAGGGACAGGCCTTCGAGCCCCTCGACCGAGGCGATGTCCATCGTCCGGCCGAGCACGAGGCGCCGGGTCTGGTTCCCGCGCTCGACGCGTCCGTCCGTCTTGGTCCCGGTGCCGCTTCCGGTGCTGCCGCTCATGCGTCCATCGTACTGACCGCACGACCGTACGGAAATCTCCCGGGCGGTCCCGGGCCACGTCGGGCCGCCTCGGGCCACGCCGGGCCGGCCAGGGCGTCGGACGGCCTACCCGGCCCCGGTGCCGGGATCCCGCCGCTCCGCCGGGGGCAGCAGCAGGACCTCGAGGGCGCGGGCGCAGGACCGGGCCTGGGCGAGGTACCAGTCGAGCCGCCCTTCGGTGATCAGCTCCGGGGTCGCGCGGACCGCGAGCGCGAACCGCGCGGACCCGGTCCGCTCCAGGACCGGCACGGCCACGGTTCGCACCCCGAGGGCCGACTCGCCGTCGTTGAGGGCGTACCCCGCCTCCCGTACCCGGGCCAACTCGACGGTGAGGGCCGGAGGTTCGACGATGGTCCGCTCGGTGAACGCGTGCAGCGGCGGCAGCGAGCGCGGGCCCGCCTCGCCCGCGCGGGGCCACGCGAGCAGTACCTTCCCGAGCGCCGTGGAGTGCAGCGGCCGCCGCAGGCCCACCTTCGGAGTCACCGAGCCGCCCGCCACGATCACCACGTGCGGTCCGCTGCGCAGCGCCAGGTCGGCGGTGGCTCCGGTGCGTTCGGCGAGGTCGGACAGTTCCGGCGCGGCCAGGTGAAGCCCCCGCTGGTGGTACGAGAGGCGTCCCAGCTCCGTCACCGCCGGACCGAGCCGGTAGCGGGCGGTCCTGGCGTCCTGCTCCAGGAATCCCGCGCCGAGCAGGGTCCGGGCGAGGCGGTGCGCCGTGGAGGTGGAGAGCCCCAGCCGTCGCGCGAGGTCGGAGGCGCTCAGGTCGGGCCCGTTGTCGTGGAAACAGTGCAGCACGTCGAGTGCGCGGCGGACCGCCTGGGCGCCCGCCGGGGGTCGGACGATGCCGGCCTCGGTCGTCATCAGGGTTCGCTCCCCGTGGGTGATCGGGCTCCCACGCTCCCACATGACGGGAGCCGGATCAGGGGTCCCACCAGGCCGGAAACACTCTGTTCACACGCAATCCCACATCGTGGGAGGCGAGTTGTCGACGGCGGAGCATCCATGGCAGGGTTCCGGCCAAGCCACCACAGCGACACCGAGCCGGAGGGAGCAGGGCCAGTCATGAACGGACGACGTACCGCACGATGCGCGCCCACCGTCTCTCCCGCGCCGCTCGGCCTCACCCGGCGCCGCCACATCGACCTGGCGCGCGTCGCAGGGGCCGGCTGTCGCTGACACGGCGTCCCCTGACGTCGCCGCCGGTCCGAGTGCTTCGCTGAGGCCGTCTCCCGGCTGAGGGCGATCGGCGGGCCGGCGCCACCGGCCGGACACGGGAACCGTCCGTCGCGTGCTCCGGTGCGGTGCTCCTGGCTACGCACCGGCGCCGCGTCCCGGCGCCACGCTCCGGTCCCGCACCCAGGGCCCGCGCCCAGGTCCGTGCCCGGCCCACTGCCCAGGGCCTGCGCCCAGGCCCCTTGCTCCGGTCCCGGGCTCCGGACTCCGGACCTACGCACCGGGTCCATGCGCCAGGCCCACGGGTCGGTCGACGCGCCGGGTCCCAAGCCGGATCCACGCTCCACGCACCGGGACTTCCACGTTCCCGGCGCGCTCCCCTCGGTCCGCCCTTCACCCCACCGTCTCCACCGTCTCCCGCACGTCGGCCGCGTCGCCGACGCCTTCGCGGTGACCACCCGCCCGTGTACCGCTGCCGCCGCCCACCGTCCCACCACACCCCTCCGGGAAGCCCTCCATGCCGCACGCCCGCGTTCCCGACACGCTCTGGTTCACCCGCTGCCCCGTCCCCACCGCCACCGGTGTCGCCGCCGACCGGGGCTGGCTCGCCCGGGAGTTCGCCTCCGACGGCATCGCCGTCCGCTCGCTCCAGGACGACGAACCCGGCGCTGACCGCGCCACCCACTTCACCCACGCCCTTCCCGGCCTCTTCCGCGAGGGCGGCAACGTGCCCGCGCTGTGGGCCCGTTCACGCGGTGAGCGCACCCGGCTCGTCGGTCTCACCTGGATCGAGGAACGGCAGGTCGTGCTCGTCGCCCCCGGCTCCCCGGTGCGCGGAGCCGCCGCCCTGCGCGGCCTCCGGCTCGCCGTGCCCCGGCACTCCGTACCCGTCGACTTCTGGAGGGCCATGGCCCTGCGCGGCTTCGAGGGGGCCCTCGCCTCGGCGGGGTACGGACTCGGGGACGCCGTCCTCGTCGACGTACCCGCCGAAGGCCGTCGCGGCCAGTGGGCCGCCGAGCTCGACGCCCTCCGCCGGGGCGAGGCCGACGCCGTCTACGTGAAGGGCGCCCTGGCCGTCGAGGCGGCCCGCCGGGCCGGGGCGGAGGTGGCCGTGGAACTCGACGAGCTGCCCGACCCCGCGCACCGCGTCAACAACGGCACCCCGCGCCCCCTCACCGTCCACCAGGACCTCCTCGACCGGCACCCCGAGCTCGTGGCCCGCTTCCTCGCCGTCCTGCTCCGGGCCGCGGACTGGGCGGCCGACGAGCCGGCCGAGGTCGCCCGCATCCTCGGCGCGGAGACCGGGGCGGGTGCCGAGGGAGTCGCGGGCGCCTACCGCCCCGGCACCCATCGCACCCTCCACCCGGACCTGTCGGGCACCCGGCTGGACCTGCTCGCCCGTCAGGAGGAGGCCCTGCGCGGCCACGGCTTCCTGGCCGAGGCCGTGGACGTACGGGCCTGGGCCGACCCGGAGCCGTTGCGGCGGGCCCGACAGCTCGCGGCGCCGCTGCCGGTCCCGTAACCGCGACAGCGACCGCGACGACACGCTCCGGTCCCGTCGCAGGGGCCCGAAGAAGCCCGGCCCCGCGACATCCGCCCGCCCTCAGCCCCGTCACCACGGCCCGACCCCGTCACCGCGCCCCGCCCCTGAAGCTGCCCTGTAGCCGCCCCCCGGCTCCGCACCGATCTTCCGAAGGACGACCGTCATGCGCCCACGCACCCCACTCATCCCACGCACCGCACTCACCCCGCTCGCCGCTCTGGCGGCCCTCGCCGCCCTCTCCGCTCTCACCGCCTGCGGAGGCAGCCCGGCCGCGGGTCCGGCCGACGGACAGGGCGGCGGCTCCGAGGGCGCCAAGGGCACGGTGACCATCCGCATCCCGGATCCCGGGAACTCCGGAGTCCTCGCCCGCGGCAAGAAGGACGGCAGTCTCGACAAGGCCCTCGCGGCGGTCGGTGCCGAGGTGGCGTGGACCGGAAGCGCCGGGCCCTTCGCCCCCGCCGCCCAGGCGATGAACGCCGATCAGCTGGACATCGCGACCGGCTCGATCACCGCCGGCATCACCTCCCTCTCCCAGAGCCCCGGCTTCGCCTTCTTCACGGCCACCGCTCCCGACCCCGTCGGCGAGGGCATCCTCGTCCGCGAGGGCTCGGACATCGCATCCGTCCGGGACCTCGTCGGCCGGAAGGTCGCCGTCAACAAGGGCGGCACCGGCGAGTACCTGCTCCTCAAGGCCCTGGCCAAGGCCGGCGTGCCGGCCGAGAAGGTCGAGCGGGTCTATCTGCGCCCCGACCAGACGGCCGCCGTCTTCAACGCCGGCCAGGTCGACGCCTGGGCCGTCTGGTCCACCTACGCCGTCGCCGAGATCGGCGCGGGCAAGGCCCACTTCGTCGCCGACGGCACCGCCATCGGATCCGACAACTACAGCCTCAACGCCGTCCGTTCGGAATTCGCCGAGGAACACCCCGAGGTCGTGAAGGCCCTCTACGCCTACCTCCACGAACACAGCGCCAAGGAGAGGAAGGACCCGGCCGCCTACCTCAACGTCTTCACCGACGCCGGGCCCACCGCCGTCAACGGCAGGGCCAGGGAGGTCCAGATCTCCTTCACCGGCAAGGGAGGCACCGTGGACCCGATCCGGCCCGGGGACGTCAAGCGCTTCGAGACCGTCGCCCGCTTCTACGCCGACCAGAAGGTCACACCGAACAAGGTCGACATCGCCGCCCACCTCCTCGACATAGAGAAGCTGTCATGACGGCCGTCACCGGACCGGCACCCGCCATCGCGGCACCCGAACCGGCCGGGACCACGACCGAACCGGCCGACGCGACACCCGTACCGGCCGGCACCGCGGCCGGCCCCGAGGGCGGTACGGCCGGACTCGTCAGGCCCCGCCCGCAGGTGCGCCGCCCCCGCTCCCGTACGTACTCCCTCACCGTCCGAGCCCTCGGCCCCCTCGTCCTCCTCGTCCTCTGGTGGAGCTCGTCGGCCACCGGACTCCTCACCCCCGACGTACTGGCCTCACCGGCGCAAGTAATCGAAGCGGTACGGGAACTGTGGGGCAACGGACAGCTGCCGGACGCGCTCGCCACCTCCCTCACCCGCTCCGGGATCGGGCTCCTCATCGGTCTCACCGCCGGTCTCACCCTCGGCATCACGACCGGCTTCACCCGGCTCGGCGACGAACTGCTCGACTCCTCGCTCCAGACCCTCCGCACCATCCCCTTCCTCTCGCTCGTCCCCCTCTTCATGGTCTGGTTCGGGATCAACGAGACCGCGAAGATCCTGCTCATCGCCGTCGCCACCACCTTCCCGATGTACGTCTCCACCGCGGGAGGCGTCCGCGGCACCGACCACAAGCTCGTCGAGGCGATGCGCAGCTTCGGTCTCGGCCGGCTCGCGATCGTCCGCCAGGTCGTCCTGCCGGGCGCCCTGCCCTCGCTCCTCGCCGGACTGCGGCTCTCCATGACGCTGAGCGTCATCGCGCTCATCGCCGCCGAGGAGATCAACGCCACCGCGGGCATCGGCTATCTGATGTCCCAGGCCCAGAGCTACGCCCGCACCGACATCCTCGCCGTCTGCATCCTCGTCTACGGTCTGCTCGGCCTCACCGCCGACGTGGCCGTCCGTGGCCTGGAACGGGTCCTGATGCCCTGGCGCACGGCCGGCCCCGGGGGAGCGGCCCGATGACCACCACCTCCACGACATCCCCCACCACGGCGGTACGGGTACGGAGCCTGCGCCGGGTCTTCGGGGACCGGCCCGTCCTCGACGGCCTGGACCTCACCCTGGCGCGCGGCGAGTTCCTCGCCCTCCTCGGGGCGAGCGGCAGCGGCAAGACCACGCTGCTCCGCATTCTCGGCGCCCTCGACGGCGCCGACGGGGGAGAGGCACTCGTCCCCGAGGCCCGCACGATCGTCTTCCAGGAACCCCGGCTCATCCCCTCCGAGAAGGTCCTCGCCAATGTGACCGTCGGCCTCCCGCGCGGCGCCGCGACCCGGGCGACCGGACTGCGGGCCCTCGCCGAGGTCGGTCTGGAACGGCATGCCGGGGCATGGCCCGCCACCCTCTCCGGCGGCGAGGCCCAGCGGGTCGCGCTGGCCCGCGCCCTGGTCCGGGAGCCCGAACTGCTTCTCCTCGACGAGCCGTTCGCCGCGCTCGACGCGCTGACACGGCTCCGCATGCAGGACCTGGTCGGTGAGCTGCGCAGGATCCACCGGCCCGCGGTCCTGCTGGTGACGCACGACGTCGACGAGGCCGTACGCCTGGCCGACCGGGTCGCCGTCCTGCGCGACGGCCGACTGGTGACCGACGAGCCCGTGACCGTCGACCACCCCCGGGACCCCGGAGATCCGGCCTTCGTCGCCCTGCGCCGCCGTCTCCTCGCCGACCTCGGCGTCCACACGTCCGAGGACACCGGCGAAGAACCGCCCGCCGGCCACACGCCCACCCCCGACGTCCGCACCCGCGCATCCGCCACTCCCGCGTCCACCGCCCCCGAAGGAGCGTCCGCATGACCGTCGTCATCGGTGTCCACCGCAGCAACCCCTCCCTCTACCACCTCTCCCGTCTCGGCTACGCGGAGGAGGAGCTCGCCGCACTCGGCGAGACGGTGACCTGGCACCCGTACACCGACGGCGTCCGTACCGGCGCCTTCCTCGCCGACGGCACCATCGACTTCGGCGGCACCGGCTCCACCCCGCCCGTCACCGCGCAGGCCGCCGGGCACGACATCGTCTACACCGCCGTCTCCGCGCCCCGCCCCGGCCACGGTGCCCTCCTCGTCCGCGAGGACGGCCCGGTCCGTACCGTCGCCGGCCTCAAGGGCGGCACCGTGCACCTCGCCGTCGGCTCCTGGCAGACCCACCTCGTGGCCAAGGCCCTGGACGACGCGGGTCTCTCGTACGCCACCGACATCACTCCCGTGCGCGCCGACTCCGGCAGCGAGGAGCGGCTCCGCGCCGGCGCGATCACCGCCTGGGTCGCCCAGGGAGCCGAACTCGCCGCCGCCCGCCGGACCGGCGGCCTGCGCGTCCTGGTCCCCACCGGCGAGGTCATCACCGACCGGTCCGTCTTCTTCGCCCGCCGTGACCTGGCCGAGCGGCGGCCGGACGTGGTCGAGGCGCTCACCCGGGCGCTCCGGCGGGCCGACGAGTGGGCCGCCGCGCACCCCCGCGAGGCCGCCGGGATCGCCGCGGCCGACCAGGGCGGCACGGTCGACGACTGGGAGACCGCCCTTCGTGCACTGCCGTGGACGATCGAGGCGGTCACCGAGGAGTTCGTCGCCGAGCAGCAGCGGGCGGCCGACATCCTCCACCGGGCCGGATTCGTCGACCGCGCGATCACCGTCGCGGACGCCCTGCCCCGGAAGGCCTGACCGCCGTGACCACCCAGGCACCCGAAGTCCTCTGGTACGTCATCCCGCGCGAAGGCGCCTATCCGTGGGAGCCGGCGGGCCGCCGCCCCGTCGACCTCGGCTACCTCGCACAGCTCGCCGGGACCGTCGAACGCCTCGGCTACACCGGGGCGCTGCTCGCCACCGACCTCTACGACGTCTGGCCGCTCGGCTCCGCGCTCGCCGCCTCCACCGGCACCCGGTTCAAGCCGCTGCTCGCCGTCCACCCCGGGCTGATCTCGCCGACCCTGCTCGCCAAGATGGCGCTGAGCTTCGACAACCTCTTCGGCGGGCGGCTCCGCTTCAACGTCGTCAACGGATCCACCGCGTCCCTGCGCGAGTACGGGCTCCACGTCGAGCACGACGAGCGGTACGCGCTGAGCGCCGAGTACTGGTCGATCGTGAAGCGGCTCACGGCGGGGGAGGTCTTCGACCACGAGGGGCGTTTCTACGATCTCAAGAACGCCGGCGCGTCCTTCCGTGACCTGCGGCCCGTGCAGGAACCGCACGTCCCGCTCTGGTTCGGGGGATCCTCGGCCGCCGGCGTCGAGATGGCCGCCGAGCACGTCGACGTCTACCTCACCTGGGGCGAGCCCCCGCACCTGCTGAAGGAGAAGCTCGACCACGTACGGGCTCGGGCCGCCGCCCACGGCCGTACGCTCCGCATCGGCCTCCGTCTCCATCTGATCGTCCGTGACACCGAGGACGAGGCCTGGGCGGCGGCCGACCGGCTCCTGGACGTCACCAGCGAGGCGACCTACGCACGGCAGCTGGGCGGGCGGGCGGAGGAGGACGGGGTCGGCTGGCAGCGCCAGTTCCGCCAGCACGGCGGCAAGGTGCCCGCCCGCGCCCGCGAACTGGAGACCCACCCCAACCTCTGGCCCGGCATGAGTCTCTTCCGTCCCGGTCCGGGAACGGCGGTCGTCGGCTCCACGGCCCAGGTCGTGGAACGGCTCCAGGAGTACCGGGCCCTGGGCGTGGACACGTTCATCCTGTCCGGGAACCCGCTCCTGGAGGAGGCGTACCGGGTGGCTGAAACGGTTCTCCCCGCGCTGGGCGTCAGCCGTTGAGGCCGAGCACGCCCCACGCGTTCATCGGACGGGGCCGTGCGCGGGCCCGGCGGACGTACGGGCCGCACGTCTTCGGCGCGCCGCATTGATCGAACGTTGATGGCTCGTTTACGCCCCTGCGGCAGCGTGTACGGCATGCACACCGACACGAGCGTACTGACCGCACCGGAGCCCGACATGACCTGGCAGGAGAACGCGCTGTGCGCCCAGGCCGGCCCGGAGTTCTTCTTTCCGGCGCCCGGCTCCTCGACCCGCGAGGCGAAGCAGCTCTGCGGGGCCTGCGAGGGGCGCGTGGCCTGCCTGGAGTACGCGCTCACGCACGACGAGCGCTTCGGCGTGTGGGGCGGGCTCTCGGAGAAGGAGCGGTTCCGGCTGAGGCGTCAGCGGGGCTGAGGCGCCAACGGGGCCGAGCACGCGGCGGGGCCGAGCACGCGGCGAGGCCGAGCACGCGGCGGGTCCGCAGGCCCGCCGTGCGGGCGCCAGTCCGGCCGGCCCGCCGCGCGGGCCCGGTCGTCGGCCCGCCGTCCGGGGCCCGGCTCTCAGCCCGCCGCGCGGGCGGCCATCCGGGCCTTGCGGGCCGCGAGCTTCTCGTCGAACTTGCTGGCCTCGCTGTCGAGCCCGTTCATGTACAGCCCCAGCTCCTCCTGGGCGCGCAGGCCGTCCGGGCCGAGGCCCTCGATCTGGAGGACCTTGAGGAAGCGCAGGACGGGCTGGAGGACGTCGTCGTGGTGGATGCGCATGTTGTAGATCTCGCCGATCGCCATCTGCGCCGCCGCCCGCTCGAAGCCGGGCATGCCGTGTCCGGGCATCCGGAAGTTGACCACGACGTCCCGCACGGCCTGCATGGTCAGGTCGGGGGCGAGCTCGAAGGCCGCGCCCAGCAGGTTGCGGTAGAAGACCATGTGCAGGTTCTCGTCGGTGGCGATGCGGGAGAGCATCCGGTCGCAGACCGGGTCACCGGACTGGTGGCCGGTGTTGCGGTGCGAGATGCGGGTCGCGAGCTCCTGGAAGGCCACGTACGCCACCGAGTGCAGCATCGAGTGCCGGTTGTCGGACTCGAAGCCCTCGCTCATGTGCGACATCCGGAACTGCTCCAGCTTGTCCGGGTCGACGGCGCGCGAGGCGAGCAGGTAGTCGCGCATCACGATGCCGTGCCGGCCCTCCTCGGCGGTCCAGCGGTGCACCCAGGTGCCCCAGGCGCCGTCGCGGCCGAAGAGGCTGGCGATCTCGTGGTGGTAGCTCGGCAGGTTGTCCTCGGTGAGCAGGTTGACGACGAGGGCGATCTTGCCGATGTCGGTCACCTTCGACTGGGACGGGTCCCAGGCCTCGCCGTCCTCGAAGTAGCCGGGGAAGTTCCGGCCGTCGGACCACGGCACGTACTCGTGCGGCATCCAGTCCTTGGTGACCTTGAGGTGCCGGTTGAGTTCCTTCTCCACGACCTCTTCGAGCGCGTAGAGCAGGCGCGCGTCGGTCCACTCCGCCGAGCTGTCGAGGTGGGGAGAAGTGAGCGTCACGGGGACTCCTGGGGACGGGGAGAAGGGCCTACGGAATTACCTACGGATTCGTAGGTTACGAAACCGTAGGTTAAGGCTCCGTAAGGCGTCGGCCAAGCCTGCCCCGGCGATGTCCGATTACGTTCCGTTATGTGCGTTGCTCGGGCGGGGTGGCAGAGACGCAGGTCACGCCCCGGGCGCCACTCGCGAAGCCTTCGGCCGACTACGCAGAGCGGGAGGCCGACAGCTCAGGGCAAGTGGTCCGCCGCCCCCGCCTTGACCGCCCGGATCGGCGCCCGCGGGGCCTCCACCGAGTCGCTGACGTACGCGCCGGGGGCGAGGGCCGAGCCGATGCAGGCGCGCCCCGCGTCGTCGAGGCCGAACCGGAAGCGGTTGGCGCCCTCGCTGCGGAAGGCCTCGCTCCAGCCGATCTCGACGCCGGGACGGCCGGACTGGGTGGCGGCGGTGCCGGCGGCGGTGCCGGTCGTGACGTTCATGGTGGGAGGCCCCCTCACAGGTCCTGGGCGATGGTCCCGATGCCCCTCCCCGGAGGCGCCCGCTGCGCCGGACTCGCGCGCCGGGCGGGTCGGGTCGCTCCTCGCCCGCCACGGCCTCTCCGACCTCTGCGCGACCGCCGCCCTCGCCGCCTCCGAACTCGTCGGGCACGGAGGGGACTGGGGACCCGTCCCCGTCCTCACCCCCGGCGGCGGCACGAAGTCCTGGGCCTTACTCCACCGCCAGGACGCCTCGGACGAGGACGGCCGGACGACACGCCCCGGACACCCGCGGCCGGACCCGAGACGTGTCCGGCGGACACGACCGGCGGGCGTGGCCGGTGGGCGCGACCGGTCCCGGGACCTGTCCGATGACTCCGCGCCCCGCTCTAGTGCCGGTTCGACGTCGTTCCCCGTACCTCCTCCGCCGTCGTCGGCCGCAGCTCACCGTCGAGCAGCAGCCACCGGGTGATCCCCAGTGACTCCAGGAACGTCACGTCGTGACTGGCCACGACCAGTGCCCCCTCGTACGCGTCGAGGGCCGCCGTCAGCTTCCGTACCGACGCCATGTCCAGGTTGTTCGTCGGCTCGTCCAGCATCAGCAGCTGCGGAGCCGGCTCCGCGAGGAGCAGGGCCGCGAGCGTGGCCCGGAAGCGCTCCCCGCCCGACAGGGTGCCCACGGGCTGATCGGCCCGCGCCCCCCGGAACAGGAAGCGCGCGAGCCTGGCCCGGATCGCGTTCCCCGTCGCCGTGGGCGCGAACCGGGCCACGTTCTCCACCACGCTCAGCCCGTCGTCGAGGACGTCGAGCCGCTGCGGCAGGAAACGGAGCGGCACCCGCGCGTCCGCCTCGCCCGACAGCGGCGGCAGCTCTCCGGCGATCGTCCGGAGCAGCGTCGTCTTCCCGGCGCCGTTCCGGCCGACCAGCGCGATCCGCTCCGGGCCACGCAGCTCGAACTCGCCTTCCACACGCGCCCCGTACCGCAGCTCGAGATCCCGCAGGAACAGCACCTCGCGGCCCGGCGGCACCGAGGTGCGCGGCAGTTCGACACGGATCTCGTCGTCGTCCCGCACCGCCTCCACGGCCGCGTCGAGCCGCTCCCGGGCCTCCGAGAGGCGCTCCGTGTGCAGCGCGCGGTGCTTGCCGGCCGAGACCTGTGCCTCGCTCCTGCGGTTGTTCGCCACGATCTTCGGGACGACCTTGTTCTCGAAGCTCTTCTGCGCGTACCGCTTCCTGCGGGCCAACTTCACCTGCGAGTCGGCGAGTTCCCGCTTCTGGCGCTGCACGTCGGCCTCGGCGACCCGTACCATCCGCTCCGCCGCCTCCTGTTCGGCCGCGAGCGCCTCCTCGTAGTCGGACCAGGAACCGCCGTACCAGGTGACGCCGCCGTCCCGCAGATCGGCGATCTGGTCGACGCGCTCCAGGAGTTCGCGATCGTGGCTGACCACGACGAGGACGCCGGACCAGCTCTCCACCGCCTCGTACAGCCGTGCCCGGGCGTGCCGGTCCAGGTTGTTGGTCGGCTCGTCGAGCAGCAGGACGTCGGGACGGGCGAGCAGCAGTGCGGCGAGCCGCAGCAGGACGGACTCGCCGCCCGAGACCTCGCCGACGGTCCGGTCGAGACCGACGCCGCCGAGACCGAGCTGGTCGAGGGTGGCGCGGGCCCGCTCCTCCACGTCCCAGTCGTCGGCGAGCGCGGTGAAGTGCTCCTCCGCCGGGTCCCCCGCCTCGATGGCGTGCAGGGCGGCCCGCTTCGCGGCGATGCCGAGGATCTCGTCCACCCGCCGCGAGGTGTCCAGGACCAGGTTCTGCGGGAGGTGGCCGAGTTCGCCGGTGACCCGGACGGTGCCGGAGACCGGCGTCAGCTCGCCCGCGATCAGTTTCAGGAGCGTGGACTTGCCGGAGCCGTTGAGCCCGACGAGCCCGGTGCGGCCGGGTCCGACCGCGAGACGGAAGTCGTCGAGGACCTCGGTGCCGTCCGGCCAGGAGAAGGAGACGGAGGTACAGGTGATGAACGTGGGGTGATGCGCCATGGGGGCCTCCCGATGCGAGCGCGAGCGTGACTGGATGCGACGCGTGGAGACACCGGGGCGCGGGCAGTGGGAAGTACGGCTCGTACGCCGAGGTCGAGAACGGCACACGCGGCACAGGGGGCACACGCGGCACGGTGTCTCGCAACCTCAGACGAGCAACGTCCTTCTCCGATCAGATGACGACAGGGTCATCAAGGACCGTACGCCGGGGCGCGGGAAGGGACAAACGATTTACGGGGCGGACCCGGACCCCGTCAGGGCCGGTCGCGCAGCAGCTCCGTCAGCCCGTGGTCCCAGTCCAGGTACTGGTTCTCGCGTCCCGTCGGCACCAGGTGCTGCGAGCGCTCGAGGAAGCGGCGCAGCTCCGAGGTCCGGACGTGGACCATGGCCACCCCCTCCGGGGCGTGGAACTCGACCACCGTACGGTCGTACCCGTACGGACGCAGGCGCACGTCCCCGTCCCCGGCCGGGCGCTCGACGCCCTGGACGAGGAGTTCGCGCGAGAAGGCCCAGGAGACCTCCACGCCCTCCAGGGTCGCGAGCGGCGGGAAGGCCATGCTCACGGCGTACGGGTCCTCGCGGTCGTACCGCAGGGTGGCGGGGACCGTCTCCATCCGCGGAGTGGATGCGACCATGCGTGCCTCTACGGCTTGCTCGATGACGGCGGACAAGACCGGCTCCTCTCGCGCGGGCTTCGGATCCTGTGCGTCTCCCCGACACCGGGGCACCTGACACCTGGCTAGACGAGCGAAGCGGCCGGAACGTGCACTCGGGGCCCACGTGAGCTGCGTCACCGAGCCAGCCGGTCCGGGGCGTCCTGGCGGGGCGGCGCAGGTCAGCGCCGTTCGGGTACGGGACCGCCGGTTCCGGCACACGGCTCGGAGCGATCGCGGTACGGCCGGATTCCGGAGCCTTCGGCCTTCCGCCGGGCACGCGCTCGTCCGCGCGGTCGGTCATGGCCCCGGCCGGGGAACGCCGTTGACGGGGACGCACCCTGGACGGGAGGCGGCCCGGGGCACTAGCTTCCGGCGCCATGACGTCCATGGGGATGACGAGACGAATGATGTCGGTGGGTCTGATCGGGGCGGCGCTGGCGCTGACCCTGACCGCCCCGGCGCGCGCCGGGGAGACCCCCGCGGCCGCGACCGACCGGCAGCCGGCACCGACGGGCACCGACCCGGCGGCCATCGCCCGGCACGAGGCCGGGACCGACATGGCGGCCCGGCACGAGCCGGCGACCGGCACGGCCGCGAGTGGCGGGCAGCCGGCACCGGTCGACCGGGCCGCGACCGGCTGGCGGCTGACACCGACCGGCACCGACGCCCGCTTCCGCGGCCTCGCGGCCGTCGACCGCCGCACCGCCTGGGCCGCGGGCTCCCGGGGCACGGTACTGCGCACCACTGACGGCGGCCGGAGCTGGCGAAACGTCTCGCCGCCCGGCGCGGCCGAGCTGGAGTTCCGCGACGTGGAGGCCTTCGACGCCCGCCGGGCCGTCGTCCTCGCCATCGGCGAGGGCGAGGCCTCGCGCGTCCTGCGCACCGAGGACGGCGGAGCCACCTGGACCGAGTCCTTCCGCAACACCGATCCGCGCGCCTTCTACGACTGCATGACGTTCTTCGACCGCCGGCACGGACTCGCCATGAGCGACCCGGTCGACGGGAAGTACCGCATCCTCTCCACCCGCGACGGCGGCCGCTCCTGGCACGTGCTGCCGAACGCCGGGATGCCGGACGCGCTCCCCGGCGAGGCGGGCTTCGCGGCGAGCGGCCAGTGCCTGGTGTCGGCCGGTCCCCGCGACGTGTGGCTCGCGACCGGCGGCGGCGCCACCGCGCGCGTGCTCCACTCCGCCGACCGGGGGCTGACCTGGACCGCCGCCGTCTCGCCCGTACCGGCGGGCGACCCGGCCCGCGGCGTCTTCGGGCTCGCCTTCCGCGACCGCGCGCACGGCATCGCCGTCGGCGGCGACTACCGCAAGGACCAGCCGTCCCCGCGGGCCGCCGCGGTCACCGGCGACGGCGGCCGCACCTGGCGCGCCTCGACCGCGCCGCCGCCCGCGTACCGCTCCGGCGTCGCCTGGCTCCCGCACGGCGGGAGCGCGGCGCTCGCCGTCGGCCCGACGGGCACGGACCTCACCACCGACGGCGGCCGCACCTGGCGCACGGTCGACACCGGCTCGTACGACACGGTGGACTGCACACCCGACGGCTCCTGCTGGGCCTCCGGCGAGAAGGGCCGGATCGCGGTGGCGGGCCCGGACCGCCGGCCCTGACCTCCGACGGAGGACAGGGCACAGCCGCCCAGGAGGGCGGGGCCGCCTAGGAGGGCAGCTGCTCCCGGTACGCGGCGAGGCCCTCGGCCGTCTTGGTCGGGTAGAACTCCGTGATCCGGTACGCGCACACGCCCTCGACGCTGAACGGGTCGGCCGCCGCGATCTTCTCGATCTCCGCGCGGTCGACCCCGGCGGCCAGGATCACCCCGCCGTCGCGCGGGTTCTTCCGCCCCGAGGCGATGAACACGCCGGCGGCGTACTGCGCGTCGAGCCACTCGATGTGCGCGTCGAGCAGTGCGTCGACCCGCTCGACGGGCGCGGTGTAGGTCAATTCCAGTACGAACATGATCGCCAGGCTACCCGGTGCCCTCCGGGCCGGGCCGGGACGTACCGGCCACCGGACAGCCGCTCTCCGGGACGGGACGGGACGGGACGTACCAGCGACCGGACCGCCGCTTGCCGGCCCGGCCCGGGACACGGCGGTCACCGGACCGCCCGCCCTCCGCGGCCCGGCCGCGCGTTTCTCCCGCACACGGGGCTGGGAGCCCGTCCACGGGCGACCGTAGGGTGGCCCGCATCATGACGATCATCGAGATTCCGGCGGGCTGGCCCGCCGACGAGGCCGCCGCCCGAGCCGTCCAGCAGGAGCTGCGCGGGCGACTCGTACGCGACGAGGAGGGGCCGGAGCCGGGCGAAGGACATGTCACGGGGCTCGACGTGGCCTACGACGACGAGCGCGACCTCGTCGCCGCGGCGGCCGTCGTCCTCGACGCACGGACCCTGGAGGTCGTGGAGGAGGCCGTGGCGGTCGGCCGGATCTCGTTCCCGTACGTTCCCGGTCTCCTCGCCTTCCGCGAGATCCCGACCGTCCTCGCCGCGCTCGGCGGCCTCACCGCCGACCCCGGCCTCCTCGTCTGCGACGGCTACGGCCTCGCCCACCCCCGCCGCTTCGGGCTCGCCAGCCACCTGGGGGTGCTCACCGGCCGGGCGTCCATCGGCGTCGCCAAGAACCCCTTCACCTTCACGTACGAGCAACCCGGCTCCGCGCGCGGCGACTCCGCCCCGCTCCTGGCCGGCGGCGAGGAGGTGGGGCGGGCCCTGCGCACCCGGACGGGGGTGAAGCCGGTGTTCGTCTCCGTCGGCCACCGGGTCTCCCTCGCCAACGCCTGCGCCCACACCCTCCGGCTCACCCCGCGCTACCGCATCCCCGAAACGACCCGTCACGCCGACTCCCTCTGCCGCCGCGCCCTGAAGGAGGCGCTCGGGGACGCCTGAGCACGAAGGTTCGCCGGGTACGGGGACCACCGTTGACCTCGACTTCGCTTCAGGTTCTGGCGTGACGTTTCGCGCGGCACCGGTGGCGGCCCTGGAGGGGCCGGACCACGGCGACCAAGGAGAGAGTGACGTCGATGAACACCGCTCGGAACGGACCGATGCCCAGCCGGCCGTGACCGTGATCGGCGCGGGCGAGATGAGCTTCGCCCTCGCGGCGCCTTCCTGCAGGGCGGGCACCCGACCACCGTGTGGAACCGTACGCCCGAGAAGGTCGATCCCCTGGTCGCCAGGGGGCCGAGCGGCCCGCGACCGTCCGCGGCGCCGTCGCCGCGAGTCCTCTCGTGGTCGTCAGCGTGAAGGGCAACGCGACGGCCCGCGCGGTGCTGGAATCGGCGGGCGACGCGCTGGCCGGCCGCTCCGTGCCCAACCTCACGGACGGGACGTCCGGGGACGCCAGGGCCGTGGCCGAGTGGGTCGGCGACCAGGGCGCGCGGTATCTCCACGGGCAGATCATGACGATCGCTCCGGGCATCGGAGGAGTGGAGACGGTGGTCTTCTACGGCGGTTCCGACGCCGTGTTCGCCCGCTTCGGCCCCACGCTGCGGCTCATCGGCGGCCGGGGAACGCCGATCTCGGCCGACGCCGGCGTCCCGGCCCTGTACGGAATGGCCGTGCACGGCACCATGTGGGGCGCGCTCAACGGATTCCTGCACGCGGCGGCCCTCCTGTCCAGCGAGGGCATCGGGGCGGAACGCTTCCCGGCCGACGCCGGTCCGTCCGTCGCCGCGCTTCTGGGATCCTTGCCGATGATCGCCGATGATCGCCGATGATCGCCGACGGGGTCGACCGCGGCGCGTCCGCGACGCCGTACGGAGCACTCCAGCACCACCTGCCCTCGGTCGAGGACCTGGTCCGCGAGAGCGGCGCGCGGAACATCGACGTCGAGTTCCCCGGCTACACCATCGGCCTCGTGAACAAGGCCCTGGAGGACGGCCACGCCGACGACAGCTACGCGCGTCTGGTCGAGTACTTCAGGAAGCGGTGAGCACGGGGTGGCCGACGCCGACCGCCGAACGACGAGCTGAGTACGTGTACGGATACCGGGCCGTGCCCCCGCCCGGAAGAGTGGTGCCCATGACGACACCGCTCTCCGCTCCGCCGCGTTCCGCCGGGCGCGGCCTGAACCTGGTTCTCGCCGGTGCCGGCCTTGTCGCCCTGGCCTGGGTCTGCGCCATGCTGTACGTCCTCGGCGTCTGGATCCTGGCGTGATCGGGCGGCTCCGATGCCTCGTCATCGACTGCCCGGACGCCGGGGAACTCGCCGAGTTCTACCGGCGGTTGGTCGGCGGCGAGGTGGTGAGCCCCGATCCCCGGTGGGCCGTCGGCGAGGGCTCCGCCGTGTTGCGCGGCGACGGCGGGCAGGCCCTCGTCTTCCAGGGCGTGGCCGACCACCGGCCGCCCGTCTGGGGTGCGCCGGAGCAGCAGTTCCACCTCGACGTGTGGGTCGACGACCTGGACGCGGCACACGAGGCCGTCCTCGCCCTCGGGGCCGTACCGCTCGGCGACGGAGGGCTCGACGCCGGGGGCGGTGACCCGGCCTGGCGCGTCTACGCCGACCCGGCCGGGCACCCGTTCCGCCTCGTACGGCTCTGATCCCTCCCGTGCCCCCGTCGCTCAGCCGCGGTGCGCCACCCGGAAGCGGATTCCCGCCGCCCGCAGCCGGGCGGTGAGCGCGTCGCCCATCGCCACCGCTGTCGTCACCTGGCCCGCCGTCTTCGGGAGCGGGTCGAAGGCGAGGCAGAGGGCCGACTCGGCGAGCATCTTCGCCGTCTCGTCGTATCCCGGATCGCCGCCCGACACCTCGGTGAAGACCCGGCGCCCACCGCCCTCGCCGACGAAGCGCACCGAGAACCAGCTGCGGGCGCGCCGCTCGGTCGACGGCCCTTGACCGGTCTGGTAACGCTCCATCAGCCAGTTCCGCACCGGCGGTAGTTGGGCCGCGGCGACACTCGCGCCGACCGCCGCGGCGCCCCCGAGTGCCATCGGGAGCGTCTTCACGGAGGCGTAGTGCCGGTAGCGGAAGTCCGGCCCGTACCGGTCGAGCGCCGCGGCCGAACGCGCCACCACCCGCGGGTCGAGCGTCGGCAGCGGCAGCGCCCAGGTCCCGGTCTCCGGGCTGAAGCGCGGTCCGCCCAGCGGAGCCCGCGCCCGGCGCCCCACCAATCGCGGTTCGTACAGGCGCCGTTCGCGTGCGGCCCGGAGGATCTCCCGGCCCCGGCCGAGCGCGGTCAGCGCGGACGCGAACGTACCCCCGGAGAAGGCCGCCCCGGCCCGGACGAAGCCGTCGACGCGGAGCGGTACGCCCTCCGGGAGCTGCTGGACGGTGAAGTGCACGCCCAGGTCGTGCGGGACGGAGTCGAACCCGCAGGCGTGCACGATCCGGGCGCCGGTCTCCCGGGCGCGCGCGTCGTGCCGTACGTACGTCAGGTCGACGAACTCGGCCTCGCCGGTGAGGTCCAGACAGTCGGTGCCGGCCTCCGCGCAGGCGGCGACGAGCCCGTCGCCGTACCAGACGTAGGGGCCGACGGTGGTCGCCACCACCCGGGTGGACTCGGCGAGTTCGCGCAGGGAGAGGGGGTCGGCGGCGTCGGCGACGACGAGCGGGAGGTCGGCGCAGTGCGGCCACCGGGCGGCGAGCCGCTCGCGCAGGGCGGCCAGCCCGGCACGGTTGCGGCCCGCGAGCGCCCAGCGGCACTCCGCGGGGGCGTGCTCGGCCAGGTAGGCGGCGGTGAGCTCGCCCACGAACCCGGTCGCGCCGAACAGGGCCACGTCGTACGGCCTGGCCCCGCGATCGGACCGGTCCGCGCCGGTCCCGAACTCCGGGGCCGCACCGGCCCCGGACCCCACGCGCGCCGGGGCGTCCGCTCCGGCCTCGGCATCCCTTCCGCCCCCGGCCTCGGAGGGCGCCCCGCCGCCCCTTCCGGCCCCGTCCTCGCGCCCCACGCCCGCCCCTGTCTCCATCCAGCCCCTCATTTCGGCCGTACCGCGCCGCCGCGCGCGGTTGTCGTCGTCGGCGGAGGATAGCGGGTCCCCGCCGGACCCCGGCCCCCGCCCCGGCGGACGTAATTTCCAAGCGCTTGCTCGGCCGGGGGGCTTGTGCCGAGTGGAACACGTTCCTAGCATCTCCGGTGTTACATCATTGGTGTCACACACGCCTGGGGGCTCGATGAGCACGACGCACACCGCCGGGAACGGCCCGCTCACCGGGGTACGCGTGGTCGAACTCGCCGGCATCGGCCCCGGTCCGTTCGCCGCGATGCTCCTGGCCGACCTCGGCGCCGACGTCGTCCGCGTCGACCGCCCCGGCGGTCCCGGCCTCGGCATCGACCCGGCCCGCGACCTCACCAACCGCAACAAGCGCTCGGTCCTCGTCGACCTCAAGGCCGACGACGGCCCGGCCACCGTCCTCGACCTGGTCGAGCGGGCCGACATCCTGATCGAGGGCTACCGGCCCGGCGTCGCCGAGCGCCTCGGCGTCGGCCCCGACGCCTGCCTGGCCCGCAACCCGCGCCTCGTCTACGGACGGATGACGGGATGGGGCCAGGACGGTCCGCTCGCCGCGACCGCGGGGCACGACATCGGCTACATCGCGATCACCGGCGCGCTCGGCATGATCGGCCCCGCCCCGGACGGCCCGCCCACCGTCCCCGCCAATCTCGTCGGCGACTACGCGGGCGGCTCCCTCTACCTCGTCATCGGCGTCCTCGCCGCCCTCCAGCACGCCCGCGCGCACGGCGAGGGCCAGGTCGTCGACGCCGCCATCGTCGACGGCACGGCGCACCTCACCACCATGATCCACGGCATGCTCGCGGCCGGCGGCTGGCAGGACCGGCGGGGCGTCAACCTCCTCGACGGCGGCTGCCCGTTCTACGGCGTGTACGAGACCTCCGACGGCGGCCACATGGCGGTCGGGGCCCTGGAGGAGCAGTTCTACGCGGAGTTCGTCCGGCTCCTCGGCGTCGAGGAGGCCGCCCCCGCCCGCCGTGACCTCACCCGCTGGCCCGAGCTGCGCGAGGCCGTCGCCGCCCGTTTCCGGAGCCGTACCCGTGAGGAGTGGACCGCCGTCTTCGACGGCAGCGACGCCTGCGTCGCGCCCGTCCTCTCCCTGCGCGAGGCCCCCGCCCATCCGCATCTCGCCGCCCGGGCCACCTTCACCGAGCGGGACGGGATCGCCCAGCCGGCCCCCGCCCCCCGCTTCTCCGTCACCCCCGGCACCCTGCGGACGGGCCCCGCCCTGCCCGGCGCCGACACCGAGGCCGTCGCCCGTGACTGGGCCGTACCCGCTCTAGAGAGCCAGAAGAAGACCCAGGAGACCGAAGCATGAAGCGTCAGCTCTACACCGCCGACCACGAGGCCTTCCGGTCCACCGTCCGCACCTTCCTGGAGAAGGAGGTGCTGCCCCACTACGAGCAGTGGGAGAAGGACGGCATCGTCTCCCGCGAGGTCTGGCTCGCGGCCGGACGGCAGGGGCTCCTCGGCCTCGCCGTCGACGAGGAGTACGGAGGCGGCGGCAACCCCGACTTCCGCTACGGCGCCGTCCTCGCCGAGGAGTTCACCCGGGCCGGCGCCCCCGGGCTCGCCATCGGCCTGCACAACGACATCATCGGCCCCTACCTGACCTCGCTCGGCACCGAGGAGCAGAAACGGCGCTGGCTGCCCGGATTCTGTTCCGGCGAGATCGTCACCGCCATCGCCATGACCGAGCCCGGCGCGGGCTCGGACCTCCAGGGCATCCGCACCACCGCGGAGGACCACGGCGACCACTGGATCCTCAACGGCTCCAAGACCTTCATCTCCAACGGCATCCTCGCCGACCTCGTGGTCGTCGTCGCCCGCACCACCCCCGAGGGCGGCGCGCACGGCCTCTCCCTCCTCGTCGTCGAGCGCGGTGCCGAGGGCTTCGAGCGCGGCCGGAACCTGGACAAGATCGGCCAGAAGTCCCAGGACACCGCCGAGCTGTTCTTCACGGACGTCCGGGTCCCCAAGGAGAACCTGCTCGGCGAGCTCAACGGCGCGTTCGTCCACCTCATGACGAACCTGGCCCAGGAACGCCTCGCCATCGCCGTCGCCGGCATCGCGGGCGCCGAGCACCTCCTGGAGATCACCACCCGGTACGTCAAGGAGCGGGAGGCCTTCGGCCGGCCCCTGGCCCGGCTCCAGCACATCCGCTTCGAGATCGCGGAGATGGCCACCGAGTGCGCCGTCACCCGCACCTTCGTCGACCGCTGCATCGCCGAGCACCACGAGGGGGGACTCGACGCCGTCCACGCCTCCATGGCCAAGTGGTGGGCGACCGAACTCCAGAAGCGGGTCGCCGACCGGTGCCTGCAACTGCACGGCGGATACGGCTACATGAGCGAATTCCCGGTCGCCCGCGCCTACACGGACGGCCGGATCCAGACCATTTACGGCGGTACCACCGAGATCATGAAGGAGATCATCGGCCGATCCCTCCTCGGCTGACCTCCCGCCGCTCCACGAACACCACCCTCACCCCTCGTGAAAGGCTTCCCGTGAGCACCGAAGCGTACGTGTACGACGCGATCCGCACCCCGCGCGGACGCGGCAAGGCCAACGGCTCCCTGCACGGCACCAAGCCCATCGACCTGGTCGTCGGCCTCATCCGGGAGATCCAGACCCGCAACCCCGGGCTCGACCCGGCCGCGATCGACGACATCGTCCTCGGCGTCGTCGGCCCGGTCGGCGACCAGGGCTCCGACATCGCCCGCATCGCGGCCATCGCCGCCGGACTCCCCGACACCGTCGCCGGCGTCCAGGAGAACCGCTTCTGCGCCTCCGGCCTCGAAGCGGTCAACATGGCCGCGATGAAGGTCCGCTCCGGCTGGGAGGACCTCGTCCTCGCCGGCGGCGTCGAGTCCATGTCCCGCGTGCCGATGGCCTCCGACGGCGGCGCCTGGTTCGCCGACCCGATGACGAACCTCGACACCAACTTCGTGCCGCAGGGCATCGGCGCCGACCTCATCGCCACCATCGAGGGCTTCACCCGCCGCGACGTCGACGAGTACGCCGCCCTCTCCCAGGAGCGCGCCGCCGCCGCCGTCAAGGACGGCCGCTTCGCCCGCTCGATCGTGCCCGTCAAGGACCGCGCGGGCCTCACCGTCCTCGACCACGACGAGCACCTGCGCCCCGGCACCACCGCCGACTCCCTCGCCCGGCTCAAGCCCTCCTTCGCCGACATCGGCGAACTCGGCGGCTTCGACGCGGTCGCGCTGCAGAAGTACCACTGGGTCGAGGAGATCGACCACGTCCACCACGCCGGAAACTCCTCGGGCATCGTCGACGGCGCCTCCCTCGTCGCCATCGGCTCCAAGGAGGCCGGCGAGCGGAACGGGCTGGCCCCGCGCGCCCGGATCGTCTCGGCCGCCGTCTCCGGCTCCGAGCCGACGATCATGCTCACCGGCCCCGCCCCGGCGACCCGCAAGGCGCTCGCCAAGGCCGGCCTCACCATCGACGACATCGACCTGATCGAGATCAACGAGGCCTTCGCGGCCGTCGTCCTGCGCTTCGTGAAGGACATGGGGATCTCCCTGGACAAGGTCAACGTCAACGGCGGAGCCATCGCGCTCGGCCACCCGCTCGGCGCCACCGGCGCGATGATCCTGGGCACCCTCGTCGACGAGCTGGAGCGGCAGGACAAGCGCTACGGCCTGGCCACCCTCTGCGTGGGCGGCGGCATGGGCATCGCCACCGTCGTCGAGCGCGTCTGACCGTCCCGTCCGAACCCCTCAAACGGAGAAGCATCAGTCATGAGCGAGCGCACCACCATCCGCTGGGAGCAGGACGCGACCGGGATCGTCACCCTCGTCCTGGACGACCCCGACCAGTCCGCCAACACCATGAACCAGGCCTTCCGGGCCTCCATCACCGCCGTGGCCGACCGCCTGGAGGCCGAGAAGGACTCCGTCCGCGGCGTCATCTACACCTCCGCCAAGAAGACCTTCTTCGCCGGCGGCGACCTCAAGGACATGGTCAAGGCGGGCCCCGAGCACGCCGAGTCCATCTTCGACGCCGCCATGGAGATGAAGAAGGCGCTGCGCCGCATCGAGACCCTCGGCAAGCCGGTCGTCGCCGCGATCAACGGCGCCGCGCTCGGCGGCGGTTACGAGATCGCGCTCGCCTCCCACCACCGCGTCGCGCTCGACGCGCCCGGCTCCAAGATCGGCCTGCCCGAGGTCACCCTCGGGCTGCTGCCGGGCGGCGGCGGCATCGCCCGTACCGTACGCCTCATGGGCATCACCGACGCCCTGCTCAAGGTGCTGCTCCAGGGCACCCAGTACACCCCGAAGCGAGCCCTGGACAACGGCCTCGTCCACGAGGTGGCCGCCACCCCCGAGGAGATGATGGACAAGGCCATCGCCTTCATCGACGCGCACCCCGAGTCCCGCCAGCCCTGGGACACGCCCGGCCACAAGATCCCGGGCGGAACCCCGTCGAACCCCAGGTTCGCCGCCAACCTGCCGGCCTTCCCGGCCAACCTGCGCAAGCAGCTCAACGGCGCGCCCTACCCGGCGCCGCGCGCCATCATGGCCGCCGCCGTCGAGGGCTCCCAGGTCGACTTCGAGACCGCGGCCACCATCGAGTCCCGCTACTTCACCGAGCTGGTCGTCGGCCGGACGGCGAAGAACATGATCCAGGCGTTCTTCTTCGACCTCCAGGCCGTCAACTCCGGTGCCAGCCGCCCCAAGGGCATCGACGCCCGCCCGGTCCGCAAGGTCGCCGTCCTCGGCGCCGGCATGATGGGCGCCGGCATCGCGTACTCCTGTGCCCGCGCCGGCATCGAGGTCGTCCTCAAGGACGTCTCCGCGGAGTCCGCCGCCAAGGGCAAGGCCTACTCCGAGGCGCTCTGCGCCAAGGCCGTCTCCCGTGGCCGCACCACCCAGGCGAAGGCCGACGCGCTCCTGGCCCGCATCACCCCGACCTCCGAGGTCCGGGACCTGGCGGGCTGCGACGCCGTCATCGAGGCGGTCTTCGAGGACACCGCCCTCAAGCACAAGGTCTTCCAGGAGATCCAGGCCGTCGTCGAACCCGACGCGCTGCTCTGCTCCAACACCTCCACCCTGCCGATCTCCGTCCTCGCCGAGGGCGTGGAGCGCCAGGCCGACTTCATCGGCCTGCACTTCTTCTCGCCCGTCGACAAGATGCCGCTCGTCGAGATCATCAAGGGCGAGCGGACCGGCGACGAGGCCCTGGCCCGCGCGTTCGACCTGGTCCGGCAGATCAACAAGACGCCGATCGTCGTCAACGACTCGCGCGGCTTCTTCACCTCGCGGGTCATCGGCCACTTCATCAACGAGGGCGTCGCCATGCTCGGCGAGGGCATCGAGCCCGCCTCGATCGAGCAGGCCGCCGCCCAGGCCGGCTACCCCGCCAAGGTCCTCTCCCTGATGGACGAACTGACCCTCACCCTGCCCCGCAAGATCCGCAACGAGACGAAGCGCGCGGTCGAGGAGGCGGGCGGCACCTGGGTCACGCACCCGGGCGAGGCCGTGATCGACCGCATGGTCGACGAGTTCGGCCGCCCCGGCCGCAGCGGCGGCGCGGGCTTCTACGAGTACGGCGAGGACGGCAAGCGCGGCAAGCTGTGGCCGGGCCTGCGCGAGCACTTCACCAAGCCGGGATACGAGATCCCCTTCCGCGACATGCAGGAGCGGATGCTCTTCGCCGAGGCCCTGGACACCGTCCGGCTCCTGGAGGAAGGCGTCCTGACCTCGGTCGCCGACGCCAACATCGGCTCCATCATGGGCATCGGCTTCCCGGCCTGGACCGGCGGCGTCCTCCAGTACGTCAACGGTTACGAGGGCGGTGTCGCCGGCTTCACGGCCCGCGCGCGCGAGCTGGCGGAGACGTACGGCGAGCGGTTCGCCCCGCCCGCCCTCCTGGTGGCGAAGGCCGAGCGCGGCGAGGTGTTCAGCGACTCCTGAACGCGGTCCGCAACTCCTCGCTCAATGAGCGCTGGAAGGCCGTGACGAGGGCCTGGACCACGATCGGCTGCATATGGGCCGAGAGCGACCGCATGGCGCTCAGGTGGTCCGGGTCCTCCCCGCTCTCCCGGTACGGGCTCCACACCCGCTCCTGGAACAGCCGGGACAGCTCCTGGGCGGCCAGGCGCGCGTGCTCCAGGAGCACGGTCCGGGAGGCGAGGATCGTCTCGTGCTCGATCGGCACGTCGAGCAGCTCCACGCCGAGCCGCAGCAGCGCGCCGTCGAGCCGGAAGGTGTCGGCGTCGTCGGTCCGGTCGAGGACGCCCATCGCGGCCAGCCGGTCGACGTCCCGCTCCGTGAGCGCCCGCCCGGCGCGCCGTTCCAGGTCGCGCCGGGTGATGGCCTCGGCGGACTCCGGGGCCCAGGAGGCCACGAGGGCCCGGTGGATGGCGAGGTCCTGGGCGCTGAGGTCGGGCGGCAGCTGCTCCACGTACCGTTCGATCGCCGCGAGGGTCATGCCCTGCCGCTGGAGCTCCTCGATGAGCGCGAGCCGCGACAGATGCCCCGGGCCGTAGTGCCCGACCCGGCGCGGCCCGATGACGGGCGGCGGGAGCAGTCCCCGGGTCCCGTAGAACCGCACGGTCCGCACGGTGACCCCGGCCCGCGCGGCGAGCTCGTCGACGGTATAACTCGGCAGGTCGTCACCGGGAGCCTGCTCGCCCGGCACGTCCTCACGGGGCACGCGCCCACCCGGCACGTCGTCGCCCCGCACGCCATCAGGCTCCGGCACGTGCTCACCCCGCGCGTCCGTCCCGCCCCCGCCGCTCCCGACGTCCATCCGAGGTGCCCTCACTTCCCCTGCCGGTCGACCCGCCGGTCCGGGTCGCTTGAACAGTATTGCTGTCTCACCATCGGTGTAAAAGAGCACCGGCCCGGTCGGCCCCGCTTCAGCGCTCCGCGCGCGCCGTGTCGTCGACGAGCCCGCGGAGCCACACGTGGGCGGGGTCGTCGGTGAGGCTTCCGTGCCAGATCGCGCTGACGGTGTACGTGGGCATCGCCAGCGGCGGCTCGGCGGCGGTCAGGCCCAGCAGGCCGGCGTAGACGGTGGCCGCGTGGGTGGGGACGGTCGCCAGGGCGGGCAGGGCCGCGAGCTGGAGGGCGGCCCCGGCGAAGTGGGTGGTCGAGGCGATCACCCGGCGGTCGAGCCCGCGTGCCTCCAGGACGTCGTCGACCACGCCGCGCCGGCCGTCGTAGGAGATCAGCAGATGCGGATGGGCCAGGAAGTCGTCGAGGGAGAGGGGAACCCGGAGCGGCAGGAGACGGGCGTCGAACAGACACGTGTAGCCGGAGGTGAACAGGTCCTGGCGGCGGTGGTCGGCGCGGTGCGCCGGGGCGGCGGCCACGCCGAGGTCGACCTCGCCCCGGTCGATCATGTCGGCGACGGTGTTGCGGCTGGCCTGCCGTACGGCGAGCCGGACGCCGGGCAGCCCGGCCGTGGCGTTCAGCAGGCGCGGCATCAGCGCCGCCTCCAGGTCGTCGGACATGCCGAGGGTGAAGGCGCGCCGGGCGGTGACCGGGTCGAAGCGGTCCCGGTCGGTCACCGCTCCGTGGATGAGCCCGAGCGCGGGCTCGATGCGGCGGGCCAGCGCCACGGCGCGCGGCGTGGGCTCGACGCCGGCGCGGGTACGGGTGAACAGCTCGTCGTCGAAGAGTCCGCGCAGGCGGCCGAGGGCGGCGCTGGTGGCGCCCTGGCTCAGATGCAGGGCGGCGGCGGCCCTGGTGACGCTGCGCTCGCGCATCAGGGCGGCGAAGACGACCAACAGGTTGAGGTCGGCCTTCCGGAATTCGGTTTCATAGATGTCGATCATCGTGAGAATCAGTTTGCCGGATGGGGGTCGAGGTTCCTAGCGTCGACGCATGACTGCGACTCCTGCCGGCGCTCCCGCCCGGCCCCACCGCCGTACCGTCACCGCCGCCGTCGTCCAGGCGGCCGCCCCGCTGTTCGACACCCCGGCCGCGGTGGCCCGGGCCGAAGAGCTCATCCGCGAGGCCGCGGCCCGGGGGGCCGGGGTCGTCGTCCTTCCCGAGGCGTTCATCGGCGGCTACCCCAAGGGGCTCGACTTCGGCATCACGGTCGGCAGCCGCACCCCGGCCGGCCGGGAACTCTTCCGCCGCTACCACGCCGCCGCCATCGAGGTCCCGGGCCCCGAGGTCGAGACCCTGGCCACCGTCACACGGGAGCTCGGCGTCCACGCCGTCATCGGCGCGGTCGAGCGCCGGGGCGGCACGCTGTACTGCGTCGCCCTCTTCCTCGGCCCCGACGGCTACCTCGGTCTGCACCGCAAACTCATGCCCACCGCGGCCGAGCGGTACCTCTGGGGCCAGGGCGACGGATCCACCCTCCCCGTGATCGACACCGGCACCGCGCGCCTCGGCGCGGCCATCTGCTGGGAGAACTACATGCCGCTCCTGCGCACGGCGATGTACGCCAAGGGCGTGGACCTGTGGTGCGCGCCGACCGTCGACGACCGCGACGCCTGGCAGGCCACCATGCGCCACATCGCCCTCGAAGGCCGCTGCTTCGTCCTCGGCGCCGGCCAGTACCTGCGCCGCGACGCCCTGCCCGCCGACCTCCACCCGGTCCAGGGCGACGAGCCCGACACCGTACTGATCGGCGGCGGATCCGTCATCGTCTCCCCGCTGGGCGAGGTCCTCGCCGGGCCGCTGCGCGACGGCGAGGGCATCCTGACCGCCGAGCTGGACCTCGACGACCTCGCCCGCGCCCGCTTCGACCTCGACGCCACCGGCCACTACGCCCGTCCCGACGTCTTCGCCCTGCACGTCGACGAGACCCCGCGCACCACGGTCACCGGCGGCTGACGGTACGGCGCGCCCCTGGCCGGCAGTAAACTCCACCTCCGTGGCGGATACACAGTACGAAGACCTGTTGAAACTGGTGCTCACCTCCGGGACGGCCAAGGCCGACCGGACGGGAACGGGGACCCGGAGCGTCTTCGGACACCAGCTCCGCTACGACCTCTCGCAGGGGTTCCCGCTGGTCACCACCAAGAAGGTGCACCTCAAGTCCATCGTGTACGAGCTGCTGTGGTTCCTGCGCGGCGACTCCAACGTCGGCTGGCTGCGGGAGCACGGCGTCAGCATCTGGGACGAGTGGGCCGACGCGGACGGCGAGCTCGGCCCGGTCTACGGCGTGCAGTGGCGGTCCTGGCCCACCCCCGACGGCCGGCACATCGACCAGATCAGCCAGGTCCTCGACACCCTGCGCGAGGACCCGGACTCCCGCCGGATGATCGTCTCCGCCTGGAACGTCGCCGAACTGGACCGGATGGCGCTCGCCCCGTGCCACGCCTTCTTCCAGTTCTACGTCGCCGACGGCAAGCTCTCCTGCCAGCTGTACCAGCGCAGCGCGGACCTGTTCCTCGGCGTCCCGTTCAACATCGCCAGTTACGCCCTGCTCACCCACATGGTGGCGCAGCAGACGGGGCTCGAGCCGGGTGACTTCATCTGGACCGGCGGTGACTGCCACATCTACGACAACCACGTCGAGCAGGTCACCGAACAGCTCTCGCGGACCCCGTTCGACTTCCCCGAGCTGCGCCTCCACAAGGCCGACTCGATCTTCGACTACGCCTTCGCGGACGTGGAGGTCGTGGACTACCGGCACCACCCGGCCATCAAGGCCCCGGTCGCCGTATGAGCGGCGGCACGGACATCGGCACGGACATCGGACTGATCTGGGCGCAGACCCCGGACGGCGTGATCGGGGCGGGCAACGCGATCCCGTGGCGCCTGCCCGAGGACATGGCGCACTTCAAGGCCACCACCCTCGGCCACCCCGTGATCATGGGGCGCAGGACCTGGGACTCGCTGCCCGCGCGCTTCCGCCCGCTGTCCGGCAGGCGGAACATCGTGGTGACGCGTGACCCGCACTGGACGGCCGAGGGCGCGGAACGTGCCGGATCCATCGACGCGGCCCTGACGCTCACGGCCGACTCGCCGGAGCCGACCGGCACGGTCTGGGTGATCGGCGGCGGCGAGATCTACCGCGCGGCCCTGCCGTACGCCACGACGCTCTCGGTGACGGAGGTCGACGCCCCGGTGGCCGGCGACACCTACGCCCCGCCCCTCGACGCGTCCTGGCACCTCGCCGAGGACACCGACTGGCGCACCTCCACGACGACCCTCCGCTACCGCGTCCGCCGCTACACCCGCCCGTAGGCGCCGCGCCGTGGCCCCGTCGGCGAACCCGCCGCCGGGGCCGCGCTGTCAGTGGCGCCGCGTAGCGTGATCGACATGAGCGGCATCACGTACGTCAAGGGGGACGCCACCTCGCCGCAGGGGAAGGGCGTCAAGATCATCGCCCATGTCTGCAACGACCTCGGCGGTTGGGGCAAGGGCTTCGTCGTGGCGATCTCACATCGCTGGAGCGAGCCGGAGGCGGCCTACCGGCGGTGGCACCGCGAGCGGGCACGGAACGACTTCGGCCTCGGTGCCGCCCAGCTCGTCCAGGTCGAGCCGTACGTCTGGGTGGCCAATCTGGTGGGACAGCGGGGGATGCGCACAGGACGGAGCACCGGTGTGCCCGTGCGGTACGAGGCGATCGACGCGGCACTCGGGCTGCTCGCCGACAGGGCGGCCGAGCTGGGAGCATCCGTGCACATGCCGCGCATCGGTTGCGGGCTCGCCGGGGGTTCCTGGAAGCGGATCGAGCCCCTGGTCGTGCGCCGGCTCGTGGACCGGGGGATACCGGTCAGCGTGTACGACTTCGGTGCGTAAGGGGCGCGGAGCCGGGGTGTGCTCGGGGGTTCGGTGGGCGGGGGCTAGAGTCTGCGGCTGTTCGGACCGGGGGACTGGGAACAGGGGAGTCAGATGTACACGCAACTCAGGGAGACGGCCGACGAATTGGCCGGAATCCTGTGGCGGGAGCACACCGTCTACCGGGAGCGGGGCGGCGGGGTGGTGATCCGGGGCGAGCACGTGCGCCGCTGGATCAGTCTCGGTCCGACCGGGGGCAAGGACCAGGCGCTGTTGCGCGCGGGGCGGCTCCTCGACGGGGGGACCACCGCCCCGGCCAGGACCGAGGTGGTCGTGGACCTGACGGCCGGGACACCGGAGCTCGCGGCGGTCTGCCGCCGGCTGCTCGCCGACGTCGCCGCGGTCGCCGAGCCGGCTCCGGCCGCGTCGGGCCGGGCGGGTCGGACAGGACGGGCGGGTCGCGAGGGAGCGTCCGGGAAGCAGGGGAAGCCGGGGCGGGCGGCGCGTGCCGCCCGCCCCGGCCGGCCCCGTAAGGAGCGGCACACGAGTCTGGGTTCTCTCGTCGTGCTGCTCTGTGTCGCCGGAGTGTTCGGGGCCTGGCTCTACAGCCTCTTCGGCGGCCGGGGGTACTGACCCGAGCCCGCCGCGGGCCGGGTCAGAAGCCGGTGACCGGGTAGTGGTCGGAGAGGTTGGTGTACGTGTACCGCGTGCCCCAGCTGGAGACCGTCCACGGAGCGCTCTGCTCCAGGATCACGTGGTTGGTCCAGCCGGCGGGGCGGGCGTTCCCGGCCCGGAAGAGGACGTAGTCGAGGTCCTCGCGCGGGTCGTCCGGGTAGCGCTCGGAGGCGATCGAGTTCAGGTCGGTGTCGAAGGAGTACGGGTGGCCGGTGCGGGCGTCGGCCCCCGCCAGGCCCGCGTCGGCGAGCATCGTGCCGTACTCGGGCGTGTGCGAGTCGACGTTCATGTCGCCGGCGACGATCACCTGCTCGTTCACCGGGATGTTCTTGGCGTCGAGGAAGGCGTCCATCGCCTTGAACTGGCGGCTGCGCATCTGCGCCGCCTCACCCGCCGAGCAGCCCGGGTCGGTGGACTGCGCGTGGGTGCCGACGACGTGGACCCGGCTGCCGTTCACGTCCAGGACGGCGTACGCGAAGCCCTTGTTCGAGTACCAGTCGGCGCCGCAGGCGTCCTTGTAGACGTACTGCTCCTTGCGGACGATCGGCCACTTGCTGAGGATCGTCACGCCGCCGTCCTCGGGCGTGGTCGCGGAGTAGGCGCCCCCGGTGGCGTCCCAGCCGGTCCTGCTGCGGCCCATGACGGGCGTCTGGTGCGGGTACTGCGCGGCGGCGTTCGCCTTGAGCGCGTCCGAGGCGGAGTTGTCGAAGGCCTCCTGGAGGACGACGACGTCCTGCCCCTGGAAGAAGGAGGCGGCGGGGATCGCCTTGGCCCGGTGGTCCTGGCCCCAGTTCGGGTAGAGGGACTTGGAGAACAGGAACGCGTTGTACGTGAGCACCTTCAGCCGCGGGGCCTCGGCGGCGGTCGTGGAGGTGGCCGTCGTGGAGGCAGCGGTCGCGCCGGGCGCGGTCGCCGCCAGCGTGGCCACGGCGAGCGCGAGGGAAAGGGCGGCGCCGGGGGCGCGGCGGAGTGCGGCGAGCGACACGTGAACTCCCATGAGGGTGTGGGGGGTTGACCTGGCGCCGCACATACAATCAGCCGTGGTTACCTTCCGGTAGCCTTTGGGTGCCGGGAATCTTGCCGGGCCCGCACAAGCGCGCCAACTCTCCGGTCGTTGTCTGTTTTGTGGTGTTTTTGTCCAGGTAGAATGCGCGCATGACCCTCGCGAGCAACTCAACGATCTTCAAGATGGACCTCGGTCCGCTCAACCCCGTCTGGGCCGAGCTCCTCCTCGGCCTGGTGCTGTTCGGACTCACCTTCCTCATCATGGCGAAGGGCATCCTGCCGAAGATCCGTCGCACCCTCGACGAGCGCGAGGACGCCATCGACGGCGGCACCGAGCGCGCCGACGACCTGCGCTCCGAGGCCACGCAGATCCGTGAGCAGTACGAGGCGGAGCTCGCCGAGGCCCGTCACGAGGCCGCCCGCATCCGCTCCAAGGCCGTCGAGGAGGGCTCGGTCGCCATCGCCGCCGCCCGCGCCGAGGGCAACGCCGAGCGGGACGCGATCCTCGCGGCCGGTGCCGAGAAGATCGCCGCCGAGCGCGCCGCCGCCGAGCGCGAGCTCAACGCGGACGTCGACGCCTGGGCCCACGCCCTCGCCGCCCGTATCGTCGGCGAGCCGGTCGGCGCCGACCGAGCCTGATCCGTACTCCTCGCAAGGGGCCGTCGCCGGGGTCGCAGACCCGGGTGACGGCCCCTTCGTCGTGGGTGGCAGCCTGGAGGGTGAGGAGAACCCCATGGAACGTGTGCATCCCGACCGCCCCTCCGATCCCGACCGCCTCGACCGCCTCGACCGCCCCTCCGATCCCGTGCCGCCGCCCGTCGGCGGAGTGCTGTGGAGCGTCGCGGGCGACATCCGGGCGCTCCTGATGCTGCCCGCCGCCCTCACGATGCAGGTCGCGCACCCGGCGATCGGCGCCGGGGTGGACGCGCACTCCGTCTTCCGGACCGACCCCTGGGGCCGGGGCGAGCGCTCCCTGCGCTCGCTCCAGCTGTGGATCTACGGCGGCGAGGACGCCGCACGGGAAGGGCGCCGCCTGCGGGAGCTGCACCGCACCATCCGGGGCACCGACGCCCACGGGCGCCGCTACCACGCACTCACCCCCGCCTACTACTCCTGGGTGCACGCGACCGGCTTCCCCGTCTACACCTGGGGTCTCCGCCTCCTCTCCCGCCCCCTCACCGAGGCGCAGGAGCGGCAGCTGTACACCGAGTGGCTCCAGGTCGGCCGGGTCCTCGGCATCCACGACCGCGACATGCCGCAGACGATCGAGGAGTTCTGGCCGTACTACCGGAAGGTCCTGGCGGAGGAGCTGGAGGCGACCGTCGTCGTCCGGGAGCTGCTCGACACCGACCAGCCGGTGCCGGCCCCCGACCGGGGTCCGCTGCCGCTCCGGCTCGCCCTCCGGCTGCTCTGGCCCGTCCTGCGCCGCCCGTTCCTGCGGCTGCGGGCCTTCCTCACCGTCGGCCTGATGCCGCCGGACGCCCGGGAGGCCATCGGGCTGGAGTGGACGGACGCGCAGGAGCGCGCCCTGCGCCGGTCCGCCCGGGTCGTCCGGGCCGTCGTTCCCGTCCTGCCGGAGCGGCTGCGCTATCTGCCGCTGGCCAGGAAGGCACGCCAGGCCGCCCGCCGCGCACCGCGCTGACGGACGGCCCGGTCTCCGTACCGGTCAGTGCGGGTGGTGCTCCCCGGTCTCGTGCCCGGTCTCGTGGATCGTGTTCGTCTCCGCGATCCTCTTCCACGACTTCGGCGCCACCGGCCGCTGCCGCGCCGTCGCCCGGGCGGCCGGAGCGGACAGGCCCGCCGCGGCCGCCGTCGACGCGGACGGCTTCGACGGCTGGTACAGCCAGGTGTCGAAGAGCTCGGCCAGCGGCTTGCCGGAGACCCGCTCCGCGTACCGGACGAAGTCGGAGACCCGCGCGTTGCCGTGGGCGAACTCCTGCGGCCAGCCCTTCAGGATCGCGAAGAAGTCCTCGTCGCCGATCTCGTTGCGCAGCGCCTGGAGCGCCAGCGCGCCCCGGTCGTAGACGGCGATGTGGAACTGGTTCTCCGGGCCCGGGTCACCCGGCTTCACCGTCCAGAACGGGTCCTCGGCCGTACGGATGGCGTACACGTGGTCCGCCAGCTCCTGCGCCGTGCCCTCGCCCTCCTTCTCCGACCACAGCCACTGGCTGTACCGGGCGAAGCCCTCGTTGACCCAGATGTCCTTCCAGTCGCGGACGGACACGCTGTCCCCGTACCACTGGTGGGCCAGCTCGTGGACGACCACCGACACGTTCGCGCCGTTGGCGAACTGCCGCGGGCTGTAGAACGGCCGGGTCTGCGTCTCCAGGGCGAAACCACTGGTCACGTTCGGCACGTACCCGCCGAGGGAGTTGAAGGGGTACGGCCCGAAGAGCGACTCCAGCCACTCCGCCACCTCGGTCGTGCGCTCGACGGAGGCGCGCGCCGCGCCGTCGTTGCCGCCGAGGTCCTTGCTGTACGCGTTGAGGACCGGCAGACCGTTCGCCGTCCTGTCCGTCGTGATGTCGAACCTGCCGACGGCGAGCGTGGCGAGATACGTCGCCTGCGGCTTGTCGGAGCGCCAGTTGAAGCGCGTCCAGCCCAGGCGCGAGGACTGGGACTGCAGCACGCCGTTGCTGATGGCCTGGTGGCCGTCCGGCACCGAGACCGAGACGTCGAAGGTGGCCTTGTCGAGCGGGTGGTCGTTGGACGGGAACCACCAGACGGCCGAATCCGGCTCCTGGGCGGCGACTCCGCCGTCCGGGGTACGGGCCCAGGCCGACCAGCCGTCGATCTTCACCTCGGAGGGCTTGCCCGCGTAGCGGACGACGACCGAGATCGGCTTGTTCTTCTCCAGCGGGACGGCCGGGGTGACCTCCAGCTCGTGGGCGCCCGAGGTGGTGAACCTCGCGAGGCGGCCGTTGACCCGGACCTCACTGACCCTCAGGCCGAGGTCGAGGTTGAACCGGGACAGGTTCTGCTTCGTCGTGGCGAGGATCGTCGCCGTGCCTTCGAGCAGGTCGGTCGCGGGCTGGTACTTCAGCCGCAGGTCGTAGTGGGAGACGTCGTAGCCGCCGTTGCCACTGGTGGGGTAGTAGGAGTCGCCGATGCCCGGCGCCCCGGGCTCGAAGTCGGCCGCCGATGCCGGGATCGCCAGCAGCAGGGAGGCCGCGAGGGCGCTCGGAACGATGATTCTGCGGTGCACAGGTGCTCCCCAAGTCATAAGAAACGTAAGACGCACGGGTGGTCGTCGGTCCTTAGTCCGGACACTATTCAGCTACCCGACGCACCGTCACGTCCAGAGGACCCCCTGTCACACGATCGCCATTCGGCCGATACGAACACCTCCGTCCCGGGGATCACCCCGAATCACCCCTGATTCCCTGCGGCACTCTTTTGCACGGGAGTTGACCGGGGTACGTTCCCGCCCATGCCGATGCGAATGCGGAGAACCCGCGGAGCCCGACTGCCGTACGGAACCCTCGTGGCCGCGGCCACCGCCGCCCTGCTCGCGACCCTGGTCACGCCCGCGGGCGCGCAGCCGGAGCCCGCCACGCCCGTCGCGCGGGAAGGGTCCTCCGCGCCGTCCGTGCGGGAGTCCCGGCCCGTCCACTCCTACGCCGACGCCATTCGGGAGTCCGTCTGGGTCGACACCGGACTCGACGGCGACGGCGACGGGCGCGCGGACCGGGTCGCCGTCGACATCGTCCGCCCCGGGGAGACCGCCGCGGCCGGCCGGAAGATCCCGGTCATCATGGACGCCAGCCCGTACTACGCCTGTTGCGGACGCGGCAACGAGGGACAGCGGAAGACCTACGACGCCGACGGGAACCCCGTCCAGTTCCCGCTCTTCTACGACAACTTCTTCGTCCCCAGGGGCTACGCCTTCGCCGCCGTCGACCTCGCCGGCACCAACCGCTCCGACGGCTGCGACGACGTCGGCGGGCGCTCAGACGTCCAGTCGGCCAAGGCCGTCGTCGACTGGCTGAACGGCCGGGCCCGCGGTTACACCTCCCGTACGGGCGACACCCGGGCCCGCGCCACCACCTGGAGCACCGGGAACGTCGGCATGATCGGCAAGAGCTGGGACGGCACCGTCGCCAACGGCGTCGCCGCCACCGGCGTCGAAGGGCTGAAGACGATCGTCCCGATCGGCGCCATCTCCTCCTGGTACGACTACTTCCACTCCCAGGGCGCCCCTCTCTACAACGCCAACCCGAGCTGGCTCTCCGAGTACGTCAACAGCCCCGAGGCGCAGGCCCGCTGCGGCGCCGTCCAGGACCGCGTCGCCGCCGGCACTCCCTACAGCGGCGACTGGACCGCCGCCTGGACCGAGCGCGACCACGTGCCGGACGCGGGGAAGGTCAGGGCGAGCGTCTTCGTCGTGCACGGGCAGCAGGACCTCAACGTGCGGGCCGGCCAGTTCGGCCGGTGGTGGGACGCGCTCGCCGCCCACGGGGTGGAACGGAAGATCTGGCTCTCCCAGACCGGTCACGTCGACCCCTTCGACTTCCGGCGCGCCGACTGGGTCCGCACCCTGCACCGCTGGTTCGACCACTACCTCCTCGGCCACGACAACGGCATCGACCGCGAGCCGGTCGCCGACATCGAGCGCGCCCCGGACCACTGGACCACCGACCGGCACTGGCCGCCGCGCACCACAGGGACCACCACCCTGCGCCCCGCCCCCGGAGCCGCGGCGGGACCCGGCGTCCTCGGCCGCGCCCCCGCCGCCCCCGGCTCGGCCGCGACCTTCACCGACGACCCGGGCCTCGGCGAGCTCGACTGGGCGGCCCGAATCGACACCGCCACCCCCGAGAAGGCCGGCTTCGTCACCCGCCCCCTCTCCCGCGACCTGCGGATCTCCGGCTCCTCCCGGGTGACGGTCACCGCCACCCCGACCACCGCCACCGCGCACCTCTCCGCCGTCCTCGTCGACCTCGGACCGGACACGATCCGCGACTACGGCGCCCCCGGCGAGGGCATCACCACCCGCGCCGACCGCAGTTGCTGGGGCGCGAGCACCCCCGGCGACAGCGCCTGCTTCAAGGAGACCGAGGCCCGTACGGCAGCCGTCGGGTACACGGTCGTCAGCCGGGGCTGGGCCGATCTCGGCACCTGGGCCGACCCGGGCCGGGAACGCCCGCTGACCCCCGGCAGGGCGTACACGATGACCCTCGACCTCGCCGCCACCGACCACGTCGTCCCGGCAGGACACCGGCTCGCGCTGATCGTCGGCGGCACCGACAAGGACCTGCTCGACCCTCCGTCGACCACCCCGACCCTGACCCTCGACCTCGCCCGCACCTGGGCGAAGGTGCCGCTGGTCGGCGGTGCCCCGGCCTTCGCCCGGGCCACGACGGGCCCCCACCCGGCCGTGCCCTCGCCCACCGCCGTACCGTCCCTGAGCGGCGCCGAACCGCCGGCCGCCGTCACGGGTCCGCGCCTCCCCGGAGCGGGAGCCGCCCGATGACACGGCCCACCCGTCACCGGAGTTCCCGGCGCGTCCTCGGCCTCGTGGCCGCCGCCGCCGCCCTCGCCCTGCCGCTCGTCACCGTTCCCGCAGAGGCGGCCGACAGCGCTCCCGCGCAACCGCTCCCGCGCACCGGATTCGAGACGAGCGGGGGCGCCCGGTGGACCACCGGGGCCGAGGAGCGGGACTTCCTCGCGGCCGTCGACCGGGCGAGCGAGCGGGTGTCGCTGCGTCGGATCGGCGCCACCGCGCAGGGCCGCCCGATCCAGCTCGCCACCCTCGGTACGGGCCGCACCACCGTGCTGCTCGTCTGCAGCCAGCACGGGGACGAGCCGGCCGGCCGCGAAGCCTGTCTGAGCACCGTGCGCGACCTCGCCCACGCCCATGACCCGGAGACCCGGCGCTTCCTCGCCCGTACGACCCTGCTCGTCGTTCCGACCGCCAACCCCGACGGGCGGGAGGCCGACACCCGGGGCAACGGCGACGGCGTCGACGTCAACCGCGACCACATCGCACTGCGGACCGCCGAGGCCCGGGCGGTCGCCGCCGTGATCCGCGACCGGCGCCCCGAACTCGTCTACGACCTGCACGAGTACGGGGCCACCCCCCGGTACTACGACAAGGACCTGCTCGCCCTCTGGCCGCGGAGCCTCGACGCCGATCCGCACGTCCACGACGAGTCCCGGACCCTCTCCGAGTCCTACGTCCGGCCCGCCGCCGGACTCGCCGGATACAGCAGCGGCATCTACGGGATCTGGACCGATCCCCTCACCGGGAAGCCGGTCAAGCAGGTCGCGGGCGACGGACAGGAGCGGATCCTGCGCAACACGGCCGGCATCAAGCACTCCGCCGGCCTGCTCGTCGAGACCCGGGTGGACGCGTTCGACGAGGCCGAGCAGAACGATCCGGCGCTCCACCACCGGCGCCGCGTCGCCACCCAACGCGCGGCCCTCGCGGGTGCCTTCGCCTACGTGGAGGAGCGGCGCGGGCCGCTCACGGCGGCCACCGCCGCGGCCCGGCACGCCGGATTCGCCGATCGGGGTCCGGTCTTCCTCGGCGGCGCCGACAACGACCCGCCGGAGCCCGGGGAGATCATCGCCGACCCGCCGTGCGGCTACCGGCTCGACGCCGCGCGGTACGCGGAGGTGGGCGACGAGCTCGCCCTGCACGGCGTCACCGTCCGGCCGGAGGGGGCGGGGGCGTTCGTCCCGCTGCGCCAGTCGCAGCGCGCGCTCGTCCCGCTGCTCCTGGACGGGCGGGCCACCTATCACCTCGTCAGTGGGAGTCCTGTGGAGGAGTGTTGACGGTCGTGTGCCGCGGGGCCGGCACGGCGGGATCTCCTGCTTTGCCGGTGTAAAGTTACCCGCTGGTACTGACCATGCCCGAACAGGTCTCCACGACCTGGAAGTTGGAGAACCACCATGCGTTCCACGAAGCCCGCGCGCCGCGTCCTGCCGGCCCTGATCGCCACGACGCTGCTCGCCGGAAGCGTGCTGATCGGCCAGACGGCGGCCGCCGGACCGGCGTCCGCCGGCCGCATCACCTGCAACGTCACCGAGCTGCGCACCGAAGCCCACAAGGAGCGCGCCCGGGCCGCCCAGCTCAAGCGCCTCGGCGCCACGACGGAGGCCCGCAAGGCCGCCGCCCGCGCCGACGCCCTGGAGCAGCGCGCCCGCCAGTGCGCCGACGCGGACAACAACAACCGCCCGCCGCTCTGGAAGTAGCGAAGCGCGCGGGGCGGGTGCGGTCCGAAAGGGGCCGCGCCCGCCCCGCGGCCGTTCCCGGCCGGCACGGGCCCGCCGCCCGCTCCCCGACACCCCGGGGCGGCCGCCGCCCCCGGGCGACCGTGCCCGGAGGCGGCGCATCAGACGCCCGCCGCCCGCCGCCCGTCGCCCGTCGCAGGCAGTGGCACCGCCCGGCAGCGGGCAGTGGCCCGGACCGTACCGGGACCGGGACATTTCCGGGACGTCTCAGCCATGGAACAGGGCCCCTGACCGGGGAATGCTTGCCGTCATGCCGGCCGCGTACACGACCCTCGACCTCGCCCCCGCCGTCCTCCCGGACGGTGTCCTTCCGGGAGCCTTCCCCCGCCCCCGGCCCGACGACGTCGACCTCGTCGTCGACGGCAGACCGCTGCTCCACCGGCTCGACGAGGCCGACGGCCCCGACGCGGTCTCGCCCCTGGCGGCCGACCTGCCGCCCACCCTCCGCGCCGAGCACGTCCGCCGGCTCCTCGCCCCCGGCCCCCCGCTCGCGGACGGCCGCCGGGTGATCTACTCCTGCCCCGACTGCGAGGACCTCGGCTGCGGAGCCGTCACGGCCGTCGTCGAGCACGTGGGCGGGTACGGCGGACACGGCGGGTACGTCGTCTGGCGCGACTTCGCCTGGCAGACCGGCCCCACCGCGGACCCGGCCCGCGCGGCCTACCCCGGCGTCGGTCCGTACCGCTTCCACGGCGCCCGCTACCGGGCCGTCCTGCTGCGCCTGGCGAAGGAGCCCCGCGCCCCGGGCCCGTGGGCGGGTGCTTTCGTCGCCTAGGATTCGTTCCCTGATGACTGCAACCCTCGTCGCCAAGGACCTCGCCGCCGGCCACGGCGAACGCACCCTCTTCGCCGGGCTCGACCTCGTCGTCGCCCCCGGCGACGTGATCGGCCTCGTCGGCGTCAACGGCGCCGGCAAGTCGACCCTGCTGCGGCTGCTCGCCGGGCTCGACACCCCGGAGGAGGGCGAGCTCCGGCTCTCCCCGCCCACCGCCGCCGTCGGCCACCTCCCGCAGGAGCCGGAGCGGCGCGCGGGGGAGACCGTGCGGGAGTTCCTCGCCCGGCGCACCGGCGTCGCCGCCGCCCAGGCGGCCATGGACGAGGCCACCCAGGGCCTCGTCGACGGCACGCCCGGCGCCGACGACGCGTATGCCACGACCCTGGAGAGCTGGCTGAACCTCGGCGGCGCCGACCTCGACGAGCGCGCCGAGGAGGTCGCCGACTCCCTCGGCCTCACCGTCGGACTCGACCAGCCGATGACCTCCCTCTCCGGCGGCCAGGCCGCCCGCGCCGGTCTCGCCTCGCTCCTCCTCTCCCGCTACGACGTCTTCCTGCTCGACGAGCCCACGAACGACCTGGACCTCGAAGGCCTGGAGCGCCTGGAGGCGTTCGTGAAGGGGCTGCGGGCCGGGACGGTCGTCATCAGCCACGACCGCGAGTTCCTCACCCGCACCGTCACCAAGGTCCTCGAGCTCGACCTCGCCCAGCAGCAGATCACCCTGTACGGCGGCGGGTACGAGGCGTACCTGGAGGAGCGGGACACCGCCAGGCGTCACGCGCGCGAGGAGTTCGAGGAGTACGCCGGCAGGAAGGCGGCCCTCGAAGCACGCGGCCACATGCAGCGGTCCTGGATGGACAAGGGCGTCAGGAACGCCCGCCGCAAGGCCACCGACGGCGACAAGCTGGGGCGCAACGCGCGCAGCGAGGCCAGCGAGAAGCAGGCCGCGAAGGCCCGCCAGACGCAGCGCATGATCGAACGCCTCGACGTCGTCGACGAGCCCCGCAAGGAATGGGAGCTGCGCATGGAGATCGCGGCCGCGCCGCGCTCCGGCTCGGTCGTCGCCACCCTGCGCGAGGCCGAGGTGCGCCGCGGCGACTTCGCCTTCGGTCCCGTCACCCTCCAGATCGACTGGGCCGACCGGGTCGCCGTCACCGGAGCGAACGGTGCGGGGAAGTCGACCCTGCTGGCGGCCCTGCTCGGCCGGCTGCCGCTGGACGCGGGAGACACGGCCCTCGGCTCCGGCGTCGTCGTCGGCGAGGTCGACCAGGCGCGGAAGCTCTTCCACGGTACGGAGACGCTCCTGGAGGCGTTCTGCGCGGCCGTGCCCGACACGGAGCCCGCCGAGGTCCGTACCCTGCTCGCCAAGTTCGGCCTCAAGGCCGTCCACGTGATGCGGCCCGCCACCACGCTGTCCCCGGGCGAGCGGACCCGCGCCGCACTCGCCCTGCTCCAGGGCCGCGGGGTGAACCTGCTCGTCCTCGACGAGCCGACCAACCACCTGGACCTGCCGGCCATCGAGCAGCTGGAGTCCGCGCTCGACGCGTACACCGGCACGTTGCTGCTCGTCACCCACGACCGGCGGATGCTCGACGCGGTCCGCACCACCCGCCGCATCGAGGTCGCCGACGGCAAGGTGACCGAGCTCTGATGGCGGTCGCCTTCGGCTGGGGGCCCGTGGAGGCACGGGTCCTCGTCCCCTCGGCCGCCTGCGTGGTCGTCGTGGACGTGCTGTCCTTCACCACCGCCGTGGGCGTCGCCGTCGAGGGCGGCACCGCCGTCCACCCGTACCGCTGGCGGGACGCCACCGCCGTCGCGTACGCGCGGGAGAGGGGCGCCGTCCTCGCCGTCGGCCGGAGCGAGGCCACGCCGACGCACCCGTGGACGCTGTCACCGGCCGCGCTGCGTGCGGCGCCCGCGCCCGTGCCCGGCCGTCTCGTCCTGCCGTCCCCGAACGGTTCCACGATCGCGGCGGAGGCCGAAGAGGGCGGCGCCACCGTCGTCGCCGCCTCCCTGCGCAACCACTCGGCCGTCGCCCGCTGGCTCACCGACCGGGGCTACGGATCGGCCGGGCGCCCGCTCGCCGTCATCGCCGCCGGGGAGCGGTGGCCCGACGGCTCGCTGCGCCCGGCGCTCGAAGACCTGCTGGGCGCGGGCGCGGTCCTCTCCGGGCTCGCGGGCCCGTACACCCTGACCCCGGAGGCGACCGCGGCGGCCACGCTGTGGGCGGCCACCGAGGACCCGGTCACCGCCTTGCACGGCTGTGACTCGGGCCGTGAACTGTACGAGTACGGCTTTCCGCAGGACGTGGCCGTGGCCGCGGAGGTCGACAGCTCGACGGCCGTCCCCGTCCTCGTGGACGGCGCTTTCCAGGAGGCACCATGACCGACCTACTGACCCGGCTGACCGAGATGCTGGACGATCTGGACGCGGACGTCGACGAGACGATCGACCTCGCCGACGAGATCGCGGCCTCGGGCGACGCCGGTCTCCTGCCGCGCCTCCAGGCGGAGCTGGACCGCGCCCTGACCGAACGGAACGCCTACGCCCGTGAGCTCCTCGGCGGCGTGCTCGCCGCCGTCGGCGGCCCGGACGCCCTGCCCGCGCTGATCCGGGCCTCCGCCGTCGACCTCGGCGACGACCAGGACGGCCTCGCCGCCGAGATCGTCGACCTGGTCCAGGCGGACCCCAAGGCGGCCCGGAGCCTCCTCCAGCCCCTCACGGAGGACGACGACCTCTCGGTCGCCAACCGTGCCGACTGGGCCCTGCGCTTCCTGCCGTAGGGCCCGTACGGAGCGTGCGTACGCGAAGGAGGCCACCGCCCACCGGGCGGTGGCCTCCTCTTCGCACGGGCTGTTCGTACGGGCGCGCGGACCAGGGGTTTCCCGGAAAGTCGGCCGCCGGCCGTCCCCGTGCTCCCGCCAGGGGCGCACGGGGACGACGGCTCCGGCGGGCTCAGCGGCGCTTGCCGCCGCCCTCGCCCAGCAGGCCGGCCTTGCGCAGGGCGTCGGCCATCGCGCTGTTCGCGGGCGCGGGAGCGGAGGACCGGTCCCGGCCGCCCCGCTCGGGCTGACCGCCCCGGCCGTTACGGTCGCCCTGACCGCCGCCGCCCCGGTTGTTCTGCCCGCTCCGCTCGGAGGCCCCGCTCCGCTCGGGCTGTCCGCCCCGGTTCCCGCGCTCGCCCCGGCCACCGCCGCCCTGCCGCTGCTGCGGCGGTCGCCCGGAGCGCTCGCCCCGCTCGCGCCGGGGCGCCCCGTCCGGGGCCTCGGCGCCCGGCCGGTCGTCGAGCCGCAGCGTCAGCGAGATCCGCTTGCGCGGGATGTCCACGTCCTGGACCTTCACCTTGACCACGTCGCCGGGCTTCACCACGTCGCGCGGGTCCTTGACGAAGGTCTTCGACATCGCCGACACGTGGACCAGACCGTCCTGGTGCACACCGATGTCGACGAACGCCCCGAAGGCGGCCACGTTGGTGACGACCCCTTCCAGGACCATGCCGGGCTCCAGATCGCCGATCTTCTCGACGCCGTCCTTGAAGGTGGCCGTCCTGAACGCCGGGCGCGGGTCACGGCCAGGCTTCTCCAGCTCGCGCAGGATGTCCGTCACCGTCGGCAGGCCGAAGGTCTCGTCGACGAAGTCGTCCGCCCGCAGCGAGCGCAGCGTGCCCGTGTCGCCGATGAGCGCCGCGACCTCGCCGCCCGTCGCCTTCACCATCCGGCGTACCACCGGATACGCCTCGGGGTGCACCGACGAGGAGTCCAGCGGGTCGTCGCCGCCCCGGATGCGCAGGAAGCCCGCGCACTGCTCGTACGCCTTCGGGCCGAGCCGGGCCACGTCCTTGAGCGCCCGGCGGGAGCGGAAGGGGCCGTTGGCGTCCCGGTGCGCGACGATGTTCTCCGCGAGGCCGGAGCTGATGCCCGAGACCCGCGAAAGGAGCGGCGCGGAGGCCGTGTTGACGTCGACGCCGACGCCGTTCACACAGTCCTCGACGACCGCGTCGAGGGAGCGCGAGAGCTTCACCTCGGCCAGGTCGTGCTGGTACTGGCCGACGCCGATCGACTTCGGGTCGATCTTCACCAGCTCCGCGAGCGGGTCCTGGAGCCGCCGGGCGATGGACACGGCGCCGCGCAACGACACGTCGAGGCCGGGGAGTTCCTGCGAGGCGAACGCGGAGGCCGAGTAGACCGAGGCGCCCGCCTCCGAGACCATCACCTTGGTCAGGTTCAACTCGGGGTGCTTGGCGAGGAGTTCGGCCGCCAGCTTGTCGGTCTCGCGGGAGGCCGTGCCGTTGCCGATCGCGACCAGCTCGACCGCGTGCTCCTTCGCCAGACGCGCCAGCCTGTCCAGCGCCTGGTCCCACTTGTTGGCCGGCACGTGCGGGTAGATCGTGTCGGTGGCCACGACCTTGCCGGTCGCGTCGACCACGGCGACCTTCACGCCCGTGCGGAAGCCGGGGTCGAGGCCCAGCGTCGCCCGGGTGCCGGCCGGCGCGGCGAGCAGCAGATCGCGCAGGTTCGCCGCGAAGACCCGGACCGCCTCGTCCTCGGCGGCCGTCCGCAGCCGCAGTCGCAGGTCGATCCCGAGGTGGACCAGGATGCGGGTCCGCCAGGCCCAGCGGACGGTGTCCTGAAGCCACTTGTCCCCGGGGCGCCCCCGGTCGGCGACCCCGAAGCGGTGCGCGACGATCCCCTCGTACGAAGAAGGTCCTTCCGTGGGCTCCTCCGGCTCCAGGTCCAGGCTGAGCACGTCCTCCTTCTCGCCGCGCAGCATGGCGAGCACCCGGTGCGAGGGCAGCGCCGTGAACGGCTCGGCGAAGTCGAAGTAGTCGGCGAACTTCGACCCCGCCTCCTCCTGCCCCTCGCGGACCTTGGCCACCAGCCGGCCCCGGCCCCACATGCGCTCGCGCAGCTCGCCGATGAGGTCGGCGTCCTCGGAGAACTTCTCGGCGAGGATCGCCCGCGCGCCCTCCAGGGCGGCGGCGGCGTCCGCGACGCCCTTGTCCGCGTCCACGAAGGCCGCGGCGGCGGCCGTCGGTTCCACCGACGGGTCGGCGAGCAGCCCCTCCGCGAGCGGTTCGAGACCGGCCTCGCGTGCGATCTGGGCCTTGGTCCGGCGCTTCGGCTTGAAGGGCAGGTAGATGTCCTCCAGGCGCGCCTTGGTGTCGGCGGCCCGGATCCGGGCTTCGAGCTCCTCCGTCAGCTTGCCCTGTTCGCGTACCGAGTCGAGGACCGCCTTCCGGCGGTCCTCCAGCTCGCGCAGATAGCGCAGCCGCTCCTCCAGGGTGCGCAGCTGCGCGTCGTCGAGCAGCTCCGTCGCTTCCTTGCGGTAGCGCGCGATGAACGGCACGGTCGAACCGCCGTCGAGCAGCTCGACGGCTGCCTTCACCTGTCGCTCGCGTACGCCGAGTTCCTCGGCGATCCTTGCTTCGATGGACGTCGTCACGGTGTCCCGACTCGCCTTCTCGTGCCTCAAGCTTGCGAGTGCATTGTGCCGGGTCGGTCACCCGTACGCGGCATCCGACCCGTCCACGCGCGCCGAGCCCGCCGCGCGGGGACCATGCCGCTCGGTCCCACCGCGCCGAGCCCGCCACGCCGGGGCCCGTACGGCTCGGGCCGCCCGGGCCCCGTGGCAGGCCCCGCCGGGCCAGGTCCGCTGCCCGGGCCTTGCCGCTCAGGCCTTGCCCATCAGGCCTTGCCGATCAGGTCCGCGGGGAAGGCGCCCGCGGCGGCCGCCGCGGTGGCGAAGCCGCGCGCCAGGTCGGTGAGCCGCTCGACCCCCTCCGCGCCGAGGTGCTCGTACGGGGCGGTGTCCAGCCGGTCCGTGACCTCCTCCAGCTCCTCCCGCAGCCGGGTCCCGGCCCCGGTCAGCTCGCCCTCGGCGTCGAGCAGGCCGCGGGCGCGCAGCCGCCCGGCCGCCGCCTCCCAGTCGGCGCGCCGCCAGCCGCGGCTGCCGAGGAACCAGCGCGGGCTCATGGCCCTGCCGGTCGCCGTGTGCGAGACGACCGCCTCGATCGGGTCGAGGCCCAGCGAGAGCAGGGCCGCGAGGTGCCCGTCGCCCCGGTGCTCGCGCAGCAGGGTCGCGGCGTGCCAGTAGGCGAGGTGGGGGGCCTCCGGCACCGGCAGGTCGGCGTTGGCCGAGTAGAGCGGCCGGGCGTGCCGGGTGCAGGCCTCGGCGGCGCGCAGGGCGAGTCCGGCGGCCTCGGCCATCTCGGGGGAGGCGATCGTCTCCTCGCCGAGCAGCCGGCGCAGGGTCGTGTCGGCGGCGCGCAGCCGCGCGTCGAGGACGGCCGCGGGGGAGGCGGTCTCCCAGACGGCGGGCAGGTACCGGGCGAGCAGTTCGTGGTTGTAGTTGTAGAAGGTCGCGGCGACGGTGCCGGCGCCGACCGCGCCGAGGACGGCGCTGCGCGCGGCCAGCCGCGCCGCGGCGCCGTCGGTGACGCCGAGTGCGCCGAGCTCGCGGTCGAGGTCGGGCGAGAAGTAGAGCGTGGTGTGCACCGTGTTGACGGCGTTGTGGCAGCGGCGTCCGGCGCGCGGGGGGAGAGAGTTCGTCATGGACCGAAGGTTACCGACTGGTCAGTACGACGGGAATGGGTGGGCCGCTCCCGCCGTCGGCCGATGGCAGAAAAGGTGGGCCACGCGTCGTTGCGGACGTCCTCGGCCCCGCGAAGGATGGGGGCATGACGCAGCGACCCGTCCTCGTCGTCCTCTTCGACGGCGTCCAGAGCCTCGACGTCACCGGCCCCTTCGAGGTGTTCGCCGGTGCCGGCCGAGCCGCCGGGGACCCCTCCGCGTACCCGATCCGCACCGCCTCCCTGGACGGCGGACCGGTCCGTACGCACAGCGGGCTGCGCGTGCTCCCGGACACCACGCTCGCCGAGGCGGTGGCCGACGGCGCCCCGCACACCCTCGTCGTCCCCGGCGGCGAGGGCACCAGGGCGCCCGCCCCCGCCCTGATCGACTGGCTGCGCACCCACGCGCCGCGCGCCGAGCGCCTGGTCTCCGTCTGCACGGGCGCGCTGCTCCTCGCCGAGGCCGGGCTCCTCGACGGGCACCGGGTGACGACCCACTGGGCCACCTGCGACCACCTCGCCCGCCACTACCCCGAGGTCGAGGTGGACCCGGACCCCATCTTCGTACGGGACGGGCGGCTCTCCACCTCCGCCGGGGTCACGGCCGGCATCGACCTGGCGCTCGCCCTGGTCGAGGAGGACCTCGGCCGGGACGTGGCCCTCACCGTCGCCCGCCACCTGGTCGTCTTTCTGCGCCGCCCCGGCAACCAGGCCCAGTTCAGCGCCCAGCTGTCCGCCCAGACCGCGCGCCGGGAGCCGCTGCGCGACCTCCAGCACTGGATCACCGAGCACCCCGCGGGGGACCTCTCCGTCGAGGCGCTCGCCGCCCGCGCCCGGCTCTCGCCCCGCCACTTCGCCCGCGCCTTCCACGCGGAGACGGGCGTCCCGCCCGGCCGCTACGTCGACCGGGTCAGACTCGAACACGCCCGCCGGCTCCTGGAGGAGACCTCGCGCGGCGTCGAGGAGGTCGCCCGCGCCTCGGGCTACGGCACGCCCGAGGCGATGCGCCGCGCCTTCACCAAGGCCCTCGGCACCGCGCCCGCCGACTACCGCCGCCGTTTCCACGCACCTGTCCACGCACCTGCCGACCGAACCGACTGAGAGGGAACACCGTGCAGATCGCCGTCCTGCTCTACGAGGGCTTCACCACGCTCGACGCCGTCGGGCCGTACGAACTCCTCGCCCGCCTCCCCGGTGCCGAGACCGTCTTCGTGGCCAAGGAGACCGGGCCCGTCCGCAACGACCAGGGCAGCCTCGCGCTCGTCGCCGACAGGACCCTCGCCGAGGTCCCGCGCCCGGACATCGTCCTGGTCCCCGGCGGACCCGACTCCCGGCAGGCCATGAACGACCCGGAGATCCAGGCCTGGCTCCGGACCGCCGACGCGACCAGCACCTGGACCACCTCGGTCTGCACGGGCTCCCTGCTCCTGGGCGCCGCCGGACTGCTGAGCGGCCGTCGTGCCACCACCCACTGGCTCGCGTACGAGGAGCTCAGGGCGCTGGGCGCCGAACCCACCGGCGAGCGGGTCGTCTTCGACGGCAAGTACGTCACGGCCGCCGGGGTCTCCTCGGGCATCGACATGGCGCTGCACCTGCTCGGCCGGATCGCCGGGGACGAGACCGCGCAGACGATCCAGCTGCTCACCGAGTACGACCCGCAGCCGCCGTACGAAGCGGGCTCGCCGGAGAAGGCCCCGGCCGCGATCGTCGCGCGCTGGCGCGGCCGGCCCGTCGAGTCGCTCGCGAAGGACTGAGCCCGCGGGACCCGGACCGGCCGGGGCGGCCGGAGCCGGATCAGAGCCCGTAGGTGAAGCGGGGCGCGCGGCGCTCAAGGAAGGCGGCGACCCCCTCCGCGGTGTCGCCGCTGCCGCGCGCCTGCCCGGCCCAGTGGGCGTCCCGGTCCAGGCGTCCGTCCGCGAACTCCTTGGCCGCCGCCTGGGTCAGGAGCGAACGGGAGACCAGCAGCCGGGCGAACTCCGCCACCCGCTTGTCCAGCGCGCCCACCGGGTGGAGCTCGTCCACGAACCCGGTCCGCAGCGCCCGCTCGGCGTCGATCAGTTCACCGGAGAACAGCAGGTACTTGGCGGTCGCGGGACCCACGAGGGCGGCGAGCCTGCGGGTCGACGAGGACGGGTAGACGATGCCGAGCTTCGACGGGGTGATCCCGAAGCGGGCGCCCTCCTCGGCGAACCGCAGATCACAGGCGGCGGCGAGCTGGCTGCCGCCCCCGACGCAGAAGCCACGGACGGCCGCGAGGGTCGGCTTGGGGAAGGCCGCGAGAGCCTCCTCGGCCCGTACCGCGAGCGTCTGCTGCTCGTCCCCGGGCTCCCGGAGCGCCGAGATGTCGGCCCCGGCGCAGAAGGTGTCGCCCTCGCCCGTCAGGACGAGGACCCGCACCGCGGGGTCGGCGGCGAGCCGGCCCAGTACGCCGGGCAGGGCGCGCCACATGCCGGCGCTCATCGCGTTGCGCTTGGGGCGGTTGGCGATGACGACGGTGGCGATCCCGTCCGTGACGCTGTCCTTCAGCTGCGGCTCCATGGGCCGGATGCTATCCGCCGTACCCGAACGTACGATCAGGAAGGGGTCGCCCCGAGGAGGCACCGCATGGCCAAGGACATCCGTGAGACGCACGAGGACCCGGATCCCGTCCAGGACATGGCGCGCGAGGGCAAGAAGCTCAGCCGCAGCTTCGGCTGGCTGGCCGCGCTCGGCACCCTGCTGGTGATCGGCGGAGTGGTCGGCCTGGTCTACACGGGCGTCGCCACCCTGACCTCGATGCTGCTCTTCGGCTGGCTGCTGCTGGCCGGCGGTGTCGTGGGCCTGCTCCAGGCGATCCAGTCGCGGGGCACCGCCTACTTCTGGCTCGCCGTGGTGGTGGCCGCCCTGAACATCGCCGCCGGTCTCGTGGTGATCCGTCACCCGGAGGGCTCGGCGGAGGCGCTGACGATGTTCGCGGCCCTGCTGTTCCTGACCGGTGGGGTCTTCCGGCTGGTCGGCAGCGTGGTGGTGCGCGGGCCGCAGTTCGGCTGGACCCTGCTCCAGGGGGCCTTCGGACTGCTCCTGGGGCTGCTCGTCCTCTTCGACTGGCCGGACAGCAGCCGGTACGTCCTCGGGGTCTTCTTCTCGCTCGCGCTGCTCTTCGACGGTCTGGGTCTGATCGCGATCGGGGTGGGCGGGCGACGGATCGTCAGCATGGTGACCCCGGCCCCCGCCCGGGCTTCTGCCCCGCCCTCGGATCCCACTCCGCCCCCGGTTTCCGGGACGCCTCCGGAGTCGTCAAAAAACGCACCCGACCAGTCGAACAACTGACATCGGCATACTCAACCGATCGGAAAGCGGCCGATAAGTGTCGACTTCTGGTCAGTAGGCCGGTCCGCCCACGCGCATTGCCAAGACTCGATCCGTGGCGAGAATCGAGCACGAGGGTGGGAACCGTACCGTGGAGACCCGCGGAGGTGGCCCCGCCCGGCAACCGTCCTACGAAGGAGTCTGGCGCTTCACCGCTGCCGCGGTCGACGTCTCCGTCCCGCAGGCCCGGCACGCCGTACGCGACCTGCTGGTCCGCCAGGGAGTCCCCGTCCATGAGGAGATCATGGACGGCCTGCTGCTGATCGTCTCCGAGCTGGTCACCAACGCCGTGCGGCACGCGGCGCTGCTGTCGCCGGAGATAGCGGTGGAGGTGGCCATCGGCCCCGAGTGGATCCGGGTGTCCGTCGAGGACAACCACCCGTACCGCCCCAAGGCTCTCGAGGCGGACTACGGGCAGACGGGCGGCCGCGGGCTGCTCCTGGTCCGCGAGGTCGCGCAGGAGTCCGGCGGCGCCTGCGACGTCGAGCACACCGCGAGCGGCGGCAAGATCATCTGGGCGGCACTGCCCCTGGCCCCGATGGCACCGGGGCCGGAGGCGGTGATCCACCAGCCGGTCGTCACCAGCCCCCGGACGGACCCGTCAACTCCCTGACGGCCGGACGCGCCGCGTCGAGCACCGTCATGAACCAGGCGGAGAACGGCGCGGCGGCATGACGCTCGGCCAGCTCGGCGGCGGTCACGAAGACGGTGTCCTCGATCTCCTCCGGGTCCGGCCGGGGCTCGGCCTGCACCAGGCCGACGAAGAGGTGGTTGAACTCCTGCTCCACCAGGCCCGAGGCCGGGTCGGGGTGGTTGTAGCGGACGGTGCCCGCCTCCGCGAGCAGCGTCGGCGAGACGCCCAGCTCCTCGTAGGTCCGCCGGGCGGCCGCCGCGAACGGCCCCTCACCCGGGTACGGGTGGCCACAGCAGGTGTTCGACCAGACGCCGGGGGAGTGGTACTTGCCGAGCGCGCGGCGCTGGAGCAGCAGCCGGCCCGACGCGTCGAAGAGGAAGACGGAGAAGGCGCGGTGCAGAAGGCCGGGCGCCTGGTGGGCGGCGAGCTTCTCGGCCGTGCCGATGGTCGTCCCGTCCTCGTCGACCAGTTCGAGCATGATCGGCGCCGGGACTCCGGACGGCTGGACACCGTTCGACACGATCTCCGGCGAGATCTGAGCCGCGGTGGCTGGTGTGGTCGGCATACCCATCCTTCGCTTCGGTCCTCGCCCCGGTGGGGCCACCTCAGTCTGCCGTACGGAACCGGCCCGTCCGTACTTCGACGGCCGGACGTGGCCGCTCCCGCCGCACCGGAGTACCACCGGTGCGGCGGGAACGGAGGGACGGCGTGAGGAGCCTAGACCCCGAAAGCCGCCGGATAGACGAGCGTGCCCGGCGGGACGGGGACCGAGTCGTCCAGGACGAGCGCCATCATCGCCTCGTCCGGAACCTCGAAACCTGGCTTGATTCCGTACGCGGACGCACGTACGAACCCGAACCTCGGGTAGTACTCCGGATGACCCAGGACGAGGACCAGCGACTCACCGCGCAGCCGGGCCGCGTCGAGCACCGCGCGGACGACGGCCTGGCCGGCCCCCGTCCGCTGGTGCTCCGGCGCCACCGAGACCGGGGCGAGCGCCGCCGCGGGGGCGTCACCGACCCGGCAGCGGGTGACCAGGGCGTGCGCCGCGACCGAACCGTCGGGGGCCTCGGCCACGTACGACAGGCCCGGCAGCCAGGCGCCCGGATCCAGCCGGAGCGCGTCGACCAGCGCGGCCTCCGCGTCCGACCCGAAGGCCTCCGCCACGATCCGCCGGACCGCCGGGGCGTCCTCGGCGGTCTCCGGGCGGGTGCGCCACCGCGGATCGGCGGGCCGCAGGACGAATCCGGCGTACCCGTAGTCGGAGCCGTGCTCCCGCCGCAGCGCGATCTCGGCGCGGGCACCGGCCACCGCCTCGGCCATGCCGGGCACGGTGGTGTCCGCGGCCTCGGCGTGCGCGGCCAGCGGGCCGTAGTACTCGTCCCAGTCGCTCTCCGGCTGGGTGAAGGAGCCGAGGACCCGGTAGCCGGCCCCGACCGCCGCCGCCGCGTTCCCGGCGACGGTACGGAGCGGGTAGTTCTCGTCCCAGAAGGCGCGGGCCGCCGGGCCCGGCTCCGTGGTCGTCCAGACGCACTCGGTGAGCACCAGCGTGCCGCCGGGAGCCAGCAGCCGGCGCCACTCGGCGAGGGCGCGGTCGAAGCCGAGGACGAAGACCGAGCTCTCGGCCCAGACCAGGTCGAAGGAGCCGTCGGGGAGCGGCAGCGCGCCCATGTCGGCGCGGAGGGTACGGACGGAGCCGTCGAGCCCGCGGGCGGCGGCGGAGCGCCGCAGTTCCGCGAGGAACGGCTCGTGGGTGTCGACGGCGGTCACCTCGGCGCCCGCCTCGGCGGCCAGGAGCAGCGCGGAACGGCCGGGGCCGCATCCCAGGTCGAGCACGCGCGGGCGCTCCGGAAGCGGTCCCGCGAGCGCGAGGAGCCGTCGGGTGGTGGAGTCGGAGCCGGGACCCTGCCGCGGAAGACCGTGGTGCAGGGCGAAGAAGGAGTCGTGCAGAGCGTTGTCGGACAACGTGGGAAACCCTTGGTGAGAGGGCCCCGGCCGACGACGTGACGGACCGGCGGGAAGGCCGGGATCAGGTCAGCCGGAGACCCGGAGGCTGAGGGACGACCGGGTGCTGCCGCTGCGGGCAGCCTCCATCGCGACGGTCATCAACCTCAGCTCCTCTCTCCACACGTTCGTACGGAACACGTTCGCACGAAGAGGCTAACAGTCCGCCGGGGTCAGAGGCAGAGCCTCGCCTCGTGCTCCGCGTGCCCGGCGGGCTCCAGCTGGAAGGTGCAGTGCTCCACGTCGAAGTGCGAACCCAGGCACCCCTGGAGGGAGTGCAGCATCTTCTCGTGGCCGACCGAGTCCAGCGCGCCCTGGTCCACGACCACGTGCGCGGAGAGCACGGGCATCCCCGAGGTGATCGTCCAGGCGTGCAGGTCGTGCACGTCCTCGACCCCCGGCAGAGCCAGTATGTGCGCCCGCACCTCCGCCATGTCGACCCCCTTGGGAGCCGCCTCCAGGAGCACGTCCAGGGTCTCGCGCAGCAGCTTGACCGTACGGGGGACGATCATCAGGCCGATCACGATCGAGGCGATCGGGTCGGCGTACTGCCAGCCCGTGGTCAGGATGACGCCGGCCGCGACGATCACGGTGACCGAGCCCAGGGCGTCGGCGAGCACCTCCAGGTACGCCCCGCGCACGTTGAGGCTGTCCTTCTGGCCGCGCATGAGCAGCGACAGCGAGATCACGTTGGCGACCAGACCGATCGCCGCGAACGTGATCGCCAGGCCGCCCTTGGTCTCGGCCGGCTCGACGAACCGCTGGACCGCCTCGTACAGCACGTAGCCGCCGACGACGAGCAGCAGCAGGCAGTTGGCGAGCGCCGCCAGGATCTCGGCCCGCGCGAAGCCGAAGGTGCGGTTCCCGGAGGGCGGCCGGTTGGCGAAGTGGATCGCGAGCAGCGCCATCGCGAGGCCGACCGCGTCGGTCGCCATGTGCGCCGCGTCGGCGATCAGGGCGAGCGAGTCGGCGAGCAGACCGCCGATGATCTCGATCACCATCACGGAGAGCGTGATGCCGAGCGCGATCCGCAACCGGTTCTTGTACGCGGCCCCGGCGGTGCCGGCCGGCGGCGGGCCGCCGTGGCTGTGCCCGTGGTCGTGTCCAGCCCCCATGGAATGGCCTCCAGGTCATGTCGTGGCAGGTGCCCCGAGGCGCAAGTCAACTACGGGTGGGGGGTATGCGCAACACGGTACTGAACACCGTTGTCATATGCTCTGACCTGCGGTGATGCCAGGATCACCGGCCATGGCGAGAAGTCGCCCTCCAGCCTCCTCGGGGCGGGCCCGACCGTGGTTCGCGGGGCGGGCCGCCGATCGCCCGTGACGATCCCCGCCGGGCGAGGCGCACCCACGAGGACGCGGGTGGGCCCGGGGGAGTCCTGCCCGCGAAGCCTCGGTGAACTCGCGCTTCTGTTCATCCGATAGCCTCAGCCGACGTGTCGCCGCCCCGTGCCGGGCCGCACCGCCGCGCCCGGGGCCGCCAAGGGCCCCGCCGGCCCCTCCGTCAGCTCCAAGGAGTGAGTTCGTCTGTCGACCGCCATCCTCACCGGCCCGCCGGCACCCGGATCCTCGCTCGACGGAGATCTGCGGTCGCTCGGCTTCGACGTCAAGGCAGCCTCGGACGCCGACGAGGCCGGAGCGCTGCTGGCCGCCGTCCCGGCGGGCGAGCGCGTCGCGCTCGTCGACCCCCGGTTCGTCGGCCACCTGCACGCGCTGCGCCTCGCGCTCACCGACCCCCGGTTCCCGGTCGCGGCCGCCCCCGGCGCCCTCACCGCACAGCACGAGGCCCGCCCCGCGCTCACCCGCGCGCTCGAGGCCGCCCCCGCCACCGACGACCTCACCGGCGCGCTCGCCGACGCCCTCGACGCCGACGGCGTCCCGGTGCACCGGCCCCAGCTCGGCACCCTCGTCGCCACCGTGCCCGCCGACCCGGAGGCCCGCCACGAGGCGCGCGCCGCCGTCGACGCGGTCGACGACGAGGCCGTACGTCTCCGCTCGGCGGTCAAGGCCCACGACGGCTTCTTCACCACCTTCTTCATCAGCCCGTACTCGCGCTACATCGCCCGCTGGTGCGCGCGCCGCGGACTGACCCCCAACCAGGTCACCACCGCCTCGCTGCTCACCGCCCTGATCGCGGCCGGCTGCGCGGCGACCGGCGAGCGCGGCGGCTACGTCGCCGCCGGCGTCCTCCTGCTCGTCTCCTTCGTCCTGGACTGCACCGACGGGCAGCTCGCCCGCTACGCGCTGAAGTACTCGACGATGGGCGCCTGGCTCGACGCCACCTTCGACCGCGCCAAGGAGTACGCCTTCTACGCGGGCCTCGCCCTCGGCGCCGCCAGGAACGGCGACGACGTCTGGGCCCTGGCGCTCGGCGCGATGGTCCTCATGACCTGCCGGCACGTCGTGGACTTCTCGTTCAACGAGGCCAACCACGACGCCACCGCCAACACCAGCCCCACCGCGGCCCTCTCCGACCGGCTCGACAGCCTCGGCTGGACCGTCTGGGCCCGCCGCATGATCATCCTGCCGATCGGCGAGCGCTGGGCGATGATCGCCGTCCTCACCGCCGTCACCACTCACCGGATCGTCTTCTGGGCGCTGATCATCGGCTGCGCCTTCGGCGCCTGCTACACCACGGCGGGCCGCGTCCTGCGCTCCCTGACCCGCAAGGCGAAGCGCACCGACCGGGCGGCCCAGGCCCTCGCGGACCTCGCGGACTCGGGTCCGCTGGCCGGCGTCGTCGCCCGTGCCCTCGCCCGGACCCGCCTGCTCGGCCCCGGGGTCGTCCTCGCGGCGATCGCGACCGGCGCACTGCTCACCACCGTCCTCGCCCGCCCCTTCGGGGACCGGCAGACCGTCGTCATCGCGGTCCTGTACGTGGTGCTCGCCGGCGCGGCCGTCGCCCGCCCCCTCAAGGGCGCCCTCGACTGGCTCGTACCCCCGCTCTTCCGCGCCGCCGAGTACACCACCGTCCTCGTGCTCGCCGCCCGCTCCGACTCCCCGCAGGCGCTCCCCGCGGCGTTCGGGCTGGTCGCGGCGGTCGCCTACCATCACTACGACACGGTGTACCGCATCCGCGGCGGCACCGGCGCGCCGCCCGCGTGGCTGGTGCGCGTCACCGGCGGACACGAGGGGCGCACGCTCCTGGTGGCCGTCCTCGCCGCCCTGCTGGCGGACCGCGGCGACGACTTCACCCTGGCCCTGACCGCCCTGGCGGCGGCCGTCGCCCTCGTGGTGCTCGTGGAGTCCATCCGCTTCTGGGTCTCCGCCGGAGCACCCGCCGTTCACGACGAAGGAGAAACAGCATGATCGGTCTCGTACTGGCAGCCGGTGCCGGACGGCGTCTGCGCCCCTACACCGACACCCTTCCGAAGGCCCTCGTGCCCGTCGACGGTGAGACCACGATTCTCGACGGGACGCTGAAGAACTTCGCCGAGATCGGCCTCACCGAGGTCGCGATCGTCGTCGGCTACCGCAAGGAGGCCGTCTACGACCGCAAGGAGGCCCTGGAGGCGAAGTACGGCCTCGAGATCACCCTCGTCGACAACGACAAGGCCGAGGAGTGGAACAACGCCTACTCCCTGTGGTGCGCCCGTGAGGTCCTCAAGCGCGGTGTGATCCTCGCCAACGGCGACACCGTCCACCCGGTCTCCGTCGAGAAGACCCTGCTCGCCGCCCGCGGCGACGGCAAGAAGATCATCCTCGCCCTCGACGCGGTGAAGCACCTCGCCGACGAGGAGATGAAGGTCATCACCGCCGAGGGCAAGGGCGTCCAGCGCATCACCAAGCTCATGGACCCGGCCACCGCCACCGGCGAGTACATCGGTGTCACCCTCATCGAGGCCGAGGCCGCGGAGGAGCTCGCCGACGCCCTCAAGGCCACCTTCGAGCGCGACCCCGACCTGTACTACGAGGACGGCTACCAGGAGCTCGTCAACCGCGGCTTCACCGTCGACGTGGCCCCCATCGGCGACGTCAAGTGGGTCGAGATCGACAACCACGACGACCTCGCGAAGGGCCGTGAGATCGCGTGCCAGTACTGACTCGGCTGATCCCCTCGCCGGTCGTCGTCGACATCCGCCGGGGAGCGCTGGACGACCTGTCCGCGCTCCTGGCGGACCAGCGGATCTCCAGCAACGGCAAGATCGCCGTCGCCATCAGCGGCGGCTCGGGCCTCAAGCTGCGTGACCAGTTCGCCGCCGAGCTGCCGGGTGCTGACTGGTACCCGGTCTCGGGCGGCACCATCGACGAGGCCGTGAAGCTCGCCGACGCCATGCGCGGCAAGCGGTACGACGCCGTGGTCGCCCTCGGCGGCGGCAAGATCATCGACGTGACCAAGTACGCGGCGGCCCGGGTCGGGCTGCCGCTGGTGGCCATCGCCACCAACCTGTCGCACGACGGGATCTGCTCCCCGATCTCGACCCTGGACAACGACAACGGGCGCGGCTCCTACGGGGTGCCCACCCCGATCGCCCTCGTCATCGACCTGGACGTGATCAGGGAGGCGCCGGTCCGCTTCGTCCGCTCCGGCATCGGCGACGCCATCTCCAACCTCTCCGCCATCGCGGACTGGGAGCTCTCCCACGAGGTGACGGGGGAGCCCGTCGACGGCCTCGCGGCCGCCATGGCCCGCAGCGCCGGCGAGGCCGTGCTCCGGCACCCCGGCGGAGTGGGCGACGACGACTTCCTCGTCTCCCTCTCCGAGGGCCTGGTGATGTCCGGCATCGCCATGTCGATCAGCGGGGACAGCCGTCCCTCCTCGGGCGCCTGCCACGAGATCAGCCACGCCTTCGACCTGCTCTTCCCGACCCGCGCCGCCAGCCACGGCGAGCAGTGCGGACTCGGAGCGGCCTTCGCCATGCACCTGCGCGGCGCCCACGAGGGCTCCGCGCAGATGGTCGAGACCCTGCGCCGGCACGGGCTGCCCGTCCTCCCCGAGGAGATGGGCTTCACCGTGGACGAGTTCGTGCGGGCGGTGTCCTTCGCCCCGCAGACCCGGCCGGGCCGCTTCACCATCCTCGAACACCTCGACCTGTCCGACGACGAGATCAGGGACGCGTACGCCGACTATGCAAAAGCCATCGGTAGCTGAGCTCCGACCGGTCGTCCACCCGCCGGGTGTGAAGGACCGGCGGAGCGGCGAGCACTGGGGTGGCCGCCTGTACATGCGGGAGATCTCGCTCAGGATCACCCGGCAGCTCGTCGGCACCAGGATCACGCCGAACCAGCTCACGTACGTCATGACCCTCGCGGGCGTCCTCGCGGCCCCGGCCCTGCTGGTGCCGGGGATTCCGGGGGCGCTGCTCGGCGCGCTCATGGTCCAGCTCTACCTGCTGCTCGACTGCGTCGACGGCGAGGTGGCCCGCTGGAAGAAGCAGTTCTCGCTGGCCGGGGTGTACCTGGACCGGGTCGGCGCCTACCTGTGCGACGCGGCCGTGCTCGTCGGCTTCGGCCTGCGCGCCGCCGACCTGTGGGGCACGGGCCGGATCGACTGGCTGTGGGCCTTTCTCGGCACGCTCGCCGCGCTCGGCGCCATCCTGATCAAGGCCGAGACCGACCTCGTCGGTGTCGCCCGTCACCAGGGCGGTCTGCCGCCGGTCAAGGAGGCGGCGTCCGAGCCGCGCTCCTCCGGCATGGCCCTCGCCCGCAGGGCCGCCGCGGCGCTCAAGTTCCACCGGCTCGTCCTCGGCATCGAGGCCTCGCTCCTGATCGTGGTCCTCGCGATCGCGGACCAGGCCCGCGGCGACCTGTTCTTCACTCGGCTCGGTGTCGCCGTCCTCGCCGGCATCGCGCTGCTCCAGACCGTGCTGCACCTGGTCTCGATCATGGTCTCCAGCAGGCTGAAGTGAGGCAGTCCGCGGGCGCGCCGCTCAGGGTGGGAGCCGTCGTCATCACGATGGGTGACCGCCCCGACGACCTGCGCGCGCTGATCGACTCGGTCGCCGGGCAGGACGGCGACCGGGTCGAGGTCGTCGTCGTCGGACAGGGCACCCCGGTCACCGGGGTGCCCGACTGGGTGCGGACCGTCGACCTGCCGGAGAACGTCGGCATCCCCGCCGGCCGGAACGTCGGCATCGAGGCCTTCGGCCCCGGCGGCACCGACGTCGACGTCCTGCTGTTCCTCGACGACGACGGGCGGCTCGCCCACCCGGACACCGTCGAACTGGTCCGGCAGGCCTTCACCGCCGATCCGCGCCTCGGCATCATCAGCTTCCGGATCGCCGACCCCGAGACCGGGGCCACCCAGCGCCGGCACGTGCCGCGGCTGCGCTCGGCCGACCCGCTGCGCTCCTCGCGGGTGACCACCTTCCTCGGCGGCGCCAACGCGGTCCGCACCAAGGTCTTCGCCGAAGTCGGCGGTCTGCCGGGCGAGTTCTTCTACGCGCACGAGGAGACCGACCTCGCCTGGCGCGCGCTCGACGCCGACTGGATGATCGACTACCGTTCCGACATGGTGCTGTTGCACCCCACCACAGCCCCGTCCCGGCACGCCTCGTACCACTTCAACGTGGCCCGCAACCGAGTGTGGCTGGCACGTCGCAATCTGCCCGCGCCCCTGGTGCCGGTCTATCTCGGCGTCTGGCTCCTGCTCACGCTGGCCCGGCGGCCCTCGCTCTCCGCGCTGAAGGCGTGGTGCGGCGGTTTCCGCCAGGGCTGGAGGACCCCCTGCGGACCGCGCCGCCCCATGAGGTGGCGTACGGTGTGGCGGCTGACCCGGCTGGGTCGCCCCCCGGTCGTCTGACATCGTGGTACCGACGTGCCGCGCATCTTGAACACGAAAGTTTCGACTGTGAGTGACACACACCAGGGCGGGGCGGTCGCGACGAGCGCGCCCCCGTCCGTCGACGAGGGCCTGGCCCCGGCCGCGCTGGCCGCGAAGTACGGCCTCTCGGTCAGCGGCGCCCGGCCCGGACTGTTCGAGTACGTCCGTGAGCTGTGGAGCCGCCGCCACTTCATCCTGGCCTTCTCCTCCGCCAAGCTGACCGCCCAGTACAGCCAGGCCAAGCTGGGCCAGGTGTGGCAGGTGGCGACCCCGCTGCTCAACGCCCTGGTCTACTACCTGATCTTCGGACTGATCCTGGGCGCGGGGCAGGGGATGTCCAAGGAGGTCTACATCCCCTTCCTGGTCACCGGCATCTTCGTGTTCACCTTCACCCAGAGCTCGGTCATGGCCGGCGTCCGGGCGATCTCGGGGAACCTCGGCCTGGTCCGGGCCCTGCACTTCCCGCGGGCCAGCCTGCCGATCTCCTTCTCCCTCCAGCAGCTCCAGCAGCTGCTGTACTCGATGATCGTCCTCGTGGCGATCGTCGTCTCCTTCGGCAGCTACCCCGCGCTCCGCTGGCTGCTCGTGGTCCCGGCGCTGTTCCTGCACTTCGTGTTCAACGTGGGCCTCGCCATGATCGTGGCGAGGATGGGCTCCAAGACGCCCGACCTCGCCCAGCTGATGCCGTTCATCATGCGGACCTGGATGTACGCCTCCGGCGTGATGTTCTCGATCCCGGTGATGCTCGCCGACAAGCCGGCCTGGATCGCCGACATCCTCATGTACAACCCGGCGGCGGTCTACATGGACCTGATCCGCTTCGCGCTCATCGACGGCTACAGCGCGAGCAACCTGCCGGACCACGTCTGGCTGACCGCCCTCGCCTGGGCGCTCGTCGTCGGCATCGGCGGATTCGTCTACTTCTGGAAGGCCGAGGAGAGGTACGGCCGTGGCTGACACCAACGAGGGCAACGTCCCCACCGTCATCTGCGACGACGTCCACATCGTCTACCGGGTCAACACCGGCGGCGGGGGCAAGGGCAGCGCCACGGCGGCGCTCAGCCGGATCGTCGGCCGCGGCAAGGCCGAGGTCTCCCGGGGCGTCCGCAAGGTCCACGCCGTCCGCGGCGTCACCTTCACCGCCTACCGGGGCGAGGCCATCGGCCTCATCGGCTCCAACGGCTCCGGCAAGTCGACGCTGCTGCGCGCCGTCGCCGGTCTGCTGCCCACCGAGAGCGGCAAGGTCTACACCGACGGGCAGCCCTCGCTCCTGGGCGTCAACGCGGCCCTCATGAACGACCTCACCGGTGAGCGCAACGTGATCCTGGGCGGCCTCGCCATGGGCATGAGCCGCGAGGAGATCCGCGAGCGGTACGAGGGGATCGTCGACTTCTCCGGCATCAACGAGAAGGGCGACTTCATCAGCCTGCCCATGCGCACGTACTCCTCCGGCATGGGCGCCCGGCTCCGCTTCGCCATCGCGGCGGCCAAGAACCACGACGTCCTCCTCATCGACGAGGCGCTGGCGACCGGTGACCGCAAGTTCCAGATCCGCTCGGAGGAGCGCATCCGCGAGCTCCGCAAGGAGGCCGGCACGGTCTTCCTGGTGAGCCACAGCAACAAGTCCATCCGGGACACCTGCGACCGGGTGCTCTGGCTGGAGAAGGGGCAGCTCCTGATGGACGGCCCCACGGACGAGGTCCTCAAGGCCTACGAGCGCGAGACCGCCCGCTGACCTCGCGCCCCGCACCGCCCCCACTCACCGGTGGGGGCGGTTCCGTTTTTCGTGCCTCCTCCCGCCACCTGGAATGTTCATGCGGTCAACATCGGGCAGGATGAGCCCATGGCAGCGATCTCGGGGGGAAAGACCTACCACCACGGCGATCTGCGCAACGCGCTGATCTGCGCGGCCGTCGACCTCGCCACCGAGGGTGGCCCCGAACGGGTCGTCCTGCGCGAGGCGGCCCGCCGGGTCGGCGTCTCGCCCACCGCCGCCTACCGGCACTTCGACGGACGCGGCGAACTCCTCCGCACCGTCAAGGCCCACGCCCGCCGGGAGCTCGCCGACTCCATGGAGCGGGCCGCGGCCCGCGAGCCCGGCGCCGACGACCCCGCCCTCGCGGCCGAACGCCGGGTCGCCGCCCTCTGCCGGGGGTACGTCGGCTTCGCCGTCGAGCAGCCCGGCCTCTACCGGGCCGCGTTCTGCGTCCCCCGCCCGGCCGAGGCGGACGGACCGGCCTCGGAACGGCGGCCCGCCGAGCCCGAGGTCCGCGCGTACACCCTGCTCAGGGAGGCGCTCGAAGCGCTCGCCCGGTGCGGCGCCGCCCGGCCCGGCGCGCGCCCCGCCACCGGTGCAGCAGCGTGGTCGGCCGTGCACGGACTGTCACTCCTCCTGGTCGACGGGCCTCTTCGCCGCCTCTCCGCGCAAGGCAGGAACGTCGCCGTCGAGGCGACCCTCGCCATGGTGGTCTCCGGCGCGCGCGCCGCCTGAACCACGAGCGGTGGCGAACTCCCTTGCGACTGGGGCGGGTTGACGACCCGTACGGGTGAGCTTCCCGGGTGCCGCCACCCCGGAATGGCGACGGCCGTCGTACAACGTAAGCTGGACCGGTCTGTTTCGCGGCAAGTAGGGCGATACTCCACGACCATCGGGCCCCGGGCGGCGGCTCCACGGGCAGGGGTCGGCGGCGTGTCCGAAATAGGATGGATTGGATCGGCAGTGTAGAACGGGAGACGTGACGGCCATGACGCAGAATCTCCAGCTCCACGAGGGTGTCGCCGTCCCTCCGTCGGGCAGTGACCTGTGACGGACACCCGGCAGGCGCGCACCGACGCCTCCTCGCGCGCCACACTCGGCAAGGCCGCGGACGAGAACTTCCCCGTGGCCCCCTTCTTCCTGCCCCGGGCCTGGCGCGACGACCTGATGGCCGTCTACGGCTTCGCCCGCCTCGTCGACGACATCGGCGACGGCGACCTCGCCCCCGGCGGCGCCGACGCCATCCACCTCGGCCTCGACCCCGAGATCGCCGGGGACCGGCTCGCCTTCCTCGACGCCTTCGAGGCCGACCTCCGCCGCGTCTTCGACGGCAGCCCGCGCCACCCCCTTCTTCGCGACCTCCAGCCGACCGTCCGACGGTGCGGGCTCACCCCCGAGCCCTTCCTCGGCCTCATCGCCGCGAACCGCCAGGACCAGCAGGTCGGCCGCTACGAGACGTACGACGACCTCCTCGCGTACTGCGAACTCTCCGCCAACCCCGTCGGCCGGCTCGTCCTCGCGATCACCGGCACCGACACCCCCGAGCGGATCAGGCGCTCCGACGAGATCTGCACCGCCCTCCAGATCGTCGAGCACCTCCAGGACGTCGCCGAGGACCTCGGCCGCGACCGGATCTACCTGCCCGCCGAGGACCTCGAGCGGTTCCGCGTCACCGAGGCCGACCTCGCGCACCCCACCGCGGGAGCCTCCGTGCGCGCCCTGATCGCCTTCGAGGCCGAGCGGGCCCGTGAACTGCTCCACGCGGGCATGCCCCTCGTCGGCAGCGTCCGCGGACGGCTCCGCCTCCTCCTCGCGGGCTTCACCGCCGGGGGACTCGCGGCGCTCGACGCGATCACCGACGCCGGATACGACGTACTGTCCGGCGCACCGAAGTCCACCAAGCCGAGCCTGATGCGCCAGGCGGGAGCGGTACTGCTCCGGGCGCGGAGAGAGGGGTGAGCGCGACCGTGGAGGCACAGCCCCAGCCGTCCGCACCGGTACAGGCCGCCTACAGCTACTGCGAGGCGGTCACCGGACAGCAGGCACGCAACTTCGCCTACGGGATCCGGCTGCTGCCGACCGAGAAGCGCCAGGCCATGTCCGCGCTCTACGCCTTCTCCCGGCGCGTCGACGACATCGGCGACGGCACGCTCGCACCCGAGGTGAAGCGGGAACGCCTGGAGGCCACCCGCGACCTGCTCGACCGGGTCCGCGCCGGCGAGGTCGACGAGGACGACACCGACCCGGTGGCCGTCGCCCTCGCCGACTCGGCCCGCCGCTTCCCGATCCCGCTCGACGGCCTCGACGAACTCATCGACGGCGTCCTCATGGACGTGCACGGCGCGGCCTTCGAGACCTGGGACGACCTCAAGGTCTACTGCCGCTGTGTCGCCGGGGCGATCGGCCGGCTCTCCCTCGGCGTCTTCGGCACCCAGCCCGGCGCCCGGGGCGCCGACCGCGCCCCCGAGTACGCCGACACCCTGGGCCTCGCGCTCCAACTCACCAACATCCTCAGGGACGTACGCGAGGACGCGGGCAACGGACGGACCTACCTGCCCGCCGACGACCTCGCCAAGTTCGGCTGCGGCGACGGCTTCCGCGGCGACACCCCGCCCGCCGGCGCCGACTTCGAGGGCCTCGTCCACTTCGAAGTGCGGCGCGCCCGCGCCCTGTTCGCCGAGGGCTACCGGCTCCTTCCCATGCTCGACCGGCGCAGCGGCGCCTGCGTCGCCGCCATGGCCGGCATCTACCGCCGCCTCCTCGACCGGATCGAGCGCGACCCCGGGGCCGTGCTGCGCGGCCGCGTCTCGCTGCCCGGCCGCGAGAAGGCGTACGTCGCCGTGCGCGGCCTCTCCGGCCTCGACACCCGCCACATCGCCCGCCGCGCCGTCAGGGGGGGTGCCTGATGCGCCCGTACGCCGCCGCCCACCGGGCAACCCCGGCCACCCTCCCGGCGTCCCTGCCCGTGACGACCCGGACGGAGACCGTGTGACCCACGACGGAACCGAGCAGCGCACCCGGCAGCCCCACGCCGTCGTCGTCGGCGGCGGGCTCGCCGGGATCACCGCCGCGCTCCAGCTCGCCGGCGCCGGAGTCGGCGTCACCCTCCTCGAAGGCCGGCCCCGGCTCGGCGGCCTCGTCTTCTCCTTCCGCCGGGGCGACCTCACCGTCGACAACGGCCAGCACGTCTACCTGCGCTGCTGCACCGCGTACCGCTGGTTCCTCGACCGGATCGACGCCGCCCGGCTCGCCCCCCTCCAGGACCGCCTCGACGTCCCCGTCCTCGACGTCGCGCACCCGCGCGGACCCCGGCTCGGCCGGATCCGCCGTGACAACCTCCCCGTGCCGCTGCACCTCGCGCGCAGCCTCGCCGGCTACCCGCACCTCTCCCTCGCCGAGCGCGCCTCCGTCGGCCGGGCCGCGCTCGCCCTGAGGAAGCTCGACCCCGCCGACCCCGCGCTCGACGGCATCGACTTCGGCACCTGGCTCGGCCGGCACGGACAGTCCCCGCGGACCGTCGAGGCCCTCTGGGACCTGGTCGGCATCCCCACCCTCAACGCCCCCGCCCCGCAGGCCTCCATGGGACTGGCCGCGATGGTCTTCAAGACCGGTCTCCTCTCCGAACCCGGCGCCGCCGACATCGGCTGGGCCCACGTCCCGCTCGGCGAACTCCACGACACCCGCGCCGCGAAGGAGCTCGACGCACTCGGCGTCCGCACCCTCCTCCGCACCAAGGCCGAGCGGATCTCCCGTACGGACGAAGGACGCTGGGCCGTCGACGTACCCGGCGAGACGGTCACGGCGGACGCCGTCGTCCTCGCCGTACCGCAGCGGGAGACCCACGGCCTGCTGCCCGAGGGCGCCCTCGACGACCCCGACCGGCTCCTCGACATCGGAGGCGCCCCCATCCTCAACCTGCACGTCGTCTACGACCGCAAGGTGCTGAGGCGGCCCTTCTTCACCACGCTCGGCTCCCCGGTGCAGTGGGTCTTCGACCGCACCGACTCCTCGGGGCTCACCGGCGGCGGCCAGTACCTCGCCGTCTCCCAGTCCGCCGCCCAGGACGAGATCGACGAACCCGTCGCCGCCCTGCGCGAGAAGTACCTCCCCGAACTGGAGCGGCTGCTGCCCGCCGCCCGGGGCGCCGGGATCCGCGACTTCTTCGTCACCAGGGAGCGGACGGCCACGTTCGCCCCCACCCCGGGCGTCGGCCGGCTCCGGCCCGGCGCCCGCACCCGGGCCCCGGGGCTCTACCTGGCCGGTGCCTGGACCGCCACCGGCTGGCCCGCGACCATGGAGGGCGCCGTCCGCAGCGGATTCAGCGCGGCGGGCGCCGCGCTCTCCGCCCTCGGCCGCCGCCATGACCATCCGCTGCAGGAGGCGGTATGAGTGTGAGTACCGGAACAAGAGGAGAGACCGTGCCGACTGCGCCGCCGGGTAATCCGGCCGTCGACACCGCGGACGTGTCCGCACTGCTGGAGCGGGGGCGGACCCTGTCCACCCCCGTACTGCGGGCGGCCGTCGACCGCCTCGCGCCGCCCATGGACACCGTGGCCGCCTACCACTTCGGCTGGATCGACGCCTCGGGCAATCCCACCGAGGGGGACAGCGGCAAGGCCGTCCGGCCCGCGCTCGCCCTGCTGTCCGCCGAGGCGGCGGGCGTCGCTCCCGAGGTCGGCGTCCCCGGCGCCGTCGCCGTGGAGCTCGTCCACAACTTCTCGCTGCTGCACGACGACCTGATGGACGGGGACGAGCAGCGCCGCCACCGCGACACCGTGTGGAAGGTGCACGGACCCGCGCAGGCCATCCTCGTCGGCGACGCCCTGTTCGCCCTCGCCAACGAGCTGCTCCTGGAACTCGGCACCGTCGAGGCGGGCCGGGCCACCCGCCGGCTCACCACGGCCTCCCGCAAGCTCATCGACGGGCAGGCCCAGGACATCTCGTACGAGCACCGCGAGCGGGTCACCGTCGAGGAGTGCCTGGAGATGGAGGGCAACAAGACGGGCGCCCTGCTCGCCTGCGCCGTCTCCATCGGCGCCGTCCTCGGCGGAGCCGACGACCGCACCGCCGACAAGCTGGAGGAGTACGGCTACCACCTGGGACTCGCCTTCCAGGCGGTGGACGACCTGCTCGGCATCTGGGGCGACCCGGAGGCCACCGGCAAGCAGACCTGGAGCGACCTGCGGCAGCGGAAGAAGTCCCTGCCGGTCGTCGCCGCCCTCGCCGCCGGCGGCGAGGCCTCCGAGCGGCTCGGCGAACTGCTGGCCGCGGACGCCAAGTCCCACGACTTCGCCAGCTTCTCCGAGGAGGAGTTCGCCATCCGGGCCGCCCTCATCGAGGAGGCCGGGGGACGCGAGTGGACCTCCCAGGAGGCCCGCCGTCAGCACGCCGTCGCGATCGAGGCCCTGCACGAGGTGGACATGCCCGCCCGCGTACGGGCGCAGCTCACCGCGCTGGCCGACTTCGTGGTCGTACGGAAGAGATGATCGCCATCACCCTGATATGAGTTCGCGGTCGCCGGCCGGTGCCATCCGGCGCCGGCCGACGGCAGACCCGCAGCAGCAGAAGAAACCGACTGCACAAAGGGGAAGCCATGACAGCGACGACCGACGGAAGCGCCGGGGCCGTGGGCCCCCTGGCAGCCGCGGCCAGCACGACGCACGACACCGACGCCCCCGCGTCGGACCTCGACAAGGCCGCCGCCCGGGCCGCGGAGCGGGCCGTCGAGCACCTCCTCGCCCGGCAGGACCCCGAGGGCTGGTGGAAGGGCGACCTGGAGACCAACGTCACCATGGACGCCGAGGACCTCCTCCTCCGCCAGTTCCTGGGCATCCTCGACGCCGACACCCTCCGCGCCGCCGCCCTCCACATCCGCCGCGAACAGCGCGAGGACGGCGCCTGGGCCACCTTCTACGGCGGACCCGGCGAGGTCTCCGCCACCGTCGAGGCCTATGTGGCCCTCCGCCTCGCCGGAGACCCGCCCGAGGCCCCGCACATGGCCCGCGCCGCCGCCTGGGTCCGCGCCGGGGGAGGCATCGCCGCCGCCCGGGTCTTCACCCGGATCTGGCTCGCCCTCTTCGGCTGGTGGCGCTGGGAGGACCTGCCCGAGCTGCCCCCGGAGCTGCTCTTCCTGCCCAAGTGGTTCCCGCTCAACATCTACGACTTCGGCTGCTGGGCCCGGCAGACGATCGTGCCGCTCACCGTCGTCTCCGCGAAGCGCCCGGTCCGCCCCGCGCCCTTCCCGCTCGACGAGCTGCACACCGACCCGGCCCTGCCGAACCCGCCCCGGCCCCTGGCCCCGGCGACCGGCTGGGACGGGATCTTCCAGCGGCTCGACAAGGCGCTGCACGTCTACCACCGGGTGGCGCCGCGCACCCTGCGCAGGACCGCCATGAACCTCGCCGCGCGCTGGATCGTCGAGCGCCAGGAGAACGACGGCTGCTGGGGCGGCATCCAGCCCCCGGCCGTGTACTCGGTCATCGCCCTCCACCTCCTCGGCTACGACCTCCAGCACCCCGTCATGCGCGCCGGTCTGGAGTCGCTCGACCGGTTCGCCGTGTGGCGCGAGGACGGCTCGCGGATGGTCGAGGCCTGCCAGTCGCCGGTCTGGGACACCTGCCTCGCCACGATCGCGCTCGCCGACGCGGGGCTCCCGCCGGACCACCCGGCCCTGGTGAAGGCCGTCGACTGGATGCTCGACGAGGAGATCACCAAGGCCGGGGACTGGGCGGTGCGGCGGCCCGGACTGCCGCCGGGCGGCTGGGCGTTCGAGTTCCACAACGACAACTACCCCGACATCGACGACACCGCCGAGGTGGTGCTCGCCCTGCGCAGGGTCAGCCACCCCGAGCCCGCGCGGGTGGAGGCGGCCGTCGCCCGGGGCGCCCGCTGGACGTTCGGCATGCAGTCGCGGGGCGGGGGCTGGGGCGCCTTCGACGCCGACAACACCAGTGTCTTCCCCAACAAGCTGCCGTTCTGCGACTTCGGCGAGGTGATCGACCCGCCCTCCGCCGACGTCACCGCCCACGTCGTGGAGATGCTGGCGTACGAGGGCCTCGCCCAGGACCCGCGTACCCGCAGGGGCGTCGAGTGGCTGCTCGCCCACCAGGAGCCGAACGGCGCCTGGTTCGGCCGCTGGGGCGTCAACCACGTGTACGGCACAGGCTCGGTGCTCCCCGCGCTCACCGCCGCCGGGCTTCCCGTCTCCCATCCCGCGATCCGCCGGGCCGTCGACTGGCTCGGCAGCACGCAGAACGAGGACGGCGGCTGGGGCGAGGACCTCCGCTCCTACACGGACCCGACGTGGATCGGCCGCGGCGCCTCCACCGCCTCCCAGACCGCGTGGGCGCTGATCGCCCTCCTCTCCGCGGGCGAGCGCGACTCGGAGCCGGTACGGCGGGGCGTGGCCTGGCTCGCCGCGACCCAGCGCGAGGACGGCTCCTGGGACGAGCCGTACTTCACCGGCACCGGCTTCCCCTGGGACTTCTCCATCAACTACCACCTCTACCGCCAGGTCTTCCCCCTCACGGCGCTCGGACGCTACGTGTACGGGGAGCCCGCGCCCGGCAGGAAGCGCTGATGGGGCGCGAGCCGGGTCCCGGCGCCCCGCCGCCGCTGCTCGTCGCCTGCGCGCTCGGCATCGAGCAGCTCGCCCTGCGCAGCGGGGACCGCGCCGGCGCCCCCGGTCCCGTGACCGTGCTCCGTACGGGCATGGGACCGGACCGGGCCCGCCGGGCGGTCTCCCGGGCACTCGGCGAGGAGCGGTGGCGGGACGCCGCCGTCATCGCCTCGGGCTTCTGCGCGGGGCTCGCCCCCGGCATGCACCCGGGGGACCTGGTCGTCGCCGACGAGACCCGGGGTCCCGACGGCACGACCCCCTGCACCGGGACCGAGCTCCTGGTGAAGGCCCTGGTCAGGGCGGTTCCTGGGCGGGCCGTGCACACCGGGCCGCTGACCGGCTCCGACCACGTGGTGCGCGGCCCCGAGCGGGGCGCCCTGCGGGCCACCGGGGCGATCGCCGTCGACATGGAGTCCGCCGCGACGCTCCGGACGGCCCGGGGAGCCTTCGCGGGCGTCGGCGTGGGGCCGGACGCCCGCCCGGTTGCGGCCGTCCGAGTGGTCGTGGACGCTCCAGAACATGAACTGGTGCGGATCGCCACGGTACGCGGGGGAATATCGGCCTTCCGCGTTCTTCGTGCCGTCCTTCCCGCTTTCTTCGAATGGCACCGTTCTTTTCTGCTCCCCAGGAGGTGAGCGAGTTATGGCCATGCCGCTGCGTCAGTCCATCAGGGTCGGGACCTACCTCTTCGAACAGAAGCTCCGCAAGCGGGACAAGTTCCCGCTGATCGTCGAGCTCGAACCGCTCTTCGCCTGCAACCTCAAGTGCGAGGGCTGCGGAAAGATCCAGCACCCGGCGGGTGTCCTCAAGCAGCGCATGCCGGTCGCCCAGGCGGTCGGCGCGGTCCTGGAGTCCGGCGCTCCCATGGTGTCCATCGCCGGCGGCGAGCCACTGATGCACCCTCAGATCGACGAGATCGTCCGTCAGTTGGTCGCCAAGAGGAAGTACGTCTTCCTCTGCACCAATGCCATGCTGCTCCGCAAGAAGCTGGAGAACTTCACCCCCTCCCCGTACTTCGCCTTCGCCGTGCACATCGACGGCCTGCGGGAGCGGCACGACGAGTCCGTCGCCAAGGAAGGCGTGTTCGACGAGGCGGTGGCCGCCATCAAGGAGGCCAAGCGGCGCGGTTTCCGCGTCACCACCAATTCGACCTTCTTCAACACCGACACCCCGCAGACGATCATCGAGGTCCTCAATTACCTCAACGACGACCTCCAGGTCGACGAGATGATGATCTCGCCCGCCTACGCGTACGAGAAGGCCCCCGACCAGGAGCACTTCCTCGGCGTCGAGCAGACCCGCGAACTCTTCAAGAAGGCCTTCGCCGGCGGGAACAGACGCCGCTGGCGGCTCAACCACTCGCCGCTCTTCCTGGACTTCCTGGAAGGAAAGGCGGATTTCCCGTGCACCGCCTGGGCCATTCCGAACTACTCGCTCTTCGGCTGGCAGCGCCCCTGCTATCTGATGAGCGACGGATACGTCCCCACGTACCGCGAACTCATCGAGGACACCGACTGGGACAAGTACGGCCGCGGCAAGGACCCGCGCTGCGCCAACTGCATGGCGCACTGCGGGTACGAGCCCACCGCCGTCCTCGCCACCATGGGCTCCCTCAAGGAGTCCCTGCGCGCGATCAGGGAGACCGTCTCCGGGAACAACGGGTGAGTGCCTCATGGAACGGGTGACTGCCTCATGAAGGGTGAGTTCGACGTGCGGGCGCTGCTCGCCGAGCGCGGCGGCGAGCGGTACGAGCTGCACGCCAGGTACCTCAACCACCAGCTGCCGCGCATGCTCCACACCATCGGCTTCGACAAGGTGTACGAGCGGGCCGAGGGCGCCCACTTCTGGGACGCCGACGGCGTCGACCACCTCGACATGCTCGCCGGCTTCGGCGTGATGGGCCTCGGACGGCACCACCCCGTCGTCCGCAAGGCCCTCCACGACGTCCTGGACGCCCAGCTCGCCGACCTCACCCGCTTCGACTGCCAGCCACTGCCCGGACTCCTCGCCGAGCGGCTCCTCACCCACAGCCCGCACCTCGACCGGGTCTTCTTCGGCAACAGCGGCACGGAGGCCGTGGAGACCGCCCTGAAGTTCGCCCGGTACGCCACCGGGCGGCCCAGGGTCCTCTACTGCTCCCACGCCTTCCACGGCCTGACCACCGGATCCCTCTCCGTCAACGGGGAGAAGGGCTTCCGGGACGGCTTCGCCCCGCTCCTGCCCGACACGGCGATCGGGCTCGGCGACCTCGACGCCCTGGAGCGGGAGCTGCTCCGGGGCGACGTGGCCGCCTTCGTCGTCGAACCCATCCAGGGCAAGGGCGTCCACGAGGCCCCGCCGGGCTTCCTGCGCGCCGCCCAGGAGCTGCTGCACCGGCACGGCGCCCTGCTGATCGCGGACGAGGTGCAGACCGGCCTCGGCAGGACCGGCGACTTCTACGCGTACCAGCACGAGGAGGGTGTCGAACCGGACCTGGTCTGCGTCGCCAAGGCGCTCTCCGGCGGCTATGTGCCGGTCGGCGCCACCCTCGGCAAGGACTGGATCTTCAAGAAGGTCTACTCGTCGATGGACCGGGTGCTCGTCCACTCGGCGAGCTTCGGATCGAACGCCCAGGCCATGACCGCCGGACTCGCCGTCCTCTCGGTCATGGAGAACGAGGGGACGGTCGCGCACGCCCGCCGCATCGGCGACCTGCTCTCCGGCCGCCTGAAGGAGCTCGTGCCCCGGTACGAACTCCTTCACGAGATCCGCGGGCGCGGGCTGATGATCGGGATCGAGTTCGGCCGGCCCTCCTCGCTCGGCCTCCGCGGGCGCTGGACGATGCTCCAGGCGGCCCGCAAGGGCCTCTTCGCCCAGATGGTCGTGGTCCCGCTGCTCCAGCGGCACCGGATCCTCACCCAGGTCTCCGGCGACCATCTGGAGGTGATCAAGCTGATCCCGCCGCTGGTCATCGACGAGGCGGACGTGGACCGGTTCGTCACCGCCTTCACGGCGGTCATGGACGAGGCCCACGGGGGCGGCGGGCTGATGTGGGACTTCGGGAGGACACTGGTCAAGCAGGCGGTCGCGCAGCGCTGACGCCCACACCCTCCGACTTTTGCCTCTGAGGCAAGAAACTTGCCTCAGAGGCACGAAGCTGGCGGAATGGACGCATGGACCACGTCCCCGGGGAGACCTTCCCGGACCCTGCCTCGCCGGCTCCCGCCGACCCCGGCCCCGCCTCCCCGTCTCCGGGTGCCCTGCCGGACGTCGCCCCGCAGCTGCGGGCCCTGCGCCGCCGCCGGGGGCTCACCCTGGAGACCGCCGCCCAGCGGGCCGGCCTCTCGCCGGCCCACCTCTCGCGCCTGGAGACCGGGAACAGACAACCCTCGCTGCCGATGCTGCTCGCCCTCGCCCGTATCTACGGTACGACGGTCTCCGAGCTCCTCGGCGAGGCGCCGCCCGAGCGTGACCCCGTCGTCCGGGCCGGCCGCTCCGAACCGGTCGAGGCCGACGGATGGATCTACCGCCAGGCGGGCGGCGCCGGGCGCGCCCTGCAGTGCCTGCGGGTCCACGTGCCGTACGCCACCCGGGCCGACATCGTGCGCGTCCACCCCGGGGAGGAGTGGATCCACGTCCTGGAGGGCCGGGTGCGGCTCGCGCTCGGCGAGGCCGTCCATGTCCTCGACCCCGGGGACAGCGCGCACCTCGACTCGCTCACCCCGCACCGGATCGGCGCCGCCACCCCCGGCGGGGCGGAGCTGCTGTTCGTCCACACCCTGATGCAGAGTCCCGCGGCCGAGCTGTGCCTCGGTGACGGGACCCCGCACCGGCGCTGATCCCCGCGGCTCTTCATCCCTCCGAAAGGACCGATATGCCCGACATGTCAAGGAAGTCGCGACCGGTGACCGGCGAGGAGCGCGGGGAGGGCAAGTTCCCCAAGGGGCTGGTCCTCCGCCTGTTCGCCTACCTGATCGCCGGCCACCTCTTCGCCGGTTTCCTCTACCTGCTCTTCATGCTCGGCGGGCAGAACCAGTAGGGGAGTTCCGGGCCGGGCCGTCGGCTACGCCTCGGTGAGCAGCCGCTCCCGCAGGCGCTCCCGGGTCTCCGCGGTCAGCTTCAGGCCGTCCGCGAGGTAGCCGTCCACCGAGCCCCAGGTCGCCTCGATCGTCTCGAAGGCGTCCCGCAGGTACTCCACCCGCGCGTCGAACAGCGGGCTCAGCAGCTCCATCACCTCGGGCGACATGGCGTCCGGAGCGGTGGAGCCGCGGCGCACCTTGTAGCGGCGGTGCGGCTCGTTCGACAGCACGTAGTCGGCCTCGATCGCCGCGCGCTCGACCCCGACGGCGAGCAGGGTGATCGCGATGGAGAGCCCGGCGCGGTCCTTGCCGGCCGCGCAGTGCATCAGGGCGGGCAGGCTGTCCTCGGCCAGGGAGTGCAGGATCCGGCTGTGCTCCGCGGTCCGCTCGATCACCATCTTCCGGTACGAGTCGGACATGCGGGCGGCGGCCTTGCCGTCGCCGAGGATCTCCCGCAGCTGCTCGATGTCGCCGTCGCGGACCAGCTTCCAGAACTCCTTGCCGTCCGCCGGATCGTTGAGGGGTATGTTCACGTTCCGCACGCCGGGCAGCTCGACGTCCGGACCCTCGACCTTCCGGTCGGCCAGGTTCCGGAAGTCGAAGACGGTGTGCAGCCCCAGCGAGTCGAGGAAGGCGACGTCCGTCCCGGTCGCGTGGGCGAGGTGACCGCTGCGGAAGAGGCGGCCGGGGCGCACGGCGCGCCCGTCCGTCGTCGGCAGGCCGCCCACGTCCCGGAAGTTGCGGACCTCGACCAGCTCGGGTTCGTTCAGTTCGGTGGGCGGGACCTGCGGCAGCTGCTGCGTCACGGATGCTCCTGGTGGTCGACGTTCGGGGTGCCCGACGCGGAATGGGTTCCAGGGGCAATCATCCAGGCGGGACGGTGGCGGCGCACCCCCCGGGAGCAGGAATGGGCGATCTGTCCGTATTGGGGCCTTGCGTATAACGCGCCCTGTTTACGGGTGAGATGGGATCCGGTGCGTGAGCAGGGTCATAGAAGTGACGGATCGTGGCCGACGGCCGGAAGCAATTGCCGTACGCAAAAGGGAAATCGAAGGTCCGTCATCCACGGAGGGTGACCGGAATTCCCGGCGGAAGACAGAGCGGGGAAAGCCGGTGGAAATCAGCGGCTTGTCCGTGCCGACCCCCTCGTCTAGCGTCACCGTCAATCCGGTCGGACCGCCGAATCCTGCCACCGTCCGGAATTCCCACTCACCCATGCGTGGCAGGAGCGGGGGACCCAGGAAGTACGCCGGTCCCGCGACGCAGGACGGCTCGGGGTGAAGCCGCGTGAGAGCGCGGCCGGACATCTCCAGTCCGAACCCGACAGCTCACCTCGCAGGCGCCGGAGAGGAATTCGCCATGCCCGCGAAGGGTAAGCACCGCCGTACCAAGTCCAGCCGCCTCACCCGCTCGATCGCCGCCGCCGGTACCGGAGGCGCCGTCGTCGCCCTCCCGCTCCTCGGAGCCACCGGCGCCCACGCCGCCACGCAGGCCGCCCCGGCCGCGGCCCCCGCCACCGTCGCCGCCGCCCAGGTGAAGGCCCCCGCCGCCGCCCCGGCCGCGCCCGCCGCGAAGGCCGCGCCGAAGACGTACTCCGTCGTGCGGGGTGACTACCTGTCGAAGATCGCCTCCGAGCACGACCTCGCGGGCGGCTGGCAGAAGCTGTACGCCGACAACCGCCAGGTCGTCGGCGAGGACCCCTCGCTCATCCTGCCGGGCATGAAGCTCACGCTCGGAGCCAAGAGCACCGCTGCGGCCGCCGCCCCGAAGAGCGCCGCCCCGAAGAGCGCCGCGCCCAAGGCCGCCGCCCCGAAGGCCCAGAAGAGCTCCGCCGGGTCCTCCGCGAAGAACGGTGACACCCCGCGCGCCTCCCGCGGCGGCGAGCGCCCCGCCGCCCCGGCCGCCGCCGCGCAGTCCACGGACTCCTCGTCCTCGTCCTCCTCCGCGCAGTCCACGGGCTCCTCCAGCTCCGGCGCCTCGACCTCCGCGTCCGGCTGGGTCGCACCGGTCGACGGCGGCGTCTCCACCCCGTACCGCGCCTCCGGCTCCATGTGGTCCTCCGGCTACCACACCGGTGCCGACTTCATCGCCTCCTCCGGCACCACCGTCCGCGCCGTCGGCGCCGGCACGGTCGTCTCGGCCGGCTGGAGCGGCGCCTACGGCAACGAGGTCGTCATCCAGCACGCCGACGGCAACTACTCCCAGTACGCCCACCTCTCCTCCCTCTCCGTCTCCTCCGGCCAGACGGTCGGCGGCGGTCAGCAGATCGGTCTCTCCGGCTCCACCGGCAACTCGACCGGCCCGCACCTCCACTTCGAGATCCGCACCTCGCCGAGCTACGGCTCCGACATCGACCCGCTGGGCTACCTGCGCCAGCACGGCGTCTCCATCTGACGCACGTCAACTCCCGCGCGGCCCGGCACTCCTGTGCCGGGCCGCGCGCGTTCCCCGCTCTATTCCGGCTTGGCAAATTCTTTATCGGTGGCATATGTCACCCGGCGTCAACCCCTCCTTACGGTCGCGTAGGTCACACCCGAAAGGGAAGGATGTGCTCCCGTGGCAGACGATTCGAGATCAAGAGACAAGAACGCATTCGGGTCGTACGCGGCGATCGGTGACAGCTTCACCGAGGGCGTCGGAGACCCCGGGCCCGACGGGACGTACGTCGGCTGGGCGGACCGCTTCGCGGTCCTGCTCGCCGACCAGCTGCCGGAGCACGACGCCTTCCGCTACGCCAACCTGGCCGTACGCGGGCGCCTCCTCGACCAGATCGTGGCGGAACAGGTCCCCCGGGCGAAGGAACTCGCCCCCGACCTGGTGACCTTCTGCGCCGGCGGCAACGACATCATCCGCCCCGGCTCGGACCCCGACGACGTGGCCGAGCGCTTCGAGCGCGCCGTCGCCGAACTGACCTCCGCCGTCGGCACCGTCATGGTGACCACCGGCTTCGACACCCGTGACGTGCCCGTGCTCAGGCACCTGCGCGGCAAGATCGCCACCTACACCGCCCACGTCCGGGCCATCGCGGACCGCTACGACTGCCCGGTCCTCGACCTGTGGTCCCTCAGGTCGGTGCAGGACCGGCGCGCCTGGGACGGCGACCGGCTGCACCTCTCGCCCGAGGGACACACCCGGGTCGCCCTGCGCGCCGCCCAGGTCCTCGGCCTGCCGGTACCCGCCGACCCCGACCAGGCGTGGCCGCCGGTACCCCCGCGCGGCACCCTCGAGGTGCGCCGCGACGACATCCAGTGGGCGAGGGAGTACCTGGTGCCCTGGATCGGGCGCCGGCTGCGCGGCGAGAGCTCCGGGGACCACGTCGAGGCCAAGCGCCCCGACCTCATGCCCCTCTGAGTCCGCCGGGTGTGGACGGGCCGCCGACGGGGATCCGCTCCAGGACCCCGCCGGCGAACACGTCGTACAGCGGCAGCGTCTCCAGATGGACGTAGCCGATGTGACAGTCGCAGACGGCGAGCGGGCAGGCCCTGGGACGCAGGGCGGCGCGGTACGAACCGTCGTACAGGTTCCCGAGTTCGGCCTTGACGAAGTGGCAGCGCCGTACCGTCCCCTCGCCGTCCACCGAGATCACCGACTCCCCGGTCCGGCAGGGCAGCCCCGCCGAGCGGTGCGGATGGCGGCTGTAGGGGAAGAGCGGGTCGATCCGCGTCCACTCCTCGGCCTCCGCGTCGGTGTACGTGTGCCCCTCGGCCGCGTTCACCCAGAGGTAGACGTGCGGCGGGAGCGCGGCCCGCAGCCGGCGGGCGTGCTCCGCGTGCTCCGGCAGACCGACCACGCCGACACTGAACCGGACGCCCCGCCCGGCCAGCTCCCCGCACTTGGCGAGGAAGCGCTCGGGCGGCGTCTGCCCGGGGTGGTACGTGCACCACAGCGCCACGCTCTCCGGGTCGGCCTCCGCCAGCCAGTCGGTCCGGCAGCTCAGATTGGTCTGGATCGCCACCCGCTCGACCTGCGGAAGCCGGGACAGCTCGACAAGCGCCCGCCGGTACCAGGAGCGCACCAGGCCCTCGCCCCACGGCGTGAAGAGGATCCGCAGCCGGTCGCCGGTCTGCCCGGCGGCCCACCCGGTGAACCGCTCGAGCGCGGCCCGGTCCGCCCGCAACTGCTCACGGCTGTCCCGGCGCTTGGCGAAGGGACAGTACGGGCAGTCGAAGTCGCAGGAGGAGAGCGGCCCCCGGTAGAGCAGCGTCAGATCCATGCCCGCCGGGTCCGTGCCCGTCCGGTCCGTGCCCGGAGACGGCGTCAGGTCCATGCCCGCCCCTACTTCGGCTCGTACGCGGCCATCGCGGCCCGCACCGAGGGGGAGAAGAGCTCCGGGCCGAGACCGTCCGAGTGCGCGAGCCCCTCGGGCGACAGTCTCAGGAGCCCCGCCGGGGCGTCCCCGTCCAGCCAGCCGAGGGCCTCGAAACGACCGAGCTCCGCCGGGAAGTCCGCGAACGGCGAGGAACCGAACCGCTCCTCGTACCCCGCGACCGGCATGCCCCCGGCCTGGAGCAGCGACTGGAGCAGATGACGGCGGCGGGCCTCCCCGGCGTCGACCCACCGGCCCACCTCGGCGCGCGAGAAGTCCGCGGTCTCCGTGTAGGCGTCGATGATCGAGCGGATCTCCCGCATGTCGACCGCGTAGTCGAAGGAGTAGTGGAGGGCCGAGGTGTACGAGCGGGCCCCGCAGCCCAGGCCGATCATCCCGTCCGTCTGGCAGGCGTAGTCGTCGGCGCCGAGCGGCACGGCGTCCGCCCGGCGGAACATCCGCATGGACACCTGCTCGTAGCCGTGCGCCAGGAGGTGGTCCCGGCCGCTCCGGTACAACCGCAGCCGCTGCTCGTCCCACTCCCGGTCGGCCCGCCGCCGGTCGGCGGGGGAGATCCGGCCGAGGCCGGTGAGCGGGCGGACGTACAGCGGATAGAGGTACAGCTCCTCCGGACGCCAGGCGAGGGCCGCGTCGAGCGAGGAACGCCACGACTCCTCGGTCTGGCCGTCGATCCCGTAGATCAGGTCGATGTTCAGCACGGGCACGCCGGTGTCCCGGATCCGGCCGAGCGCGGCCTCCACGTCCGCGCGGCGCTGCGGCCGGACCGCCGCCCGCGCCTCGGCCTCCACGAAGCTCTGCACCCCGATGCTGAGCCGGGTCGCGCCCCGCTCGGCGAGGAGCGCGAGCCGGTCGGCGGTCGCCGTCGCCGGCGAGGTCTCCACGGAGAGCGGCACCGCGCGCAGATCCACCCCCATCCGCTTCTCGGCGATGTCGCAGAGCCGCTCCAGCTCGGCGGCGGTGAGGAAGGTGGGCGTGCCCCCGCCGAACGCGGCCGTCGCGAACCGCACCGGCGCCCCGTCCCCGAGGGCCTCGCGGACGGCCGTGGCCTGGCGGTCGAGGGCGTCGAGGTAACGGGAGGCCAGCTCGTCGGGGGCGCCGATCCGGGTGAAGAGGTTGCAGAAGCCGCAGCGGACCTCGCAGAACGGTATGTGGGCGTAGAGCGAGAGCGCGTCCTTCGGCTCGTCCCGCCAGAGCGCGGCCAGGGTCGGCGCCGGGTCGGGGAGCGGCCGGTACGCCGTCTTGTGCGGGTACGCGTAGACGTAGCTGCGGTACGGACGGGGGGCGGTGGCGCTCATGCCAGGGCCTCCCGCTCCGGGCCGGCGAGGACGAACTGCGCGTACGGCACCGTCCATACGACCTCGTGGCCGAGCCGGTGCCCGGTGTGGCCGTCCTCCCCGTACGCCGTGCCGTGGTCGGAGCAGACGACCGCGAAGCACGGGCGGCGGCTGCTCATCGCGGCGAAGAGCCGCCCGATGTGCCGGTCGACGTACTCCAGGGCCGCCGCGTGGGTGGCCCTGGAGTCACCCGTCTCGCGGGTCGCCCCCGGCAGATGGAACCAGTTGGGCTGGTGCAGCGCGGACACGTTCACGAAGAGGAAGAGCCGCCGCTCGCGGGGGAGCCCGGCGACGACCTCCTCGGCGCGCGCGACCTGGGACTCGAAGGAGGCCGGGGAGGCGACCCCGAAGGCGGGCTCCCAGTGGCTCTCCTGGAACAGGCCGGGCAGCACCGTGCCGAGGGGCGGCTGCTTGTTGAAGAAGCCGACGCCGCCGACGCAGACCGTCCGGTAGCCCTCGCCGGCGAGGGCGGACACGAAGTCCGGGGTGTCGTGGACGTAGGTGCCGTCGGCGGTCGACTCGCTGCCCGCGAACCGGGCCGCGAACAGTCGCGGATGCGGCCCGGGGGCGGCCGGGGTCGGCAGGAAGCCCGCGAAGATCGCCTGGTGGGAGGCGTACGTGAAGCTCCCGGGGGCGTGCCGCCGCTCCCAGAGACCGCCGGGCAGATGACGGGCCAGGTTCGGGATGCGGCCCGCGGCCGCGAGCTCCACCGCCACGTCGTACCGCAGGGTGTCGAGGGTGACCAGGAGCAGATCGTGGCTGCCGACGATCGCGTTCATGTCGGGCTTGTTCACGTGGTGCTCGTTCCTGTGGTGCGGGGGGAGCCGTGGTGATGCTTCCGGGCTTCCGGGAACTGGGCGGCGACCTGGGCCGCGTACGTGTCGAGGCCCTCGGCACCGCTGCCCGGCAGCCCCGTGAGGCCCGGCAGCAGATCACCGAAGGCGTTGACCTCGCCGACGGCGAAGCGCCGCCAGCCCGTGCCGGGCAGCAGGTCGACGCCCACGCAGCGGGTGCCGGGGAAGACGGCGGCGGCCCGCTCGCACACGTCGAGCGCGTCCGTCCACCGTCCGCCGGCCGCGGCGATCGCGGCGCGGGCCGCGTCCAGATCGCCCCGGGCGCCGCCCAGATGCAGATTGGTCATGGGGGAGCGGCTGGTGCGGACCACCGCGTGGGTGGCCCGCCCGTCGATCACCACCACCCGCAGGTCGGCCGCCCGGCCGTCCTGGGAGGCCTTGGGCAGCCAGCGCTCGACATGCAGACCGTCGGGGGCGAGGGCGTCCACGAGGGCGGCGACCTCGCGCTCGCCCGTGTAGCGCCGCACCCGCAGGGAGTTGAAGAGCCGCCCGTCCGGCCCGCGCTCCACCGAGGTGGTGGCCTGGACCCGGCCCGCGCCGTTGGTCTCCAGGGCGAGCACCCCCGAGGCGGAGGAGCCGTGCGCCGGCTTCACGAAGACCCGGCGCATGTCGGCCTCGGCCATCAGCGACCCGAGGTGCTCCCAGCCGCGCACCACCGGGGCGGCAGGACCGGAGGTCGGTGAGTCGGGCACCGGCACCCCGGCCGCGGCGAGCAGACCGTGGCTCAGCCGCTTGTCGAACAGGCCCGCGAGCTCGGCCGGGTCGTCGACGAGGGCGGCTCCCGCCTCGGCCACGGACCGGGCGAGACCCGCCACGGCGTCGGTGAACCGCCCGTACCAGAGGCCCGTCCCCTCGACCCGGGCGGGATCGTCGACGTCCCGCAGCAGCCGGTCGGCCTCGGCGTCCTCACCGGGCGAGTCGATCCGTACGGTCTCGCCCGACACGAACCGCGCGCTGCCGCGCAGCACCTCGGGCCAGGACACCACCCGCGCCCCGGGCAACCCGGCGGTCCGCAGCGCGGCCTGGAAGAACGCGACGCGGCGGCCCGCCGGATCGCCGACGACCACGAGACGCGGGGCGGGTGTCATTCGGCGACCGCGACGAACCGGTAGACCACGCCGTTGTACTCCTCCGGCTCCAGCGCGTCGTCAAGGACGACGGTCACACCGTGCGGGGCGAGCGCGGCGAGGACCCGCTCCCGCATGGCCTCCGACAGGAAGTGGTGGGAGAGGTCGAGGTGGGCGAGATGCGTCAGCGGCTGACCGTCGAGCAGGGCGGCGGCCCCCTCGTCGGTGAGTACGCCCATCGACAGGTTCAGCCGCTCGATCCGGGCGACGACGGGGGCGCTCGCCACGGCGGCGGCGATCTCGTCCTGGATCACGCTGTTGCACAGACCGAGACTGCGCAGGGCGGGGAAGGACGCCCCGGAGAGCAGCGGAGCCAGGTCCTCCGGCGTGCTGTCCGCACCGTAGGTGTCGGTGCCGAGCCAGAGTTCCAGGTTCTCCAGGGCGGGCAGGTCACTGCCCGCGATCCCGCGTACGACGTCGGCACCGAGACCGCCCGTCTCCACGACCAGGGTCTCGAGGCCCGTGTGCCGGAGGGAGGGGAAGGCGAGCTGGGAGCCTCCGCGCACCCCGAACTCCCGCAGCGCCGGGTAGGCGGCCAGCAGCGGCGTCACATCGGACTGGATGATCCATGAGATTTCGCAGTCCTCGGAGTCCATGTCCCCGAGGAAGACCGCCTCCAGGCCGGTGAGCCGGTCGTTGGCGCCGATGAGCGCCGTCACGATGTCGGCCGACGAGTTCTCGTACGCCTCGTCCCAGCCGCCGACGACGATCGCGCGCACCCGCCCCGTGTCGACCGTCTTCAGGAACCGCTCGAAGAGCGGCCCCCACAGCTCGTCCTCGGGCTCGGAGTACGTAGACGCGGAGAGCCGCCAGGCGACGGCCGCCGCGTCGGGCAGCTCGACGCGGGCGTCCACGGCCGGGAATTCGAACACGGGCAGGTCGTGGAATTCCCGCATGTGGTGGCCAACGGTCATGACTGCGCTCCCGGACGACGAACGGCGTTGATCGGCTGATGCCAAGAGTTGTACCAAGCGGCACCGACAGCGTCGCCCGCCGGGTCGGTCACCGAGGTGGCCGCGGCCGATTGTCAGACCCGCCCCCTAGCGTCGTTCCTGTTCGGCCGGACCGTGCCGAACGGGGAGGGGAGAGCCATGTACCGGCAGGGAGACGTGCTGATCGCGCCCGTCGAGGAGACGGCCGTTCCGGCGCGGGCGAAGACGGGGGCGGGCGAGCCGAGGGACGCCCGGGGGCGTCTGGTCCTCGCCCTCGGCGAGGCCACCGGGCACGCCCACGCGATCCCCGGACCCGGCCGGCTCGTGCGGGAGCCGGGGCCCCTCGGCCCGTTCCTGCTCGAACTCCCCGAGGGCGGCCGGGTGGTGCACGAGGAGCACGCCCCGATACCGCTGCCCAAGGGCTGGTACCGGGTGGTGCGCCAGCGGGAGTACGTGCCCGGCGCGTACCGGATCGTCGCGGACTGACCGAGAGAGAGACCTGGGGGCAGCGACATGAACCACGCCGACACGAACCGCACAGACACGGGCCACGCCGGTATGAACCGCACCACCGCACAGGACAGGTGGCGGTCCGTCGCCGCGGCCACCGGGCCCGCCGACCGCGCCGCCGCCGAGGCCGGCGTCCGGCTCGCCTACCGCTCGGCGGGCCTCGCCGAACCCGGGCGCGTGCTCTGGGCGGACTCGCCGCTCGCGGCCGTCACGCTCGTACGGGGCCTGACGGACCAGGGCCGTTCGGTACGGGACGAGGTGCGCACCCGGCCGTGGGCCGAGGAGCGCCGCCGCCTCCACGACGCCCTCGGACCCGGCGGCTGGGCGGCCCACTGGCAGGCCACCGGGGCCCACCTGTGGGACCTCACCCGGAGCCTCGCCGAGCGGATACGGGCCGGGGTGACGGCCGCCGCCACGGGGACGGAGGCGGGCGCCGGCGGTTCGGCCGGTGTGGGTGCCGGTGCCAGTGGTTCGGGCGGGGGCGGGCGGGAGACGACCGCCGTGCGGCTCGTGCTGCTCGACGCGGTGCTCGGCCAGCACGACGCCGCCTGGCTCGCCGCCTTCGACGGGCACGGCGAACGGCTCGCGGGCCTCGCCGCCGTGGCCGAGCACGCCGGCTGGTGGTGGCCCTACGAGAACGTGGCCGTGGTCTGCGAGCGCCCCGTCGAGCTCCACCGGGACGAGGCGGGGCGGCTCGACCGGGGCGACGGTCCCGCGCTCGCCTTCCCCGACGGATTCGCCCTCCACGCCTGGCGGGGCATGCCCGTGCCCGCGGCGTTCCTCGCCGGCCTCGCCGGTCTCACCCCGGAACGGATACGGCGGGAGGAGAACGCCGAACTGAGGCGCGTGATGCTGGAGTACTACGGCTACGACCGCTATCTCGCCGCCTCAGGAGCCCGGCACGAGCACCGCGACGAGACGGGTGTCCTCTGGCGGATCGAGCTGGCCGACGACGAGGACGTGGCGATGGTCGAGGTCGTCAACTCCACCCCGGAACCGGACGGCAGCCACCGTACGTACTGGCTCCGGGTGCCGCCCACGACCAGAACCGCGCGGGAGGGCGTCGCCTGGACCTTCGGGCTGCGATCCGACGCCTACGCGCCGCTCGTCCAGACCTGAGCGCGCGCCCCGGGAGCGGCGGACGGGCTGGTACGGAGAGGTGAAGGGGGCGGTCGGTCAGGAGTGGCGTACCGGAGGCGGCGGCGCCGGGTGCTGGGATGTGGCCGCCGGAGCCCCGGCACCCAGCCTCGAAGGGACCCGCCCGTGACGATCCGCCGGCCCAGTGCCGCCCTTGCCGCCCGTCTGTTCGCCGTCACCGCCGTGCTCGGCGGCCTTCTCGCCGGCACCGCGGCCCCCGCCCTGGCCGCCGCGTCCGAGCGGACGGCCCTCCGGGGTGCCGTCCGGGCGGAGGCGCCCGCGACGGTCACCGTCACCGGCGACGGCCGGGCCGCCGCCGCACCCGATCTGGCGATCCTGTCCGTCGCGGTCGAGGCCACCCGCAGGACGGCGAAGGAGGCGATGGCCGCGCAGAAGACCGCCGCCGAGACCCTCCTCGGGGTGCTGGGCAAGCAGAGGATCGCGGAACGGGACATCCGCACCGACAGCCTCTCGCTGGCCCCGGTTTACACGCAGAACGCCGCCGGCGAGAGCAAGGCGACCGGCTACCAGGCGGGGCAGTCCTTCTCGGTGAAGGTCCGGGACATCGGCAGGACCGGGCAGGTCATCGGTGCCGTCAGCGACGCCACGGGGGACGCGGGCCGGATCAACGGCGTCGTCTTCGACGTCGCCGACCCGTCGGCGCTGCGGGTGAAGGCGCGCGAGGCGGCCTACCAGGACGCGTACGACAAGGCGGCACAGCACGCGCGGCTCAGCGGACACCGTCTCGGTCGGCTCGTCTCGCTCAGCGAGGGCGAGTCCGTGCGTCCCGGACCCGGTGCCGCCGCCCCCGGCGTCTCCGCCGACGAGCCGAGCGTCCCGCTGGCGCCGGGCGAGATCGAGGAGCGGGTGACGGTCTCGGCGGTCTTCGAGCTGCTCTGACCACGTTGCCCCACCGCGCTGCCCTGACGGTGGTGCCCTGCCGGTGGTGCCCTGACGGTGGTGCCCTGACGGTGGTGCCCTGACCGTGCTGCCCCTGTTCGGTGGCTGAGGTCAGGCCTCGCTCGGCTCCCCGCCGGTACCGGGGCCCTCGCCCCCGTCCGGTCCCTCGCCCTCGCTCATGCCCTCGTCCTCGTCCTCGCCCGGCAGGTTCAGTTCCCGGCCGAGGGCGGCGTCCGCCCAGCGCAGCATGGCGGTGCGGGAGAGGGAGCCGGCGTAGGCCGTCGTCTGGACGGCGAGACCGTCGAGGAAGGCGGTGAGCCGCCAGGCCGCCGCGGCCGGATCCGCGCAGCGGAACTCCCCGGCGGCGGCCCCCTCGGCGATCACCCGGGTCAGCGCCGCCTTCCACTCCTGGTCGAGGGAGGCGGCGACCCGGCGCAGCTCCGGGTCGCGCAGCGAGGCCGCCCAGCCCTCGATCCAGAGCCGCCAGCCCTTGGCCTGGCCGGTCGGCGCGTACCAGCGCACCGCTGCCCGCAGTCGCCGTACCGCCGGGGAGCGGCGCCCGAGGATCCGGCGCAGCTGGGCGAGATCGGCTTCGGCGGCGTGCGCGAAGGCGGCGGCGACCAGCTGTTCCTTGGAGGAGAAGTGGTAGAGCACCAGGGCGTTGCTCACCCCGAGCGCGGAGGCGACGTCGGAGATCCGGACGGCGGCGACACCACGTGCCTCGATCTGCTCGACGGCGGCCCGCAGCAGTTCCTCCCGCCGCTCGGCCACACCCAACCGCACTCTCGCCACGCCGGGCAGCCTACACAGCACAGGACGCGGGCATGATCGCCAAGAGCCGCCGTGCGCGGTGGGCTCAGTACCAGCCGTGCCGTTCGGCGATCAGCGGCAGCCGCTCCGCCACCAGCGCGTGCGCCGCGGCACGCGGGCTCGTGCCGTCGGCCTCGGCCCGGTCGAGCATCCCGCCGACCAGCGTCCGCATCGCCCCTCGTACCCGGTCGAAGGCCTGGTCGGCGTCGGCCTCGATGTCACCGAAGAGCGTCCACCACCACCAGGCGTTGGTGCACGAGTTCACGACCACGTCGGGGAGCACGGTCACCCCGCGCGCGGCGAGCGCCTCCTCGGCCTCGGGCAGGACCGGCATGTTGGCGGCCTCGGCTATCCAGCGGGCGGTGATCCGCCCCTGGTTCCCGGTGTCGATCGCGTACGAGACGGCTGCCGGGACCAGGACCTCCGCCGCTGCCGAGAGCCAGGCGTCCCCCGGCTCCTCCCGGTCGCCCGGCCGCAGCGCGGAGCGGTCGACGGTGCCGTGGGCGTCACGGGCCACGAGCAGCGCCTCGACGTCGAGTCCGTCGGGGTTCGCGATCGTGCCCCGGACGTCGGCCACCGCGACCACCCGCAGCCCGGCCCGCGCCAGGAACCTCGCGGTGGCCGCGCCCATCGTGCCGAGCCCCTGCATCGACACCCGGGTCCCGGCGTGCTCCCGGCCGGCCCGGTCGAGGGCGACGAGCACGGACTCGGCGACTCCGAGGCCGCCGACCAGCTCGTCGAGCCCGATGCCGTCGACCTCGATCGCGAAGGCGTCGGCGAGCCGCTTCCGGGCCGCCGCCTCGTCCTCCAGGAGCGGGTACACGGCCTGCACCGAGGAGACGAGTCCGGCCTCGGCCACGGCCAGGTCCACCAGGTCCTGGCTGAGCCCCAGGTCCTCGCCGGTGGTCCAGAACCGCTCGACGTACGGCCGCATGGCCCGCAGGTAGCGCACCAGGACGCCGTACGCCTCGGGGGAGCGGGGGTCGCAGTCGATGCCGCCCTTGGCGCCGCCCAGCGGCACGTACCGGGCCTTCGGGTCGTAGTGCAGGGCCTCCTTCATGGTCATGCCGCGCGCGAGGCCGGCGACCTCCTCCGCCGTGCACCCCTCCCGCATTCGGAGGCCGCCGCTGGCCACGCCACGCACCAGCCGGTCGATCACCAGATGGCCCCGGCGACCGGTCACGTGGTCGGTCCAGTCGACGGAAAGCAGGGGGGCGGAACTCATCGCGCGTCTCCTCGTGAAGGGCCGGCGGACCGGGCGTACTGAACGGCGATTCAGTATGTCCGACCGCCCGGCCGTTCGTGGCGCGGGCCGCCCATAATGGAACGACCCCAAGAGACCAGGAGGTCCTGTGACCGGTACCGGCTCCGACCGTTCGCCGCGGGCCCGGCTGCGCGCCCTGCGCCCCGAGTCCTTCGGCGCGGATCCCACGGGAGAGCGCCTCGCCCGCATCCGCCGCTCACCTAACTTCGCGGACGGGATCTTCCAGAACCCCGAACCCGCCCGACGCGGCCCCTCCGGCTCCGGTGTCGAATTCGCCAAGATCTACTTCGACAAGGAAGGACGCTCGCGTCGCGCCCCCACCGGCACGATCCCCGTCCACCCCACCACCGTCGCCGACCTTGCCGGGCCGCCGGCCACCGGTCTGCGCCTGACCTGGATGGGGCACTCCGGCGTCCTGGCGGAGATCGACGGCCACCGGGTCCTCTTCGATCCCGTCTGGGGCGAGCGCTGCTCCCCGTTCCCCTTCGCCGGCCCGAAGCGGCTCCATCCGGTGCCCGTGCCGCTCGCCGCGCTCGGTCCGGTCGACGTCGTCGTGATCTCGCACGACCACTACGACCACCTCGACCTGCCGACGATCAAGGCGCTCGCCACCACCGACACGCTCTTCGCCGTGCCGCTCGGCGTCGGGGCGCACCTCGAGCGCTGGGGGGTGCCCGCCTCGCGCCTGCGCGAACTGGACTGGAACGAGTCCACCGAGATCGGCGAGCTGCGGCTCACGGCCACCCCGGCCCGGCACTTCTGCGGTCGCGGCCTGCGCAACCGGCAGATGACGCTCTGGGCCTCCTGGGTGGTGACGGGCCCCGAGCACCGGATCTTCCACAGCGGGGACACCGGTTACTTCTCGGGGTTCAAGGACATCGGGGCGGCCCATGGCCCCTTCGACGCCACGATGATCCAGATCGGCGCCTACTCGGAGTTCTGGACCGACATCCACATGACCCCGGCGGAGGGCATGAAGGCCCATCTGGACCTGCAGGGAGGCGGTCCGGGCGGTGTGCTGCTGCCGATCCACTGGGGCACCTTCAACCTCGCCCCGCACGCGTGGGCGGAGCCGGGGGAGTGGACGAGGGACGCGGCCGAGGGGGACGGTCAGGCGGTGGCGTTCCCCCGTCCCGGCGAGCCGTTCGAACCCGCGGGGAAGCTGCCCGAGGAGCCGTGGTGGCGGGCGGTGTCCCGCCCGATCGCGCGCCCGTGGCACCTCCCCCGGGGTGTCGAGGTCACGCCCGAGACGCGCAGCGACGACCTCGACCTCGCCGGCGAGCGGTGACGCCGGCCGGGGACGAGCATGCCGCACGGCGTCCCTGTCGTGGTCGAGCGATCGACCTGGTCCGCCGTGGAGCGGGCCGGTCGGGTCGTCGGGGTGGCGGGCTGTTCGGCGGGTCGCGGCGGGCGTGACGTGTTCCTCGTCGATGTTGCGGGTGTTGCGGGTGTGAGGCAGGGGGTGGGTGGGCAGTGAATGATCGTTCGAATCGAGAGTGTCTGTTCTGTGGGGGAAACCTTGAGTGTGTGCGTGATCGGTGCGGGGCTGTCGGGACTGGCGGCCGCACACGCTCTGGCGGTCAAGGGGATCGACTTCGTGTGTCTCGAGCGGGCGGTCGATGTCGGCGGGATCTGGCGGCAGCCGGCGGCCGGTGAGCCGGGGCCCGGATACCGGTCGCTGCACCTGAACACGGCGAAGCAGCTCACGGGGTACACCGAGTTCCCGATGCCCGACGCGTATCCCCTCTATCCGCGGCACAGCGAGGTCGCGGCCTACCTGCGGTCCTTCGCCGAATGGGCGGGGGTGGCGGACCGCGTCGAGTTCGGCGTCGAGGTCGTGTCGGTGCGGCAGGAGGGTGACGGCGCGTCGTGGACGGTCGTCAGCCGGGGGGCGGACGGGGCGCTGGAGTCACGGCGGTTCGCGCATGTCGTCGTCGCCTCGGGGCACAACACGGTGCCGACGCTGCCGAAGCCCTCGCCGCCCGGCTCCGACGGGTTCGCCGGCAGGATCCTGCATTCCGTCGACTACCAGGACGGGGCCGACTTCGCCGGGCAGCGCGTCGTCGTCGTGGGCCTCGGGGCGTCGGCGGTGGACATCGCCACGGACCTCTCCCGGCATGCCGAGCGCACCGTGCTCTCGGTGCGCCGGGGACTGCACATCGTTCCCAAGCAGCTCTACGGCATGTCGGTCGACGCGATGGCCGAGGAACCGTGGTTCACCTCCATGTCCCTGCCCGAGCAGGTCGACTTCGCCGCGGAGGCCCTGCGGGTAGCACGGGGCAAGCTGTCCGACTACGGCCTGCCCGAGCCGGACCACCCGCTCTTCTCCTCCCCGGTGACCATCTCCGACGAGATCCTGAGCCGGATACGCCACGGCGCGGTGACCCCCAGGCCGGGGATCGACCACCTCGACGGCAGGCGGGTGGTCTTCACCGACGGGACCTCGGAGGAGGCCGACGCGATCGTCTACTGCACCGGCTACCGCATGGACTTCCCGTTCCTGCCCGAGGACTGCCCGGTCGGGCCGGACGGTTCGGTCGAGCTGTACCGGCGGATCGTCGCTCCCGGCCGACCCGGTCTGTACTTCGTCGGCCTGGTCCGCCCGATGGGCGCGATCACCCGGCTCGTGGAGGGCCAGACGCGTTGGGTCGCGCGCATCATCGACGGCGAGGTCGCGCTGCCGGACGCGGACGCGATGCGCGAGGAGATCGGCGCGTACCTGAGCGGCATCGCCGAGCGTTACGGCACGGCGGAGGGCGGCGCCTCCATCCAGGTCGACGTCGGGCCCTACCTCCAGGAGATGCGAGGCCTCCAGAACGCCTGAAGGCCCGGCCGGACGCCGCGCCCGCCCCCTCCGACGGTGAAGCCCCCGGAAGCTCCCGGTGGATCTCCACCGGGAGCGTCGCCGTCGGGGTGCCGCTAGACCTCCGCCGCCGCGGACCGCCACAGTTGCGTCGGCGGCCTGACGGCGTAGGCCTCCGACGAGAGGTACGCGGTCACCCGGGGCGGGTGGCCCTGCTGGTGGGCGAGCGCGAGGTAGGCGATGAGGCCCACTCCGTCCTCCGGCCGCCGCGTGGTGAGGGCGGACAGCGAACGGGCCAGCGGGGCGGGGTCCATGCCGTGGCTCCGCAGGACGTCCGCCGCCCGGTCGAGGACCTCGCCGTCGTCGCGGGCGTAGTCACGCACCGGGATGTGGAGGGTGAAGCCGCTGGGGCGGCCGGTCTCCGTCTCGGTGAAGGAGTGGCAGGACAGGCCGGGCCGCCGGTCGAGGTCGCCGCCGGCGGCGGTGGCCCGGAAGAACTCCTGGATCTCCGCGGGCCCCGGGCCGGAGCCCGTGCGGGACAGGCCGCCCGCCTCGGTGGCCGACAGGTCGAGGTGCCGGACGTAGACCTTCACCCGCGGCGTCTCCCAGTGGCCCAGGTCCAGGGCGAGGAAGGGGTGGCCGTCGGCCTTCGGCAGCGCCGCGTACGCCCGCTTGTGGCCGAGTCGGCGCAGAGCCTTCCGCACGATCTTGGCGGAACGTTTCGCCCCTGACGCGGCCGGGTTCAGGTACACCTTGACCTTGGGCACGCCGCCGGGCACCAGCTCCAGCGCGATCCACAGCGCCAGCGGGCCCTTCGGCTCGGCCGGGAAGAAGAGGTCCTCGATCTCGTCGAGCCGCTCGGTGGAGAAGTCCCAGCGCCGGGCCATCGCGCGGACGACGTCCAGACCGACCCGGCCGTTCTCCGCCCGGGTGTCCGCGCCGCAGCCCGGCTCCACCAGCACGCGCAGTGCCGGGGCCCGGCCGGGGCTGAAGGAGAGCGAGTACTCGACGGGGGTGTGGTCGTCGGAGAGGAAGGTCCGCGTCGGCGGCGGCAGGGCGAGCGACCGCTCGGCGGCCGGGCCCAGCGCCTCGACCAGGGTGTGCGCGTACGTCTCCGTGTCGGCCGGAGAGAGCCCCGCGACGTCGCAGAGGCGTACCAACTGGGCCCGGGTGAAGGTGCCGAGCGTGTCGGCCCCCCGGTCCGGAGCGGTGTCGGACAGCAAGCCGTTCACCGGCCCCCCGCCAGAACTCGGGGCACGCATGAAGATACCCGCCGGCGAGGGCGGGTATCCCGGTGCGAACCGACACGAAGCGGTGGTTCTGACAAAGCGGTGTCGGTGGATATATGCCCCACGACTGCTCCTCTACCTCATACGCAACATTGATGCCGCGGTGATCACTACCCCTGCGATCGAATAGTCATGCAGGGATGTGGAGGAGAGGGAGAATCCGTGGATCAGTTGGTGAGCCAGGACAGGAACTGGCTCCAGCGGCCCTTCCGTTCGCCCTTGCCCTCCCCGCCGGACTGATCGCCGGCCCGGTCGCCGGACCGCGCGCCGGGCGCGGTGGCGCCCGTGCCGGACCGCCCGTCGCCGTGTCCCGACGGGGGGACGGGGGTGAAGGTGGCGGGCAGCGTGGCCAGGGCCCGGTTGAAGGGACCGGGACGCCAGATCAGACTGTCCTCCGGTACGGCGAGTTCGACGTCCGGCAGCCGGTTGAGCAGGTGCTCGATGGCCGTGACGGTGATGTGCCGGGCGGGCTCCTTGGAGGGGCAGCCGTGCGGGCCGGCGCTCCACGCCAGGTGGGACCGGTTGCTGCCGGCCGTGCGGGCGGCCGTCAGCACGGGTCCCGTGTTGGCGGCGGCGAAGCTCACCAGCATCAGGTCCCCGGCCCGCACCTTCTCGCCCGCGAACTCCATGTCCGCGGCCGGGTAGTGGGGCGCGTAGTTCGACATCGGCGGGTTGTCCCACAGCGTGTCGTCGAGCGCCTCCCCGATCAGACCGCCGCCGTCGGCGTACCGGTCGTCGGTGAGCAGCCGGTGCAGGGTGTTGCCGATGAGGTTGCGCAGCGGTTCCGCGCCCGCGCCGAGGAGCAGGGCGAGCTGGTCGACCATCTCCTGGTCGGTCAGGTTGGCGCGGTGCTGCATCAGCCAGGACGTGACGTCGTCGCCGGGCCGGCTCCGCTTGAGCGTGACCAGTTCCTGCACGGCCCCGAACAGCACCGCGGTCGCCTTCTCGGCGTTCACCCCGTCGAACATCCCCGTGATGCCGAACAGCACCCGGTCGCCGATGCCGGCCGGGCAGCCGAAGAGTTCGTTGAAGACGAACAGCGGGAGCTGCTTGGCGTAGTCGCCGAGGAGGTCCGCCGAGCCGCGGGAGGAGAACTGGGCGATCAGGTAGTCCGAGATCCGCTCGGTGTTCCGGGCCAGCCGGTGCGAGTCGACCCGGGCCATGCTGTCCGTGATCGCCTGGCGCAGCCGCAGGTGCTCGCCGCCGTCGCTGAACATGCAGTTCTGCCGGTACGCGAGGAGGGGCACGACCGGGCTGTCCCGAGGGACCCGGCCCTCGGTGAAGTCCCGCCACAGGCGGGCGTCCTTGCGGAAGGACGCGGAGTCCTGGAGCAGCTGGAGCGCCGTCGCGTAGTCGGTGACGAGAGTGGCCTCCACCCCGGGGGCGAGCTCCACGGGAGCGGTGGGGCCGTAGTGGCGCAGATGGGCGTAGTACGCCTGCGGGTCCGCGGCGAACCCCGGTCCGTGCAGGGGGACCCGGGCGCCCGAGCCGTGGGCGGGGCAGCCGGGCGGGGGCGCCGGAGCGGGGGTCTGGGGGTCCATGTCGGCTACTGCTCCTGTCGGGCGCGGTCCAGCAAGAAGCGGACCAGGGTGGTCAGTGCGCCGGCGGACGACTGCTCGTCGCGCGCGTCGCAGGTGACGACGGGGGTGTCGTCGAGCAGGTCCAGCGCCTCGCGCAACGCCGCCTCGTCCCGCAGGGGCGAGCCGTCGAAGTGGTTGACGGCGATGGCGTATTCCAGTCCGTACTGTTCGATCAGGTCGATGACCCCGAAGGAGTCCGCGAGCCGCTCGGGGTCGACGAGGACCAGCGCACCGAGGGCCCCGCGCGAGAGGTCCTCCCACATCTGCACGAACCGGTGCTGGCCGGGGGTGCCGAACAGGTACAGCACGATGCGGTCGCTGATGGTCAGGCGGCCGAAGTCCATGGCGACCGTGGTGGTGGTCTTGCCCCGGACGCCCTTGAGGTCGTCGACGTGCTCGGCGGCCTGCGTCATCCGCTCCTCGGTGGTCAGCGGCTCGATCTCGGAGATCGAGCCGATGAACGTGGTCTTGCCCACCGCGAAGTGTCCGACGACGAGGATCTTCACCGGGATCTGCGAGGCCCCGTCGCGTACGTAGTCCTGCTCACCCAAACTTGGCGCGGAGACCATTGAGCACCTCCTCCAGGATCTCCCGGTCGGCGAGGACGGCCCGGCGCACCGGCGAGCGGGTGATGAGGTAGCCGCCCTCGGTCAGGGCGGCGAGGAGGATCTTCACCACGCCGAGCGGCAGCCGGGTGTGGCCGGCGATCTCGGCGACCGACAGGTAGCCGGCGGAGCAGATGTCGAGCAGCCGCTGCTCCTCGGGGGAGAGCCGGGTGGGCCGCTGGCCCTCCTCGGGCGCCGCCGTCACCAGCGTGATCAGGGAGAGCTGGTCCTCGTCGGGCAGGCCGCGTCCCTTGGTGATGACGTACGGCCGGACCAGCTCGGCGGCCTCCGGCTCCCACTCCTCGCGTCCCGTCATGAGCGCGCGCCGAGGTTCTCGCGCGGCGGCGTCATGAGCACCTTGCCGAGCTGGCCGACGAGCTGCTGCATCCGGAAGGTGATGTCCGCCATGTCGACGTCCGGGGACGCGGAGACGCCGAGATAGGCACCTTCACCGGCGGAGATCAGGAAGACCCAGCCGCCGTCGAACTCGACCAGGGTCTGCCGCCACTGCGCGCGCGGGTCCTCGCAGAAGAAGCCGAGCGAGCGGCTCAGCGACTGCACACCGCTCATCGCGGCCGCGACGCGGTCGGCGTTGTCCTTGTCGTAGTCGTTCGACCTGGCCATCAACAGGCCGTCGGCGGATATCAGGACCGCGTGCAGCGCCCCGGGAATCTCCAGGGCGCTGTCGAGCATCCATGACAGATCGTCGTTCACGAGACCTCATGTCCTTCGCTGCTTGCACCAGATGTGCTGCTCGTCCGGTCCGGCGCCTCCGGGAAGGAGGCCCGGCCGGACTGCGTGCCCCGCTGGAAGGCACCCATGATCGCCGCCGCTTCGGCGTCGGAGCGGCTCGGAGCCTGTGCGGGCGTACTGCTGTGCACGATGGCCATCGGCCGCTTGCGCCGCCGCTTCGGCAGGTCGTCGGCGGCCGAGGGCGTCGCGGGTACGGCTTCGGGCCCGCCCGGGTGCGGTACGTCGGGAGTGGTCACGGGCGGCGCGGCGGGCTTCTGCACCGGCACGCTGGTGAGCAGCTCGTGCGGCAGCAGGACGACCGCGCGGACGCCGCCGTAGGGGGAGGACGAGTCCACGGACACCTCGAAGCCGAAGCGCTCGCACAGCACGCCGATCACCGCGAAGCCGAACTGCGGCGGGTTGCCGAGTCCGGAGACGCCGGTGACGCGGTTGCTGGAGAGCAGCCCCTCGGCACGGGCCCGCTCCTCGTCGCTCATGCCGACGCCCGCGTCGTCGACGACGATGCACACGCCCTTGGGCACGGTACGGGTGTTGATCTCGACGACGGTGTCCGGGCTGGAGTAGCTGGTCGCGTTGTCGAGGAGCTCGGCCAGCGCCAGTGCCACCGGCTCGACGGCGCGGCTGGTGATGCCGAAGTCGACGCGCGAGAGGATCTCCACGCGCCGGAAGTGCCGGATCCTGCCCTGGGCGCTGCGGACCACGTCGTACACGGACGCCGGGTCGCGGTGGCGGCCGAGCCAGCCGTCGCAGAGCACGGCGATGGACTGCGCGCGCCGGCCGAACTGCGAGTTGGTGTGGTCGATCTCGAGCAGGTCCTGGAGCATGGCGGACTCGCCGTACTTGCTCTGCAGCCGTGAGACGACCAGCTGCTGTTCGGCGGCGAGGCCCTGGAGCGTCCGCATCGCGGACTTCAGGACGGTCTTCGTCGCTTCCTCGGCCTGTTCCTGCGCCGCCTCGACGGACTGTGTGTAGTGGTTCTCCAGATCGGAGTAATGGCTCCGGAGCCCGTCGATCTGCTGCCTCAGAGCCTTGGCCGCCTTGCGCTGGCGGACGAGGACGACGATGGCGACAAGAACGAGGAGCGACAGAGCCCAGAGCACCGGGTTCTGTATGTATTCCGTCATAAGACTCTCTTCAGGCGACCGACGGCCAGTTGCTGAATTCCCGTCAATGCGGTGGACCGGCGGACCGCCCGCAACGGGACGCCTACCTGGATGCCCCCGAAGTCGGAGGTGTCGTCCTGCGCTCATCCGCCTGCCCCGCTTGCACGGAGATCGTATCACTGTGCGATTACGTGACGATCCGTCAATAGACGCGGTGACCAGACCAATCGGACGGTGGGGGACGGGCCGGGCCCGTGGATCCGCGCCGACCGGACGGAAGGCCGGCGACGGAGTGCGTCGCCCTCGTCCGCTCGACCTCGGGCGCACGCGAGGGCGACAGGGTCCGTAAGGCCGCCGCCCGGGGAGGCCCGGCTCTTACCGACGGTCACCTGCCGGCGGTCGCCGGATCGGGTGTGACCGCGAACCCGGGCACCGGCGCGGACGTCCGAAGGGCGCCCGGCGGGCCCGGGGCGGGCGGGCGGCCCGGGTGTGCCGGAAGCGGCACGGGCCCCCTGGCGGCCCGCGCGGCCCGCGCGGTCCGCACCCCGCCGGGGGATTCCGGTAGGGGGCGATTCCCGTAGCGGACGGAGGCGTGGGAACGCCTCCGTCCTCTTCCGCTCCCGGTCCCCGACCGCCTTTCCACGCCACGGCATCGAATTCCGGACGACAGTTCTCGGCCTGTCGTGCGAGGGGCGATACCAGACCGGGCCGCTCGGCGGGTAAGTTTGCCAACTGCGCACCGCACATGAACGGTTGACGACTACAGTGTGTGGTTGCTGATCATCGGTAGGCCCCTCGCACCCCTGTCGTCCACCCCCGGAAAAACCCCGGAGAATCCTCCGGAAAAGCCCCCCGAAAAGTCACCTGAGACCCCCTGAACAACGCCCGCAGCACCTCCCGCAGTACGCCGATTCCCGGGCACGTACCAAGGACACTCATGTCTCAACTTCGCGCACCCGCCTCGCGGTCAGAACGACGCGAGGGCGGGCGGCACGGCCGGTCAGGCGCCCGCTCCGCCCCCGGTACCAGCAGCGCCCCCCCGGCACACTCCTCCCCCTCCTCCCCGCAGCACACGACGGAAGCCCGCATACGCTCCCAACTCCTGCGCACCTCCGTGCTTCCCGCCGTCGCGGTGGCACTCGGCGGGGCCGCGGCCGTCCTCTTCACCATCCGGTCCACCGGCGCCGGCCCCACCCCCGGCCTCTGGGCGGCGCTCACCGGAGCCGCCGCCCTCACCGTCGCCTCCGTGACGGCCGCCGCGCTCGGCGCGGACCGGGCGGCGAAGGCGGTGCTCGACCGCTGCAACGCCCTGCGCCGCACCAGCGCCCGCGGCCAGAGCGAACTGCGTGTGGTCGTCGAACAGCTGCGCAGGGGCGAGGGGCTGCCGCCCCGCCCCGCGCTGCCGACCGCCGCCTCCGGCGACGAGTTCGACCTGCTCTCGCAGGAACTGACGCGTTCCCACGAAGCCGCCGTGGCGGCCGTCGTGGAGGCGTCCCGGCTCTCCAGCAGCGTCGGGAACGAACAGAAGGTCGAGGTCTTCGTCAACCTCGCCCGGCGCCTGCAGTCCCTGGTCCACCGCGAGATCCAGCTCCTCGACGAGCTGGAGAACGAGGTCGAGGACCCGGAGCTGCTCAAGGGCCTGTTCCACGTCGACCACCTGGCCACCCGCATCCGCCGGCACGCCGAGAACCTCGCCGTGCTCGGCGGCGCGATCTCCCGCCGCCAGTGGTCGAACCCGGTCACCATGACCGAGGTGCTGCGCTCCTCCATCGCGGAGGTCGAGCAGTACCCGCGCGTGAAGCTCGTACCGCCGATCGACGGTACGCTCCGGGGCCATGCCGTGGCCGACGTCATCCACCTCCTCGCCGAACTCGTCGAGAACGCGACGCTGTTCTCCGCGCCGCACACCACGGTGCTGCTCCGCGCGCAGTACGTCACGGCCGGCCTCGCGATCGAGGTCGAGGACCGCGGTCTCGGCATGCCCGTCACCGAGCAGAACAAGATGAACGCCCTGCTCGCCGACCCCGACCAGGTCAACGTCGCGCATCTGCTGCAGGACGGCCGGATCGGACTCTTCGTCGTCTCGGCGCTCGCCCGCCGGCACGGCATCGCCGTACGCCTCCAGTCCAACATCTACGGAGGGGTCCAGGCCGTCCTCGTGCTGCCGCAGGGCCTCCTCGGCGCCGACCCCGAGGGGCTCGCCCAGCACGAGCGCCAGGCCGCCGCGACCCCCGGTTCCGCCGCGGTCCCGCCGAACCAGGTGCAGATGCAGCCCCAGCCGACGGCGCAGCCCCAGCCGACGGCGCAGTCACCGTCGCACGCGCCGTCCCGGCCCGCGCCCCCGGCCGCCGTCCCGACGGCGACCCCGGCCCACGCCCCCCTGACGGCCCCGACGACGACACAGGCGCCCCCCCAGGCGCCCGCGCACGCGGCCATGGGCACGGCCCCCACCGCACCCGTACCGCAGCCCGCGCCCTCCCCGGAGTGGGCCCCCGCCCGCCACGAGGCCCCCCGCGCCGCCGACCCGCTCGCCCACCCCCGTACGAGTGAACGGCCGGACGGGTACGCGGACTCCGGCCGCACCCCCGCGGTACCGGACCGGTCGGCCGGCGCCGACCCCGCCGGCCCGCCGGCCTCCCTTCTGTCGCCGCTCCCCCCGGCGCCCGAGGCCCACGGCCGGCCCGTACTCCCCAAGCGGCGGGCCCAGGAGCACATCGTCCCGCAGCTGCGCGACGAGCCCGCGGCCCGCAGGCCCGAGGAGCACACCCTGCACGACCCCGGCCTGATGGCCGCGTTCCAGCGCGGCATCGGTCTCGCCGAATCCCAGCCCGCCCCCCACGAATCGCTGCGTCCAGGCGACGCGCACAAGGAGTAGACATCATGGCGAGCAATGTGCCGACCGGCCATTCCTCGGACCTCGACTGGCTGCTGAGCGGACTGGTCCAGCGGGTCCCGTACACCCGCAACGCGGTTCTGCTCTCCTCCGACGGCCTCGTGAAGTCCGTCCACGGCCTCGACCCCGACGCGGCCGACCACATGGCGGCCCTGGCCTCCGGGCTCTACTCGCTCGGCCGCAGCGCGGGCGCCCGCTTCGGAGACGGCGGTGAGGTCCGGCAGGTGGTCGTGGAGCTCGACTCCACCCTCCTGTTCGTCACCACCGCGGGCTCCGGCACCTGTCTGGCGGTCCTGGCCGGGCGCGAGGCGGACGCCGCGGTCCTCGGGTACGAGATGGCGATGCTCGTCAAGAGCGTCCGGCCGTACCTGGTCACCCCCGCCCGGCAGGCCGCCGGAGTGGTGGGTGGCATCGGCCGGTGAACGTGACGTCCCCCCAGGAAGGGCCCTGGCTCGACGACGCGGCCGGCCGGCTGATCCGTCCGTACACCGTCAGCGGCGGCCGGACCAAACCGACCACCGCACTGGACCTGCTGTCCATGGTGATGGCGACCGGATCGTCACCCCAGGCCCATATGGGACCCGAGCACAGCCTGGCCCTCGGGCTGTGCGACGGGCCCACGTCGGTGGCCGAGATCGCGGCGCACTTACGGCTCCCGGCCGTGGTCACCAAGGTCCTGCTCTCCGACCTCGTGGACTGCGGGGCGCTCACCGCCCGCGCTCCCCGGTTCCACGCCAACCCAACCGACCGTTCCTTGCTGGAGGCAGTGCTCGATGGCCTACGACAACGGCTCTGAGCGCCACGACGGTTCCGCGGCCGATCCCTTCCCCACCGCGCTCAAGATCCTGGTGGCGGGCGGCTTCGGCGTCGGCAAGACGACCCTCGTGGGCGCGGTCAGCGAGATCGAACCGCTGAGCACCGAAGAGCTCCTGACCTCGGCCGGCGCGGCCACCGACAGCCTGGAGGGCGTGGAGTCCAAGACCACGACCACCGTGGCCATGGACTTCGGCCGCATCACGCTCGACGACCGTCATGTGCTCTACCTCTTCGGTACCCCGGGCCAGGAACGCTTCTGGTTCATGTGGGACGAACTCTCCGAGGGCGCGCTCGGGGCGGTCGTCCTCGCCGACACCCGCAGGCTCCAGGACTGCTTCTCCGCCGTGGACTTCTTCGAACGGCGGGGCATCCGGTTCGTCGTGGCGATCAACGAGTTCGACGGCTCCTTCCGCTACGAACCGGACGAGGTACGGGCCGCGCTCGACCTCAGGCCGGAGGTGCCGGTCGTCCTCTGCGACGCCCGGATCTCCAGCTCCGGCATCCGCACCCTGCTGACCCTCGTCCAGCATCTGCTCACCACCATCCCGGCCACCGTGCCGAGCTACGGAGCCACGCCATGACGTACGACCCCACCGGTCACCTCCTGCTGACCCCCGTCGACAAGGACGCGCCCGCCCGCGTGCGGCGGCTGCGCGAACTGGGTCTCGGGGAGCGGCCGGAGCCGGCGTTCGACGAGTTCGCCCACCGTCTCGCGGACGTGACCGGGGCCCCGTTCTCGATGGTCAACTTCATCGACGAGAACCGGCAGTTCTTCGCGGGCCTGCACACCCCCGAGGGCACCCACTCGGGCAGCGACCTGGGCGCGGCAGCCGCGGGCGCCGGCGGCGTCGGCCGCTTCATGGCCCGTGACCACGGCTACTGCCCGCACGTCGTGGTGCGGCGCAAGGCGCTCGTCCTCGAGGACGTCTGCGACTACCCGCGCTTCGCGGGGAACCCGGTCGTGGACGAGATCGGCATCCGCTCGTACATGGGCGCTCCGCTGATCGACCGTACGGGAGTGGCTCTCGGCACCATCTGTGTCGTCGACACCGACGTCCGGCCGTGGGGGCGCGCCGGCCTCGAGACGATCAAGGCGATGGCGGCCGAACTGATGGAGCAGATCCACCGGCGTGAGGACGGCATGTTCTGACCGCCGCCATCCGACGAGCGGGGAGCCCCGGTACGGCCGACAGCCGTACCGGGGCTCCCGGCGTTCCAGGGCTTCCGGCGTTCCGGGGGCGTCAGGCGTGCACCGGCTCCGGTTCGGGCGTACGGACGAGCTCGGACAGCCGTTCCGACCAGCTGCCCTTGTCCTGGCCGAGGGCGACCTCGGCCAGCCGGAGGAGCTGGATGTCGGAGGTGCCCGCCGGGGCGAAGATGTGGTGCGCGTCCCGGAGGTACCGCTCGATGGCCCGGTCCGTGAAGAGACCGGCGGCGGCGTGGATCTCCATGGCGTTGCGGCCGGAGTCGATCGCCGACTCGACGTTGACGAGCTTGGCGTTCATCAGCTCGGTGTCGCAGGAAAGGCCCTGGTCGAGCAGGTGCACGGCGTGGTACGCGGCCAGCCGGGCGGTCATCAGCCGGGACTGCATCTGGCCCAGCTTCAGCTTGACCGTGGGCAGGTCGTGGAGCGGCTTGCCGTACCGGATGCGCTCGGAGGCGAAGCGGGTGGTCTCCTCCAGGATCGCCTGGTGGATGCCGAGCGAGACGGCGGTCAGGTTGGCCCGGCCGTAGAGCACGCTGGAGGAGTACGCGACGGAGAGGCCGTCGCCCTCGTCGCCGAGCCGGTTGGACGCCGGGACACGGCAGTTCTCGAAGATCAACTCGCCGAAGCTGAAGCCGTGAAGTCCCATGGCCTGCTGCTGCGGGCCGGTCCTGAACCCCGGACGATCGGATTCGACCAGGAAGGCGGTGAGTCCCTTCGAACCGGGACCGGTCCTGACCACGACTCCGTGCAGGTCGCCCACGTGGCTGTTGCCGACGAAGACCTTGCTGCCGTTGAGGACGTAGTCGTCGCCGTCGCGCACCGCGCTGGCGCTCATCCCGAGGACATGACCACCGGACTCGGGCTCGGTGACCGCGATGGTGGGCAGGCACTCACCGGCGGCGATGGCCGGAAGCCAGGTCTTCCGCTGCTCGTCGCTGCCGAAGTGGACGATCTTGGCGGTGCCCAGCTGTGAGGCCTGGACCATGGCGCCCATGGCGCCGCTGACCCGGGACAGCTCCTCGATGATGATGGTCTTGGCCAGATGGCCGGCGCCCATGCCGCCGTACTCCTGGGCGATGGTCGCGCCCAGCCAGCCCTGCTCGGCGATCAGCCTGGACAGCTCGTGGTGGACCGTACGGGAGGCCTCCATCTCGGCTATCCGTGGCCGGACCTCACGCTCGGCGAAGTCGCGCACCGTCTGCCTGAGTTGATGATGCAGTCGACTGCTGAAGTAGCTGTCCACGCGAGTCCCTCCCTGCGAAACGCCTGATCGGTTGTCCGAACAGGTGGTGCATCGGCAGTGGTCCCGTCCCGAACAGGCCGACCACTTCATGGTGTTGATCTTTCCTGGACGGATCAATATCGCCACGATTTTTGTCCGAAACCCGAGCGCTTGACGATCGAATCCGGCTGTGTTTCGTGTGGTCTCGGTCCGCTCGACCCGATCCGCAGGGGAGTTACCGTGGACGTCTTTCTGCCACATGCCAACGGCAACCCGGGCGCGGGCATATGGACAGAAGAGCGGCCACTTCCCCACATGAGCGCTTTCACCCCTCAAGGGGTGGCATTCCGGAAGCCCGGCGCCCGGCGTACGGATGCGCTCCCCGGCGCGAAGGCGCGTCACGGAGGGTGAGCGAACCGCTCCCCGTGCGTGCCGCCGGGCGGGCGCCGGGAAAGGGTTCGTGACCACCAGGGAAAGTGCGGTATTGTTCTGATGCGCGTCCAGCCAGGGGAAACCCCAGGTCAGACGGGCACCGGGACGTGGCGCAGCTTGGTAGCGCACTTGACTGGGGGTCAAGGGGTCGCAGGTTCAAATCCTGTCGTCCCGACTCGAGAGAGTCGTTGTCGAGGGGCCGTTCCAGAGCAATCTGGAACGGCCCCTCGGCCGTTCCGCCGGCTCCCGCGGTCAGACCCGGCCCGCGCCTCCGAGCGCGGCGGGCCCGCACTCCTCCGGGAGGCCGGCGACCACCAGCGCGAACGCCTCCTCCAGGGTCTCCGCCCTGCCGATGGTCCCCACGCCCTTGGGCCCGCGCACCCGGAACCGCCCGTCGGCACCTCGCGGGCAGACCTGCCCCCCGACATGAGCGACCGGCATTCCGGTGCAGCCACTGAAGTACATGACTCCGTGACTCACCAGGGGGAGGAGCTGTCGCAGTCGCGGCTGCGCATGAGCCGCGCGGACGGTTTCCGCGTCGATCAGGTCGTGACTCCCGTCAAGGAGGAATCGCCATTCCCCGGCCACGATCTCCGCGGCACTTCGCGCATCGGCGTTGTCCGTCATCCCTCTGCTCTCACCTCGTGTGCTTCGGGAGCCTCGATCCTCTCCTTGCCCGAGCGCCGGCGGATCTCCCCCCGTACGCCCCTGATGTCGAACCGGGCGCCGAACACCGCCGCGGTGTGCCGGGCCGGAATTGTGCGGCCGGTAATAACCCTTGGACGGCGCGAGCGTTCGCACGGAACACTGCCGATCTTGTCCAGTTCCACACGACAAGACAGGGTTGGGATGGGAACGCCTGAATCGCGCAAAAGTTCGCACAGCAAGGGCTCGGTGCTCCTCGCACTTCGCTATTACGGACGGGAGTTGATCCGGCTCAAACGCTGGACGGTTCCCGCGATGCTGCTTCCGGCACTGGGCAACATCGGGATCTTCTACATCGTGCCGCTGGTCGTCGCGAAGCTCGTCGGCCGCGTCGCGGGGGACACCGGCGGCGGCGTCGGCCCGATGCTGCCCTACGTCCTCGCCTTCGCCGGGGTCCTGCTGTTCGCCGAGGCGCTGTGGCGCGTCGGACTGCACTGCCTGAACCGGCTCGACGCCCTCGGCATCGAGCACCTGTACGTGATCGGCATGGACGCGCTGTTCGCCAAGGACGCCGCCTTCTTCCACGACAACTTCGCCGGCTCGCTGACCAAGCGGGTCCTGAGCTTCGCCTCCCGCTTCGAGGAGTTCGTCGACACGCTCACCTTCTCCGTCATGGGGAAGTTCGTGCCCCTCCTGTTCGCGTCGGTGATCCTGTGGACGTACGACCCGCTGCTCGTCGTCGGACTCCTGACGATGATCGCGGTCACGACGCTGTGCGTGCGGCCCCTGATCCGGCGCAGACAGGCGCTCGTCGACGAGCGCGAGGAGGCGATCGCCCGGGTGTCGGGCCACGTCGCCGACAGCCTGATGAACATGGACACGGTCCGGTCGTTCGCCGCCGAGGAACGCGAGGCCGCCGAACACCGCTCCCGCGTCGCCGAATCGCGCCGCCTCACGCTGCGTTCGTGGGACTACGGCAACCTGCGCATCGACACGCTGATCGCACCGATGTCCGTACTGACCAACGTGATCGGCCTGGTGCTCGCCCTCTCGCTCGGCGCGGGAGAGCACGGCGCCGAGGCCGTCGTCGTCGCCTTCACCTATTACTCCAACGCCACCCGCATCATGTTCGAGTTCAACCAGATCTACCGCCGGCTGGAAAGCTCGATGACCGAGGCCGCGCAGTTCACCGAACTGCTGCTGACCCCGCCGACCGTACGGGACCCGGAGGTGCCGGAACCGCTCCTCTCCGAGGGTGCCGACGTGCGCTTCGAGAAGGTGACCTTCGCCCACGCGGGCGCGAAGCCGCTCTTCGAGGGACTCGACCTGGCCGTGCCCAGCGGCGCGAAAGTGGGCTTCGTCGGCCGGTCCGGCGGCGGCAAGACCACGCTCACCCGGTTGCTGCTGCGGATGACGGACATCGACGGTGGCCGGATCACGATCGGCGGACAGGACATCAGCAGGCTGCGACAGGCCGAACTGCGCGGCCTGATCGCCTATGTGCCGCAGGACCCGGCGATGTTCCACCGCACGCTGCGGGAGAACATCGCCTTCGCGCGGCCGGACGCCACCGACGCCGAGATCCGCCGGGCGGCCGAGGCGGCGCACGTCACGGAGTTCGTCGACACGCTTCCCGACGGCTTCGACACGATGGTGGGCGAGCGCGGGGTGAAGCTGTCCGGCGGCCAGCGCCAGCGGGTCGCCCTCGCGCGGGCCGTTCTGCGCGACGCGCCGATCCTGCTGCTCGACGAGGCGACCAGCGCCCTGGACTCGGAGAGCGAGATCCTCGTCCAGGACGCGCTCTGGCGCCTCATGGACGGGCGGACGGCCCTCGTGGTCGCCCACCGGCTGAGCACGGTCGCCGGCATGGACCAGCTCGTCGTCCTCGACGGCGGACGCATCGTCGAGCGGGGCACGCACCACGAACTGCTCGCCGCGGAGGGCGCGTACGCCAAGCTGTGGCAGCACCAGTCGGGCGGCTTCCTCGACGAGACCCCTGCCCGGGTCGACCTGGCGTAGCCCCCGAAGCGCCTCCGCGTCCGAAATCCCGTTGCCTCCCGTCCACGGGCGGCCTACGGTCCCGATCATGCTGCCTCCGGTGGAAACAGGCGAACAGTGGGACGCCGTCGTGACCGACGAGACGGTCATGCGGCCCGGAGCGGAGGACCTGTGCGCCCGCCTCGGTCTGGCCGGCGCGCCGCTGACGCGTTTCCCCGACGGGTCCCAGCCGGTGTACGCGGTGGGCGACGAGCACGTCCTCAAACTGTTCCCCGGCGCCGCCGCGCGGGACGGCGTCGCCGAGGGGCGCGTCCTGGCCCACCTCCAGGGGCGGCTCCCCGTGGCGACGCCGCGGGTGCGCGAGTCCGGCGCGTACGAGAACGGCTGGCGGTTCGTCCTGATGTCCCGGCTCCGCGGCGAGAACCTGGCCCACGCCTGGGAGCGCATACCGCCGGCCCACCGGGAACGGCTCGTCACCGAGATCGGCGAGGCCGTCGCCGTGCTCCACTCCCTCGATCCCGGCCCCCTCGACGACGTCCTGGGCCCGGGGGACTGGGGCGGCTTCCTGGACCGCAGGCGAGCGGGCGCCGTGGAACAGCAGCGCGCGCACGGACTCCCGGACGGCTGGCTCGAGCAGATCCCGGACTTCCTCGACGCGGTCCCGCTGCCGCGCGCCCCGCACCGGTCCCTGCTGCACACCGAGGTGATGCGGCAGCACTTCCTCGTCGATCCCGACGGGTGGCGCCTGACCGGACTCTTCGACTTCGAACCGGCCATGACCGGCGACCGCGCGTACGACTTCGTCGGTGTCGGCCTGTTCGTGACCCGTGGTGGGGCGGGGCGGCGGTGGCGGCGCGCCCACCCCGGGGGGCCCCCCCGCCGGCCCCCGCGGCGCCCCGCGCGCCCGGCCGGGAGTAACCCCCCCCGCCGCCGCACGGGGGGCCCGTCACCCGGCTGGGGCGGTG